>CBFGOM010000168.1:0-14623 GCA_965650385.1 uncultured Oscillatoriaceae bacterium
ATGTAAAAGAAAACCTATGTGAAGAAATTACAAACAGATCGCTCATTGTTTTACTCCTTGAACCTTAAAACTGAGTGAAAACAGTTGGATTTCAGTCATTATTCATCATGCGTTTGCTAGGGATTGACTCCGAGCAATACACCAATGATGAATAATAGACCTCTTGCAAAATACCGGATTGAGCCCCCCAACCCCCCTTAAGAACGCCAATCGGCTTTTAAGAATTTTGCAAGAAGTCTAATGACTGACTTACCATGAGGGGACTAGAAATTATTGACCCGGTGCCCATTGGCTGATGCGGAAGATGACGAATTCCGCTGGTCGCACTGGGGCGACTCCCACTTCGATGTATAGACGACCCATCATCATGGTGTCGGCGGTATTGAGTTCGCCATCACACTTGACAAAGAAGGATTCTCCTGCGGTCCCGCCCACCAATGCACCTTGACGCCAGAGCCCTTCTAGGAAGGTGGAAACGGTGCGGGTGACTCGTCCCCAGAGGGTGGAATCGTTGGGTTCAAACACGACCCACTGAGTGCCAATTTCAATGGATTTCTCGATATAGCTCATCATCCGACGCACGGGAATATACCGCCACTGGATGTTATCAGGTTCGGCTAGGGTGCGTGCGCCCCAGATTTTAATGCCGCGATTGTAGTTGGAGAAGTTCCGGATACAGTTGATCCCCAAGGGGTTTAACAGTTCTTGTTCCCGGAAGTTGGTTTCGTAAGCTAGACCAATGACGCCCCGGGGTGTGTCGTTGGCGGGGGCTTTGAACAGACCCCGGGTTTCATCGGTGCGACACCAGACGCCCATCATGTGACCGCAGGGGGGAATGGCGATGGGACGACCGCCGTTGCGGGGGTTGGCGACTTTGATCCAGGGATAGTAAAGGGCGGCAAACATGGACCGGCGGTTAAATCCTTCGCGTAACCATTTGGCTACGTCTTGGGGCTTTTGCTGTTCGGGAGCAACGGCGCGGTTCTCATTTTTTCCGGGTTTGATCGGAGGCGGGTCGAGGACGACCATGCGGAATGGGGGACTGGGAGCAGAGTTTTCACACATACTCACCATCATTTCCATGACACCATGTACCTGGTCGATGTCCATGAGTCCTTCTTGATAGACGCGCATCAGGTCAGGACAGGCGATCATGGCGACGTCATCAATTTCAAAGATCCCTTGGACGCCGGTGCGATCGTCGCGCTTGCCTTGGAGTTCTCGCGGCAGGCGATCAGGGTCTTGAATGAAGGGCGGCGGCGGGGCAACTTCGTAGGTCCCATTGAGGGGCCGCTTGGAGAGAGGTGAGATGGCGCCTAGACCTTCGGGGATGCTGACATCGATCGCCTCGGATTCCTGCAATGCAGTGACGACATAGCTGCCTAACTCGGCCTCTACGTCTTCTTTCATAGTCAGGTTATCGTAGGTTTCCAGTACCGTATCCCCTCGTTTTACGGTAACTTTGAAGAATTGACCATCATCGATGGGTGGCTCTGCATCTTCATCTTCTGGAGGCTTCGGGGTACTGCTTTCAACTTTGATGGTTACTCGTCCCGTGGCGGCTGGAAGTGCTGGTGCTTCACCATCTTCGGTTCCTCCTGCGGCTCCTTTGAGGTTAAACAATAAGGTGGGACGACCGGAGGAAGTGAGTAATTTTGTGGCGGTTTTTTCGGGCGGTGGCGCTTCAGAACCCGGGAGTTTGGTCCCAATACTGCTCACCCAACAGCGACCCCCGCCATTTAAGAACCATCCGTAAACAGCAAAGGGGAGATAAGCATCGAAGTCGGTAAACCCATCAGAGCCTGGTTTCCCAAAATATTCTAGGTATTGATCCCAGGTGGTGACCATCATGGGTTGAAAGACTTCCGCATCACCACGGACATCTTCCGTAAAGCCGATAAAGCCAGGAACGCTGAGACTGACGCCTTCGATCGGGCGACTACCTCGGTCTACTTCTTCAACGTAGACGCCAGGAGCAAAATAATCCAAGGGCATGAGTGGTTGTTCTCCAATGAATAGATAGTTAGATCGACAATGGTTAGCAAACGTGAGTGCTTCAGGTCCGTGCGAGCCTCCGCAACAACACGGTGAGTTTGCTAACGCTTTTTATTGAGTCGAGGTAAAAGCAATTTCCTTCATAGCGGGTTCGGGTTGGCTGGTGAACGGAACGGTTACGGTTAGATATAACCCGGGACGTAGGGGGATGCCTAATGCGATCCAAATTGCTGCAATTTCACTCAGCCCATCCGCAGAAATCCTCATGGGTACAGTTCCCTTGCCTTGCAAGGCTGGGGCTAAACGTTCGGACGGTAAAGAATGGTACGGGAGAAGAACTGTCAGGGCTTCTGACAAGAGATACTGTTCCCCTAGGGCTGTTTTATCCCAAGCCGTGATCAGAAACGAGACATCAACCCAAATGGTTGAGGGGTCGGTCTGTTTAGGGGAGATTTGCATTTGGGGATTTTCCCGAACGTCGTAGCAGTAGAGGTTCAGCCTTGGAGCCTGATGATTCAGCTCGGAATTTGGAGAATTGAAATCAATTTGCTCCATACTGATCGCTGAGGTCCCGCCTGCCAGGATTTCTGCTAAGGTCTGGGCAACAGCAGGAATCATAAACCTAGGTGATTAGGCAGCTACAGCTTATAGATTAATGAGGTTGATGGACTCTGGTTATTAGACTTTGGTCGAAATTTTAAAATTTGTGTGGAATTTTAGGATTTCTTGGAATCTGAGGTTAAGGTAGGTTTGATTATCCTCCGCTCGGGGATTCAAACTCTCACCAAACAGAACCGACTACAAAGAAGAGTAGGTATGGAACCGTTGCGTCTTGGAATGTTTTTCTCTCGCTCTGAAGTACCGTTTAACTCCGCGATCGCGGAATTTTCCTTAGAAGAGACCAGACCCTTGACTAACCCGACTCCTTCACGATCGCCATCCCTAGCCATTGAGTCAGTCTGCCGCAAACAGATTCAGCAGATGATCGGCTATCTGCCGTTAGTCGGTGCCTGGATTGTTTACCCGGATTTTGAGGCGGGACACCCTCGACGTTGGGTGGGTGAAGTGAGGGGCGATCGCCCTGAATTGGATGAGGGGGAGTTATCTTACCTAAAGTCTGAGGTGTGGTTACCCCATGAGTTGCCGGTTGCGCGCCTCTGTCAACTCAATGCCTATTATGTTTACCCCCTCCCTTCGTTGACTGATGGCAGTTCCAGCAAGTTTTTCCCGGAAATAGACTCTGATACAGGTGGGTTTTTAGAGTGCCTCCCAGCCGGAATTGTTTCCCCAGGCGATCGCTCTGGATCTACGGACCCGACAGCCTATGCTCAGAATCATTCCACTTCTGGCCTAACTCAACCCGGTTCGTATCTCCTCTTATGGACTGCTCAATCTCTGTCTTCTTTACAAGTAGAATTTGTGGAACAGCAAATGCAAATGCTACACCATTATCTCCAAGGTGCAGTCGCTTCCCACCACCAATCTTCTGAACTTCAATTACTGCGGCAATCTCTTCATAAGGCGGAACATCAACTGCGCAATTCTTTGGCTCTAATTAACCTTTATGCTGAGACCCTTTGTCGGGGATTACCATCGGGTCCTTTTCAAGAACAAGCAGCAGTAATTCGGGAGTCAGTGAGTGAATTGAGTGCTAATTTAACTCAGTTGCTCAAGTGCGGAAAACCTGCACAGAAATTGCCGAAGCAGCGTCATGATTTACGTCAAATTGTTGAGGAAACTCTCACGTTTATGCAACCCCGATTGCAGGAAAAAGAAATAAAAGTTGAGGCATCTGAAACTTCGGTGATGCTGCCTTTAGATCGATGGCAAATTAAACAGGTTTTTGAAAATCTTTTGAATAATGCGATCGCCTTTAGTCCCCTAGGTAGCCGGATTATTTGTGAGTGGCGAGTTTTTTATAATGAGGTTCTGGTCTCTCTGAGCGATCGCGGGCCGGGTCTTTCCCGAGAAGACCTCCAAGAGGCATTTACCCCGTTTTATACCCGCCGACCTGGGGGAACCGGACTGGGTTTACCCATCGCCAAAAAAATTATTCTTGACCATCAGGGCAGCATTTGGGCGCAAAATCATCCGGAAGGTGGGGCGCTCTTTTCTTTTACTTTGCCACGTCATTTTAAATCGGATTAGAAAGTGTAATTCAAAGAAAATATTCAGAGTTTTGGATAAAATTTTTGCCAAAACATAGACTTTTTTAGGGCTTTTCTGACTTTGTATTGCAACATTTTCAAATTACTGAACATTCAGTTTATCACATTTTAAATTGCTAGATTTGTCAACACTTATTGTGTCGTTTTTAAGAGGTCAAAGGTAAAACCATGATAACACCTCAACTCGTCTCAATTTTACTGGTCGATGACGATCCAATATTTCGTCAGGGATTAAAAACTCTGCTGAGTTTTTATAATAATAACGGGTTGTTTCGGATGGATGTCGTTGGAGAGGCAGCTTCTGTAGATCAAGCTTTAAAGGTGACTGCTCAACAACATCCGGCTTTAATTTTAATGGATTTGGAATTAGCTCAAACCGATGGGATTGAAGCATTGCTACGATTGCGGGAACAATCTTTTCAAGGGAAGGCGATCGTATTATCAGCCCATCATGAAGATGAAGCGGTATTTAGGGCGATGCAAGCGGGAGCACGGGGATATGTGTTCAAAGAGTATGTTGCGAAACAACTCTGGGATGCTATGACTACAGTCTTGAAAGATGAAGTTTATTTAGCCCCGGAGGTAGCAACAAGCTTTTTCCGGATCTTTCATTTTTACTCCGGTCATTCTTTGCAAGGGTGTAAAAATATCCGGTTAACCGATCGCGAACGGGAAGTGCTAGAATGGTTAGTAAAAGGGGCTTCTAATGAAGAAATTGCCCGTCACCTTTACGTTACGGTTGCAACGGTTAAAGCTCACTTAACGGCTATTTTTGAAAAGCTGGGTGTCAGCAGTCGCACTCAGGCGATTGTCAAAGCATTAAAAGTTGGGTTAGTTGCTAGTTAATCTCTGCTGAAACAACTCAGAAACCGGGTTTCATATCTAATATGAAATCCGGTTATGATAGGTCTATAAAAATCGGATTTGGTATAAATTGGGGCGAGGTGGCACAGGTGAACCCAGAAACCTGGATTCTAGTTCTTGGGAATCATTCAGAAACCGGGGGTTTTGCCTCACTATGTGCGAGATTTTTGATGAGAGATTTTGGTTTTTAAATACTTCCCCGCCCCCAGTTTATAGGTATTCTAGGGCAATTACCGCCGTTGACAGAGAATCCACCGCAACTCCATTGGGGGTTTCCCTGGGTTCTGTAAGGGAAATAAATTTTCACCCTGACACCATTTGATAAACCATCCGGTGGGCGGCCATGCAGCAGTTGGGAGATGTTGGCGTTCGTATTCTACAACGGACTCATCGGATAGGAGGGTCAGGGGCAATTTCTCCATCGCTGCGGCGAGTTCGGACCGGGTAAAAATACAGGACCAGGTGACTTGGGAGAGTTCTCGGGTGAGTTTGTCCGGTTCATAGTCATCTACGGCTAAGAAGAGACTAAATAATAATAAACCACCGGGACGTAAGGTATCGCAAATTCGGGCTAACAGCAGGCGGAGGCGATCGACGGACCCAAAATGGGAGGCAATCACTTCACAGAGTATCACTCCTTGATAATAGGCGGGTTGTAGCTTGAGTTGGCGATCGAGGATATCTCCCAGAATGCCTCGAACGGGCAGTTTCTGTGCTTGTGCGGCTTTTTGGATTTGTTCGACAAAGGCCGGGGTTAATTCTACGGCATCTACGGGATAACCCTGTTGGGCTAAGGGAAAAGTATTTCTACCTGTTCCCGCCCCGATATCTAAGAGGGGGGAATCGGTCGGATTAGCAAATTGGGCCGCTATTGCCATGACTTTGGCATCGGGATGGGTTCCAAATAAGGGGGGTTCGCGCAGTTTTACCCAATCGTGGTACTGATCGGCAACGGAGGAAATAAAGGGTTTGAGTTGTAGGGTCACTCCCCGGGGACTCGGTTCGTAAGTGAGAATTAATTTGGAATGGGGAGAGGTGGCAAATCCAGAGATTAACTGGTTTTCCAGTTCTTTTGGGAGTTTGGCAAGGGTAGTGGGTTCGATGACACTGTTGAGACTGCTAAACAAGGCGGTGATTTGATCCAGATACAGGTGTAACAACTCAGGAACGCAGGGAAATAGGATTTCGCCTCGGGCTTGAAACTGGCTTTGCAGTTGTTTGAAGTGTTTCTCCTGGATCTGGGGTACAGGGTGGGGGATGGCAGAAGAGGGGGTTTCGGGAGGGAACATGAGGGTTAGAGGGGTGGAAGGGTTACAACCGGCGGCAGAGAATCCAGCGCAATTCTAGGGGAGGAAAGGCGTTGGGGAGATGGAACATATTTCGGCCTTGGGACCAGGTGGGATACCAACTGGTGGGGGGCCATGCGGAGGCGGGGAGGTTGTCCCGTTCGTATTCAAAGGCGGATTCGTCGGATACGAGGTTTAGGGGAAGGTTCTCCATTGCGGTGGCAAGTTCGGCCCGGGTAAAGAGGGTGCACCAGGAGGATTGGGAGAGTTCTATGACAAGGCGATCGGGCTGGTAGTCTTGGAGGGGGAGGAAGAGGTTGAATAAGATGAATCCGCCGGGAAGTACGGCGTCACTGAGTTTAGCGAGTAAGAGGCGCAGTTCGCTGACGTCGCGAAAATGGGAGACGACTTCGGAGACGATCGCCAGGTGGTAATAGGCGGGGGGGAGTTTCACGGGGCGATCGAGGATGTTCCCGGGGATGACTCGCAGGGGTAAGTTTTGCTGATGGGCGGTTGCTTGCAGGTCCTGGATAAAGACGGGGGCAAGTTCTACGGCATCTACGGGATGACCCCGTTGGGCGAGGGGAATACTGTTGCGACCAGTCCCGGCACCTATGTCTACGATCGCAGCATGGGCTGGATTGTCAAATTGGGCAGCAATGGCAGTCACCTTGGCATCCGGATGGGTTCCAAATAGCGGGGGTTCTTTAGTTTTGACCCACTTTTGATATTCTTCCGCCAGGGAAGGGGTCAACAAAGAGACTTGAAATTTTAACTGGGAACTGTCATGGGGTTGGGGTTCGTAGGTCAGGACGATTTTGGCATGAGGGGAGGTTTCAAATCCCTCCTGAAGTTTTCGCCACAGACTTTGGGAAAGGTGAGTTACCCCGTCATGGTCCAGGGTTTGCCCGAGGGCGTTCAACAGTTGGGCAATGGAGTTGAGGTAATGTTCCAAAAGGGCGGGGATACAAGGCATGATGATTTGACCGCGCCCTTGAAATCGCTGCTGGAGTTGGGCAAAGGGTCCGGGTTGTAGGGTGGGGGGGTCGGTCAATGGCTGGTTTTCAGGGGTGGAGGAAACTATTGCGGGGTTGGAATACATGATGGCAAGGGGATTTACAAGGGTTTACACTGTATCCATTGCACTGGATCTGGGTTGGGAAAAAACTATTGCGGGGTGGGAATATCTCGGATGGGATGGGCGGTTACAAGCGTTTGCAGAGTATCCAGCGCAATTCCATTGCGGTTTGGTCTGGGGGGGTGAGTAATAATTCCCGTCCGGTTGCCCAGTTGACAAAGGATTCATGGGGAGGCCATGTTTCTTCGGGGCGATGGGTTTGTTCATAGTTGACCCAGGACTCATCGGAGATCAGTTCTAGGGGCAATCCGGCCATTGCCTGGGCGAGGTCCGATCGCGTGAAGAGGCAGGACCAATGGACTTGCGACATCTGGCGGGTGACGGGATCCGGTTCGTAGTGTTCGGCGGCGAGAAAGAGGCTAAATAGCAGGAAACCGCCTGTCTGGAGGACATCACACATTTTGAGGAGGAACAGCCGCAGGCGATCGCGATCGAAGCAAAATAGGGGAAGGGTTTCGGTGGCGATCGCGAGTTGATATTGTCCCAAGGGCATTCGGACCAGGGGATCGAATATATCTCCGGGAGTGATGGTGATAGGTAATCCCGTTTGTTCGGCAATCTGTTGGAGGCGATCGCAATAGGGCGGGATTAATTCCAAGGCATCTACGGGATGACCCCGTTGGGCCAAGGTCAAGGTATTCCGTCCAGTTGCGGCCCCGATATCCAAAACTGAGGCAGTTTGGGGGTCTTCTATTAACTCGGCAATCTCCAAAACTTTCCCATCGGGAGTCATCCCAAACCAGGGTTGTTCGTTCTGGTTCATCCACTCCTGATATTCCTCAATATCGGATAAGACAGAGACCGAAAATTCAAAGGTTAATCCAGTTTTTGGGGGTTCTGCCGGATGGTACTTCAGTCGGAGGCGGGCATGGGGGGATAAGGCAAATCCCTCGGCTAATTTTTTGTCCAAGATTTGATAGAGTTGATTTCGTTCCGCTGCTTTGAACGGAATCGCCAAACTATCGAATAAGGACCCAATGCGATGACGATAATACTCGGCCATTGCTGGAACTGCGGGCATAATCAGTTCACCGACGGTTTCCAGTCTTTGGTTAAAACTGGTCAGCATCGCTTGTAAGAGTACATCCGGGTCTGTGATCACTGGCACAGAAGCAGTCGGGGGGTTAGAATTTACCGATGTCATGGGGTGATAAAGTTTAAAGGCTGTGGGTCAACAGTCGGGAGAACGGGGTGCGATCGCCCCTTCTGGGGTGATTCTGATCCGTTCCTTCGTTCCCTGAGTGAGTTGGGGAACGTACAAATTGGAGGAATTGCCTCCTCGTCCAGGTATCGATTAAATTGGCAACAACTTATAGGTTTTAAGCTGAAACTACTCAGGGGCGATCGCCGCTTGATTGGCACATTTTTCTCAATTAATCTGACACCCCCGTATGCCTGAAAAGTTTAACTCAATTTTCTCCGAATCGATAAAATTTAAACTTTGCTTAAGTTTTGTCAGTTTTTGCCTCTAAATCGGTTATTTTCAGAAAATTCCTGCCTGATTTTCGTCAAAAGTTTCACAACGGCTTATGTTAAGCTTTATCTACTGAGTTTAGCCCGATTCACCGAATTGCGATCGGACCGCTCAGATTTTAAAATTAGCAGTTACAATCGGTTTAAACTCAATCCTCATTTTAGTATCAGCCCAGAGTGCATAATAATTATGAGCAATTATCTGGCTATTGCCACCGTCACCGCTTGTTTACAACGGATGTTACAGTCTTCTGTTCAATTAGATTTAGATGGGGCAAGAGTCACCACGGTTCGCCCCAATAATTTAGGTAGCGGAACGCCTGAAAAAGGGGTTAACCTTTATATGTACCAAGTTTCCCTCAATCCCGTGTGGCAAAAGAATGCAGAAGTCCGGATGCGGAGTACGCGGGATGCCGGGGCTAAGAAATCCCGGACCGCATTAGATTTGCATTATATTCTTAGTTTTTACGGCAATGAAACAGAATTAGAACCCCAACGACTGTTAGGCAGTGTGGTCAAAATTTTGAGCGATCGCACGACTTTGACCCGAGAAACCATTTACGAAACCTTGGCGGATTCTAGCTATCCCTATTTAACCGATTCCAATTTAGCGGATCAAACTGAAGAAATTTCGTTTAGTCCGATGGATTTATCTTTAGAAGATTTATCAAAAGTTTGGTCAGTCTTTTTTCAAACACCTTATAGTATTTCCCTCGTCTATAAAGCCACAGTTGTCATGATTGAAGGAGAAGAATCCGCTTACCGAGCCTTACCCGTGCGAGAACGCGCCCTCAGTGGTGTTATTCCCTTTTTCAATCGTCCCCTGGTGGAACAAGTGGTCTCGCGATCGGGAAAATTTGACCCCATTCTCGCCAATAGCACCCTACTAATTCGTGGTAAAAACCTCAACAGTAAACAGACAACCGTAAGGATTAGTGGTGTAGAAATTACCCCCCAATCCGTCAGCGAAACTGAGCTATTGATTCCCCTTTCTGCAACTCCAGATCATTCTCTTAAAGCTGGGGTACAAAGCTTACAAGTTATTCATCATATCCCCACAGAATCTCGATCAGAAAATGGCAACGGATGGCGGGGAGAATATACCCATGAAACCGCAACCCAAACTTTATCCAAACCGATAGTATTCTCCCAACGGTTAGAATCAAATGCTATTCCTTTTATTTTACGTCCTGTGGTAACGAAAGTAACGGTTTCTAAATTGGAAGGAAAAGAAGAAGAAGTCCGTTCCGCAGAGATTAAGGTCCGAGTTAATCTAACCCTAGGCAAGCATCAACGGATTGTATTAGTTTTGAATGAAAAATCTACCCAGAATCCGGCTGCTTATATGTTTGAGGCCCCCAACCGTCATCGAGATGGGATGGTCGTGACAATTCCGGTGAAAAATGTCAAACCCGGTGAGTATTTGGTTCGATTACAGGTAGATGGGGCAGAAAGTATCCTGAATGTGGAGTCTGATCCCAATAGTCCTCATTTTAATCGTTATACTGAGCCTAAAATGGTGATTCGATGAGGGATTATAAAACCAGAATTTCACCAATTTTTACAAAATAATGGGGGCAATAATGAAATGAAATGAATTGAATTGAATTAAGATGATTGAGAGAGAATAATAAAGAGCTGATAATCTATTACACAGGACAAAACCATGAATGAAGAAGAGTTAAAAAGACGGTTGATTCAAGAGGTTGATATTATGAGTATCAATCAGTTAAATGAGTTGGGGAATCAAGCCGTTAAGATGGGGTTGATTGTAGGACATGGATATCGCGGGGGGAAGTATGAAATTTTGCGGAAAGGGGAAGCGTTAATGATGACTCCCCAGGAAGCTCAGAGTTACTTGGAAAACTTGATTAAAGAAATTGGTGGATAAATGTCTGGAGTCAAAATGAGTCCGGCTAAAACCTGGGCGATCGCCAATCAAGAGTATTTAATGTCGGCGATCGCCCGGGTTCGTTCCTATTTACAGCTTCACATCCAACGCCTGAATCCCGAGGCGGAATTTGATACAACAGCACTCTTCTCGCTTCCAGAACAGGCAATCCCTTGGGATTTGGAGACCCCTTCGAGTTTAGATGAACTCAGCCAGCGTTTTGGGTTATCCAGTTTTGAACGGGACATCCTGGTGCTATGTGCGGGGATGGAACTGGATGGTACTTGGGGAACATTGTGTGCGACAGCACAAGGGGAGGCTCAAGCCCAATATCCCACGTTTAATCTGGCTTTGGAGGTCTTACCCTCACCGAATTGGATGGCACTCACCCCGGTGGGAGCATTGCGCCGGTGGCGACTCCTGGATATTGGAGTAGGGAATGCTCTCACTCAGAGTCCCCTCAGAATTGATGAACGGGTGTTGCATTATTTAGTGGGCATAGAGCATCCCGAGGAACGCTTGAGTGCCATCATTACCCGTATCCCGATCCAGGTTGGAGAAATGGACCGTTTATGTGGGTCCCATCGCCAGTTGGCAGAACAAGTGGCGGGAATGCTGGTGAGTGAAGAAATGGGCAAAGTACCCATTATCCAATTATGTGGCAGTGATGTCGCCAGTAAGCGGGCGATCGCCTCAGCGGTTTGTAGTGCGATCGGGTGGAACCTCCACGTCATGGCAGGGGATGTCATTCCGATCGCCTTGGGAGAAATTACCGAACTGATGCGGTTATGGGAGAGAGAGGCATTTTTAAATAACAGCGCTTTGCTATTAGACTGCGATGAAGTCGATAGTAACGATGTTGCCCGAGAAAGTGCGATCGCCCGAATTATCGAAAACTACGATCATCCCTTACTCATTACCAGCCGCGATCGGCGCCATCCCCGGCAACGTCCCTTAATTACTTTTGAAGTCGAACAACCTTCATCCCAGGAACAACGGGAACTCTGGATCAATACCCTCGGTACATCTGCCGCCAGCTTAAAAGGTCATATTGAAACCTTAGTCTCCCATTTTAGTCTCAGCGCCCCCGCCATTCGTGCCGCCTGCCTCAAAACCAAAGGCACTTACCCCCTTGGGCATGATCACAGCAATGACTTCGGTAGGCAACTGTGGGAGACTTGCCGTATCCAGGCGCGATCGCGGATGGAGGACCTCGCCCAACGCATCGAATCCGGTAGCCAGTGGGAGGACCTCGTACTTCCCGACATCCAACGAGACACCCTCCGAGAAATCATTGCCCATGTGCGACAACGGGCTAAAGTTTACGAAACCTGGGGATTTGGTGGGAAAAGTGGTCGAGGATTAGGCATCACCGCCCTCTTTGCCGGTGCCAGCGGTACGGGTAAAACAATGGCCGCCGATATTATCGCCCAAGAACTGCACCTCGATCTGTATCGCATCGACCTCAGTTCCATCATTAGCAAATATATCGGAGAAACCGAGAAAAACCTCCGCCGAGTCTTCGACTCCGCCGAAGCAGGCGGGTCCATCCTCCTGTTCGACGAAGCTGACGCCTTATTTGGCAAACGCAGCGAAGTTAAAGACTCCCACGATCGCCACGCCAACATCGAAGTTGCCTACCTGCTGCAACGCATGGAAGCGTATCGCGGATTAGCCATTCTCACAACCAACCTCAAAAGTTCCTTAGACCAAGCCTTTCTGCGCCGCATCCGCTTCGTCATTCAATTCCCCTTTCCCGACGCCACCCAACGGGAAGAAATTTGGCGACGCATTTTCCCCAAACAAACTCCTACCGAAGGGTTAAATTATTCCAAACTCGGTAAACTCAACGTCGCCGGAGGAAACATCCGTAATATTGCCTTAAACTCGGCCTTCATTGCAGCCGATGCTAACGAACCCGTCATGATGAAACATATCCTTGAAGCCTCAAAAAGTGAATATATGAAATTGGAACGACCCTTAACTGATATGGAAGTGAAAGGGTGGGTTTGAACCCCAGATTGCACCGATTTACCCCTAAAAAGCAGCAGACTCTATGACAATTAGTAGCCCCCTTGCCCAGTTCTTAAAAGCCCCCCTAAATGAACGTTTCGGGGATCAATCGTTTTTTTTACAAAAGGTCTAATGTAATCCGGGGTTAATCATCCGTTTATTCCATCCCATTTTAGACCGGAGTCAACTAGACCCGAGTTATTCTTTCATGCAATAATAAAAGGAATACTCTATCAATGCGATCGCTGAGGCGAGACTATGGCAACCGGACGGCAGATACAGAAAAAAGCACAATCCAACGCCACACCGACTCCTGCTACGGGGATGTTCAAACCCCGTCCGTTTGCCATCCCTGCCGAACCCGAAACTACACCGGAACTGCAAACCAAAGCAGAACCGGAACCAGTCGGAGGAAACCGCCTCTCGCGCATGGATGTTTCTGCACCCCCACCGATCCAACCGAAACTGGCGATCGGTGCACCGGATGATAAATACGAGCAAGAAACCGATACCATTGCTCGCAAAGTCGTCAAACAAATTAGCGCCCCCACTCCCCCGGATGCCAACAGTAGTGGGGATTCTGTCCAGCGTCAAATGTTCTCCACCCCTTCCATTATGAGACTGACAGTGCAACGGAAAGAAGCCATAGAAGGAGGAACAGCTTCATCAGATTTAGAAAGTACAATTCGTCAAGCGAGAAGCAGTGGGAGGCCCCTTGGTAAACCGATTCGTCGCCAGATGGAAGGAGCGTTTGGAACTGACTTTAGTGGCGTCAGAGTTCATACCCATAACACTGCCGATACTCTTAACCGTTCCCTGAGTGCGCGTGCTTTTACGACGGGAAACAATATCTTTTTTAAGCAGGGGGAATACAATCCTGCGAGTTCAAGGGGTCAAGAATTACTGGCTCATGAACTGACTCATGTTGTACAGCAAAGGGGCAATTCCAGCATTCAACGCCAACTCACATCAGACCAAATCGAACACGCCAACCGGATGCGCGCGGCTAGAGGGTTGGAAGAAATCTTTGACGTAAAAACCACCCTTAAAAAATTCAAAAGCTGGGATAAAGTCAAGGAAAAATTTGCTAATGACCCGGGAACTATGAAGCAGTTCTTTGACTTCCGCAAATCTTATGTGGATTCCTTGATTAACCAGCTTCGGGAAAAGTATCACCATTTAATTGCCAAATCAGTGGGAAGTCAAGACTTGACCTCAGACTATGATATCACGATTTGCTCACCGAATTCCGGGAATGATGTAAAAGCAATCAAAGATTTTAATGCTAAAGTTCATCAAGATTTTGGGGTTGAACCAGGAACATTATTTGATACCAACTTGTATGCAAAAGATTACCTTCAGGTTGAAGAAAATATTAATAAAGAAGCCGTGAAGGGGAAAGCTCCTGATGCAGATTTGGAGCAACCTGACGGGCAATTTGGTACAATGGGTCATCTGTCTCAGGATGTGGCAGCGTTAGTCAAACAACGCCGCTATATGAAGCAAGTGGAATGGGATAGGTATGTTGATGATGTCCTTAAGAGTATCGACGACAAAGAACTCCAAAAATTAACGCGGCTTCAATATGAAGAAGCGGATGCAGTTTATCAAATTTTTGCCCATGAACTGCTCCAAGAAGTTGAAAAGTCCCCAGCATACAAGAGAAATAAAGGGTTACATAATATCAAGGTCAAGTTGGGTCAAGAAGAAAGAGAAGCTCTGAAGCAAATTAAAATACCCAATAGGCTCGTCCGAAAATTAGAAATCCTTATGGGAAGAGAGTTTTAGCCTTTTT
>CBFGOM010000169.1:0-14549 GCA_965650385.1 uncultured Oscillatoriaceae bacterium
GCCTTATTGTATTTTATTCATGATTATAATGAATCATTACATATTTAGGACTACCATCTTCAGCTATTACATCGACATTGCCACCATGAAAAGACTGCTGCTGACTGCCGTCAGAAGTCCGTTAATGACAAAGGGATTGCACGTTGAGTAGCCGTGTGCGGTGAAAATCGCACGCACGGTTTCGGAAGAGAGGGGTGGAATGGTAACATTCCCCTCGACTCTATCTATCGGCTTTACCCCGTTGAGGCGAGTGTGGAGCGCTGGCAGCAGTTGATTCAGGTGAACTTGTTGGGGACGATGTACTGTTGTCATGCCGTTGCCCCGGTGATGCAAAAACAGCAGTTAGGCCATATCGTCAATGTTTCCTCGGTGGCGGGGCGGACGGCTTCGGCTGGGGTGAGTGCCTACAATGCCAGCAAATGGGGCGTGGGTGCATTCTCCGAAGCGTTGCGCCAGGAACTTTGTAAGAGCGGGGTGCGAGTGACGGTGGTGGAACCGGGTTGGGTCGAGACGCCACTCTATGATGAGATTGCGAGTGGGGCCATGCAGGAGCGGATTGCGCGTTGGCAAGAGGGCATCGGGGAACCACTACTGCCGGAGGATGTGGCGGGGGCGATCGGGTTTGCGCTATCCCAACCCCAGCGTGTGAACGTGAATGAGATTTTGCTCAGACCCACCGGGCAGGTGAACTGAGGCGAGTGCTGGGAAACTGCTTTCGTCTTGCTTCTTTGTTGCTGGTGCTGGGAAACTGCAAAGCGTTGCAGATTGTCGGCGGTGATGCTGGCAAAAAGCTGGCTTTCTCTTCTGGAGGCCCAAACCCTTTAGGTTGGGGCAATAGGGGAATATGGGTTTCCAGAGTTCCCACTGTGCATCACTCAAGTCACTGGCATAGGGTAGGCGTGTAGGATTCACAATTTCAGGCAAAAAAGTCATTATTACTACCATCTCTCGGCTCGTTCTACTCTAAAATCTACTCAAGACTGAGCCAGTACCACGTTAGTTTTTTTTATCAATCAGATTTAAAGCGTAAGAAAGGTTCACGATGCCGCGATCGCCCTCAAACTCTCCCTCAGACTCCCAGCAAAACCACCCCCATGACGATTCTGATGCTCCCCCAGGATGTTCCGACCAACTCTTAATCCCCCCAACCCTAACCAGTGCCCAAGCCGGGTGGAGTAGTGTCAACTTAGAGTATTACGAGCACCTTCTACCCGGAGAAACTCCCAAACATTGTTTCGAGCACTATGCGATCGTCGTTACCCTCGGACAAGGTTTCCAGCTTGATTGGCAAATGGACGAGTTGGCAAGAGGTCGGGTGCAACGGCTGATGCTTTTTTACGGTGGCATGAATCTGATCCCCGTGAAATATGTCACCTCGGGCAGATGGAATCAACCGCACCAAGGATTCAGTATGAGTTTGAAACCAGAGCTACTGTCTCGCAACGCCACCGAATTGTTAGGAGTCGATCGCCTTGAGATACCGCCTCAGAATCCCTTTTACGATCCCCTCATTCTTCAGATCGGACTGGCACTCAAAGTTGATTTAGAATCCCAGCGACCGGGCGGACAACTGTATGCAGAGACGATGGCAAATGCTCTGGCCGTTCACATTCTGCGAAATTATTCAGCTCACACCCATAAGCCTATCCATTATTATTTGGGTGGCTTGTCTCCCACGCAGTTGAAACTGGTGACGGACTATATCAACGATCATTTAGACCAAGAGTTGAGTTTAGAGGAATTAGCCGCGATCGCCCAACTCAGCACCTATCACTTTTGCCGTTCTTTCAAGCGATCGACAGGCTTCACACCTCACCAATACGTAATTCGGCAGCGCGTGGAGCGGGCCAAACTTTTGTTAAAAGACGGAAAGATGGGAATTTCAGAGGTGGCTCTTGCCTGCGGCTTTACTCATCAAAGCCATCTAAATCGCCACTTTAAGCGATTAACGGGCGTGACCCCAAAAATTTTTTCCAAGTCATAGCAATTTTGTGCAAAAATAGCAATCTGGTACAAGATTTTGCTAATTCACTTGCTTTAGTATTCCTGGCAGCTTTGGTCGCATTCATCGTTTTACCCCAGGATAAGCACCATGTTGGCCCCCAATCGCATTAAGCCTGTCCCCGAAGATACCCCCCAAGCTTCAACTACTCCAATTCAAAAGCCAATTCGACACATCAACTGCGTCACCCAGAAAGGAGACGGTCGTGCTGGTAGAGACGAACGGGACGCAGATTAGATCGACTCGAAAAGGCTTTCTCGTTCTGCCACAGCTAGTCCATACTTAAGAGTTTAGTTCCTTCAGGCATTCAGTTTATTACCCTCTATGAGGGTATCAGGAACAGTCAACAGTTTTCCAACCCGTTTTCTGGCTCAAGGAGAATTTTACTATGACGAACCAAGCACCGGAATCTTTGCAGCAGTCCGACTATCACAAAATGGCGGCTCAATCCCTAGCGATGACTCATGTACCTGTACTCGAAGTCACTCAAATGCACATCTTCCACCATCCCGACAATGCGCTTGACGTGAACGGTTTTAACTTTTTGCTACGTGATGCCGAAGGAGTCTACACGCTTAGCTTGCGAGAAGGGTGCAAGGGGGACGGGGTTGAACCAGTCGATGCTATCCCATACGAAACCGGAGGATCCGACTATATCAAGATAGTCGAGTCGCGCGGTGAAATACTAGCGGACTTACAGACCCACGTTGCCAAAATTGGAGCACTTTTGAGTAAGCTCATGGCTGATTTGAAAGGGTAACAAAATTGCACTGCTTCTCGATTTTTTCGGCGACTTTAGTTTCCTTTCCAGTTTGATTAGTATTTAGGAGAGATTTATTCTATGACATTGGGACCTGGATTTGAAATCAAGAACGAAACGATTTGGCCACTACAGATCTCGCTTGATCAGGTTGGACCACTCTATTACGACGTGGTGCAGCCTGGGGAAACATTCGTGCGTAATACTGGAGCAGTTTGGTTCACAATTCGTGCCACAATTTTCCTCGACGAAAAAAACAGGATCACCACTTGGGATGTAGTTTGGCCGATTGGTGCAATGACAGTGGGGGTGCTAGCTGCGGCACTAGTAACTGCTGTAACTGCCGGAACTGCCGGACCTGCGATAGCCGGGGCGGCCGGGGCGGCATCAGCTGGCGCAAGTACAACCTTGACTGGAGTCACGCTTGCAGGAGTCAGCGCTCTTGCCCCCACTCTGGTTGGTCTCGGTGTTCCGGCAGGTGCATCACTCGTCATCTCCGGGTTTACCATCGGGGGCACTATTGCTGCTGGTTCAGCAGCAGCGAAAGCGCTCCAGGAGGCATTCAAAGAAGAGAACTCGGTCGCGAAGAAGCCGGGATGCTATGCTGGTCCACCGTGGCCTTTCCGTGAGGATCGCAAGAAATACGCAGTGATCGGTGGCCCAGGCATGCGCAAAGCATCGAATGGCAAGGATGTGGAACTATTCGGCCAGAAACTCGAGATCGTGGGTCGATGATAAGAATGGGTACACTCGGAAGCTAAGTCTACATTTAGAGGCTGTTTGAGAATTTCCCTGTATGCTTTTCCATGTAAGGGTTTCAGCCAAAAATCGGGAAATCTCTAAAAGCCTCTCCTAGCATTGATTCCAGCCGACTTTTCAAGCACGCTCTTAGAGGGTGTTTGAAAAGTCCTATAGGGTAGCTTGAACTACCTTGACTACTGAGAATCTGCTACGAAGAAATGAGGGTTTCAAGGATCGAGACCATCCGTACAGGTAACTTTTGCACCTCAAGCTGCCTCTTTTAAAGCATCTTCTTAGCAAAACCCTAGCCTTGTTCTTCCTTACTGGCACTGACCAAAAGCGCGATGCCTCTTAAAACTGTAATCGTGTTTAAAAATGTAAGAAAGTCAGCGTACGTGACGGCAGCCTCAAAACCTTGTCAGATAGTCTTTTCAGACCAGTTGCCGATTTAATTTGTCATTACATCTAGCAGCTAAACAGGTTGTGGTAAATAAACCCAGTCACGCAAAGAAATGTATTGAAGTCGTTCTGAAAAGGATCGTATGTCGAACGCAAACATGACCGTCTCCTCAGCGCCAACTTGGCAAAACTGGAGTGGGAACTTAGTTCATCAGCCTGCTTTGGATGGCGTGAAGTACTACTTTATGCCATCTAACCTCACCGAGCTTAAATGTGTGCTTGCTGATGCTGCGAAAGTGGGAGGTATAGCCGTTCGGGTTTCGGGTCAGAGACATTCCCAACCACCACTGGTTGCAGAGGATAATCGTGACGATGTACCGCAGACAACCAAGACGTATCTTGTAGATATGTCGTGTTACAGGGATTTGGGAGCCAACCAGGATCAGTGTATTGTACTGGAACCAGGAAAGAACCAAGTTACGGTAAATACAGGCGTTCGTGAGGACGAACTAGATGCCTTTTTGACAAAGAATAACCTGATGCTGAAAACGGTTACGGCGGGAGGTTTTTTTAGCATTGGTGGCATGACATCTATAGATGTTCATGGGGGAACGGTAAACGAGCCGATTTTCGCCGAGACCATATCAGCGTTCACCCTTTTGCTTGCTGATGGCACAATCATAACAATTGATGCAGAGTCACCAGCGGTTGATGGATGGTCTCCCTTGCAATTTGCCAGGGTGTCACTGGGTGGACTGGGGATAGTAACATCGGTTACAATCGATGTCCTGGAACGTCCTTATGCAACTACTCTCCAGGGCGGTACGAAGAGATATGGAATTAAGGACAAGTCAGACTTCATCGCACAGTTCCAATCGCTATTGTCGAGTCATACTCGGTTGGAAATCTTTTTTACTCCCTATGCCACTGAATATGTCAAAACTTTGGGTACCAAGAATTTCCTAGCCTTATGGTGGGATGTAGTCAACGATCCAACCCATAAACTTGCAAACCAGCCTCCGCAGCCTTATCCGGCAACCGCATGCAGCCTTGCTGGGCAACTACAGCCTGAATATGGTGCCCCTAACTTAGGGGATGTCGCTGAGGGTGTTGCCCAGAATGTCGCTGTGAAAGCGCAGTATGTAAAAAGGTCCGGCAATAGCCCAATTGGTATGTTTGAAAATGGTATCTCCAATCCCGCCATAATAGCTGCGATTGCATTTGATCAAGTTGAAAAACAAGTTGGCGCTGCTAACACCTCTCATTCAGAACTTTGGTTGACAGAAGCAGCGCAGGTTATTTTCATGTCCTATTACATCCCGCTGCCAGACCTCAATGCTGCTGGGCTGGGTAAAGTATGGGACGGATTGGATGTAGTTGCTCGTATAGTAACGCAAAATGATAATTTCCATATCGCCGCCCCGATGGAGTTTCGCTTCGTCAAGGGTGGTAACTCCGCCATGTCAGGAGCATACTCTAATACTCCGAATACCTGGTTTGTCAATTTGGATCTCATCGGTTTCATTGAACCCAACCAGAAGGCACCTGACTATCCACCAAAACTCTTAAAGTTCTTCGCCGATGTAGAGCGGGAGTGGTTCAATATGGGTGGATTTCCCCATAATGGTAAGATTTACGGCTTCTATGACCCAACTGCCGCTCCTGGCACTTATTCAGAACCATTTAACCCGAAATTTCTGGTTGACCTTCGCACACGTCGAGGGGAACGCTTAGTCGCCTTTAACACCTATCGTAAAAGTCTCGATCCAAAAGGACTCTTCTTTAATGACTATCTGCGTAAGTTACTGGGAACATAGTATGAACGCTACTTTTGTAGGGTGTCCTTCTCAAAGTCATCTAAATCGCCCTGCTCTGAATAGTTTCAAACCCTTACTTGTAAGGCGTTTTGTTACTCAGATATACCGAACAATCTATTGAGTAGAAGGTTGTAGCCTTCGGTCTGTCCAGAAATTAGTTTCAAATTACATCAGAGAGAAGTCTTGAAAGCTCTTGAGTATTTTCTTGCGTATCTATCACCATCTTTACACCCTTCCGTAAACCCTATGATTAGTCCCCTTACCACGCAAACCGATCGAGCCACTGACGATCGCCAGTCAGAAGCCATTGCCCTAAAAATCGCTATTGTCTATTCGTGCTTAGAAGATTCACAGTCTCCTCTCAAAGACTTTGAGATACCCTGTGACCCCTCGCCCTACTTGCCTGCTCACCATTGCAGCCTTTTTCCAATCCGCAAAGCAGGGGCTGTCCTAGAAATCAATAAAGTTGCCCAAGTAGGGTTTGATGTCATCATCAATCTCTGTGATGGGGGTTGGGATGAAGAAGGGCGAGCAGGAATCGAAGTGGTACAAGCCCTGGAACGTTTGAATGTCCCCTTTACGGGAGCTAGCTCAGACTTCTACGATCCATCCCGAGAAACCATGAAAATGGCAGCCCATGCAGTTGGGGTCAAGTTTCCTGCCTATGTGAAGGCAACTCAAGTGGAAGATGCAGAACGAGCGATCGCAGAACTCCGCTTTCCCCTAATCGTTAAACATCCCCAGAGTTACGGCAGCATTGGGCTAACTCGTGAATGCCGAGTCGTTGAGCCAGAAGCTTTGCGTCGGGAGGTAAAACGGATGATCGAGCAATACAACGGTGCTCTGATTGAAGAATTCATTGAAGGTCGGGAATTCACAGTTTTGGTGACTGAACCCCGTGATGAAACAGAAATTGCCTGGGCACTTGACCCAATCGAATTTTGCTTTCCCCCAGGAGAATCCTTTAAGCACTTCGATATAAAGTACAAAGGCTTTGCAGACGTAAAAGCCGAGCCAGTGACAGATGCTCATCTAGCTGCCCGCTTGCGTGAAGAATCGTGCTTGTGTTTTGCAGCCTTGAATGGGTCAGGCTATGCCCGCCTAGACTTTAGGATGAATGCCAATGGCGAGATATTTCTTCTGGAAATCAACCCCTACTGCGGTATCTTTTTCCCCTTCGATGGGTTTGGCAGTGCCGACTGGGTTTTGGCAAACGATCCAGCAGGGCATCATGGTTTTCTAGAGCATCTAATCTGCTGCGCCTTTCGTCGGGCGGAGCAACGCCGTAAACCCTGGGAAATTCAGTATCGTCGGGATGTGGGGTTTGGACTATTTGCCAATCGTCCCATCAAAGCAGGCGAACTAATTGAACCGTATGAAGAGCGTCCCCATGTCCTGGCTTCGCGCCGCCATATTGATCGCCACTGGCATGGTTTCAAACGGCAGTGGTTTAACCAATATGCCTATCCCTTGACCACAGAATTGTATGCACTTTGGAGTGCTAACCCTGAAGATTGGCGACCGATCAATCATGCCTGCGATCCCAACACTTGGCTAGAGGGCTTAAACTTGGTGGCTCGCCAGGATATTGCCGTTGGTGAAGAGTTGACAATGGACTATGCGACCTTTTGCGGCCCTGGTATGGCTGGCTTTGTCTGTGAATGCGGGACAACGAACTGCCGCCAAGTTGTAACCAGTGTAGATTATCTCTTGCCCACGGTTCGCCAATCCTATGCAGATAATGTCTCGGAATTTGTCCGAACAGCTTGGCAACAGCTTGGCACAGAGGTTCAACCCCCCTACGAATTAGTTCCCCATGAGGCAGGGTTTGGTCTGGTCGCACGCCAAACTTGGCAAGCTGGCGAGGTAATTAGTCCAGTAACTTGGACTAAGCACCAACCCCATCCCACGCGCTGGAGCCTGCAACGTGGGCAGATAGAACATGCTGAACCCTTGCCCATTGAGTTGCGGTACATTAACCACTCCTGTGACCCCAATGTGGAATTTGACCTGGAACAGAACGTGGTGCGTGCCCTGCGGACTATTCGACCAGGGGAAGAGTTAACCTTCTTTTATCCAGCAACCGAATGGTCAATGACTGAGCCATTTCAATGCGTTTGTGGTGCATCTCAATGTCATGGGTATATTGCTGGAGCCGCCCATTTGCCGATCGCAGTTTTAGGACAATATAGTTTGTCTGGCGTGATTCGCTCCAAACTTAATGGTCATCTAAAAAAGTTGTAAAAGAATACACATCCCATCTTCCCAGTTATTACCTATGACATTCACTCGATCGGTTGGGCAGACGCATCCAATACCTACTATCGACGCTGCATCTATTGGAGATGTCAACCATTTTTATGCCACCTATGCCTATACCCCGTTAATCATTCGTGGCGTTTTTCCGCCCCATCACCCACTCCGCCAAGTCCGATTAGAAGACATCGAAGCCTGGTTTGGCAATACCAGTTTTAGTGTTTATAGCTGGGACAAGATGGATGATGAGATGATTTCCACACCGGAAATTTTCAATGGCGTGCGTCACGATATTAATCACTACAACGTAGTCGATCATAAAATTGTCGGCACACCTTTAGGGGATTTGTTTGTCACCCCACCCTTTTTAAGTTGTAACTGGTTTATGGGGGCACCTATCCACTTTGATCCCCTGGAGAAAAGCTTGGTATTGTCGCCCAAGGGAAGTTTTACGCCTTTCCATTTAGATGCCTATGCAATGCAGGGCTGGATGTATTTAATTGCTGGTTGCAAGACGTGGGAGTTTTATGGTCCGAAATACGCGCACAATGCTTTCGATCCAGTGTATAGAGAATTTTTTAATCCACAGAAGCATCGTCTTGACCAATTTCCTTTGTTGGAACTGGCCGAAAAGTATGTAGGCACGATGCAAGCGGGAGACATGGTTTATTTTCCGGCGGGGTGGATTCATCAAGTGGAAACTACCGAAACCAGTTGGGGGGTAGGTGGTAACCTGATTAACGATTATCAAATCGAAATTCATATGTATTGGTGGCTTTGGGAACGGACTTTCAAGCTGCACGGTTCTCTCAATCTCAAGCAGGCAATTTCGGAGATGACACCTGAACGGTTTTCTAGTTCACAAGGAATGGCGCGATCGCAAGCAGCACTTCAATTTTGTCAAAATTGGGAACAACGAATGCAAAATATTGATGCTCTAGCATGGCGGCCCCAAAATACGGACTCATGACTCTTAGCAATTCTCATTTTGACCAGCATCCTGTCCAAGATGTCAAATCTTAAACGAAGGAATGAGGTTTTCAAAAAGCACTCTTGAGACTGTTCTCAATAAGCTTCAACAAAATTTCCATAATGAGAATTGCTACATAACTCTATTCCACCTAGCCCTGTCAAGGTGATAAATTGAATGATAAAAAATCGTTATTTTACCTAGGGGCTTCGATGCTTTTTTCTTGAATTCATGGCAAATTTAATAACAAAAAATGATGATTTGATGTACGGGCTTCGATGCCTTGCGCCCTCCCCCAGACGCAAGCATTGCGTCCCTACCAATATACCTTGACCGGGCTACCCTATTCCGATCTAAATAGGTAACTCTGGAAAGTTAAGTATAGGAGTTTTCCTTCACACTTTTCAAACCTTCTCTAAATTATACCTTTATTAAGCAAACCCTCTGTTTAAATTATGACATTACCCGCAGGATCTATTCGACCAGTTTGCACAATTAACGCTGCAGATATTAGTGATGTAGAACACTTTTACAGCGTCTATGCCAATGAACCTCTAATTATTCAAGATGTTTTTCCTCCTGAACATCCATTGTGTAAAGTTCAGTTAGCAGATATTGAGTCTTGGTTTGGAGAGGATAGTTTTCGCACCTATAACTATACAACTTCAGATGTGGAGGGAATCGCACCCATTGAGATTTTTCACGGGATGCGTCATGATATCAATCGCTACAATGTAGTCGATCATAGAATTGTGGACACTCCTTTAGGTGATTTGTTTACAACACCACCCTACTTAAGCTGCAATTGGTTTATGGGAACACCTATCAATTATGATGAATATGAAAAGAACTTGATCCTATCGCCCAAGGGGAGTTTTACATCGCTCCATTTGGATGCCTATGGAATGCAAGGTTGGGTGTATTTAATCACTGGCTGCAAGGTTTGGGAGTTTTATCCTCCTAAATATGTCCCCAACGCTTTTGATCCCCTGTATCGAGAGTTTTTTGATCATCGTCAGCATTCCCTTGAACAATTTCCCTTGTTAGCCCTTGCCAAAAAGTATGTTGGCACGATGAAAGCAGGAGATCTGCTCTATTTTCCATCCGGATGGATTCATGAAGTGGAGACAACCGAGATGAGTGTGGGAGTGGGCGGTGCTGTCATTAACGATTATCAGATCGAAGCCCATATGTATTGGTGTCTTTGGGAACAGACTTTCAATCTACACCATCGTCTCAATCTCAAGCAGGCAATTTTAGAGATGCCACCTGAACGGTTTTCCGGCCCACAAGGGATAGCGCGATCGCAAGTGGCCCTTCAACTTTACCAAGATTGGGAACTGCGGACACAAGCGATTGAAGCTGTGGCAGTTAACCTATGAAATCGGTTTCAGAGGTTAATGTTGGTAGGGGTTTAACATGGTTACAGTCATTATGGCTGGGTTTATCTCCCTTCTTTCGTCCCCACAAAATTGAGCTTGTCTGTATTGTGCTGCTTGTCCTTGTTGAAACAGGTTTAGAGGTTGGCATACAGGCTGGGATCCGATACATCATTGATGAAGCTATCCTAAAACATCAATTGCAATTTTTACTATGGCTACTGTTTATTCTAGGTTTAGCCGCGTTGATCGTTGGCATAATTGCTATTGGTCGAGAACTGCTTTATTCCAAGTTGGCGGCTGAGATTCCGGGGGAAGTTCGTACTCACATTTTCCAGCGGATTCAAGGACTGCCCATGCAACAGTTACGCAGATCCAAGCATGGAGAATTTGTCACCCGTATCATTCATGATGCTAGTAGTGTGGAACCAGCATTGTGGGCTGTGGGTTCAAGTGTTGTTGCGCTCCTTGGTATTTTCTTTTCTTTAGCAGCTTTATTTTTGATTGAATGGCGCTTAACCCTAACTGCGCTGGTTCTTCTGCCTCTATCCCTACTGGCATCCCATTCTTTGTCGCCTCGATCCGTCCAAGCTAACTACAAAACACGATATTATCTGGGGCAATTAGCAACTTATTGTCAGGAAAATCTCATCAATCAGTCTATCCTCAGAGTGTTTAATCTCAGGCATTATGCCGATCGCGAATTTGAGACGCATAACCAAAAAATTATTCGGCAATCTCGCCTGTTTAACACCTTCAGCTATTTGGCTGAACGTACTCCAGTAGTTTTTCTCCAACTCATCCAATTGTTCATTTTGGGTCTAGGGTCTGTCTATGTTTTCGATGGCTTGCTCACGATTGGACAATTTTTTTCCTTCTATCTCCTGTTTGGGACTCTGTGCCGATATTGGAATGAGTTATCAATGGTGATTCCCAAATTAATCGAAGCATCAGGCGGGCTGTTGCGGATTCGTGAAGTGCTGAATAACCTAGAGGTTTCCCCAGCTATCATCAATCAACCGTTTCCCGGATTGAATGGTGGAATTAGTTTTGAGGATGTTTCCTTTAGCTATAATGGCGACCTCCTTCACCTTGAAGAAGTTTCTTTTCAAATCCCCCCGGGAGAGTGGATAGCACTCGTAGGCAGTAGTGGATCTGGCAAAAGTACCATCCTGCAATTACTACTCGGACTAGAACAACCGGATCGAGGCGCACTCAAGATTAAAGGCAAGAATTTACGCGACTTGCCCTTATTAGAGTATCGCTCACGAATTAGTGTTGTTTTTCAGGATAGTCTCCTCTTCAACATCTCAATTCGGGATAATATTTGCCTGGGTAAATTAGGTGCATCAGAACTGGAAATAATGCAGGCTGCTCAATCCGCAGAAATTGATCGATGGATTCTGAGCTTACCCCAAGGGTACGACACGATCGTTTCTAGCGACCTGTGTTCAGGTGGGCAACGGCAACGGTTAGCCTTAGCCCGTGCCTTAATTCGAGACCCTGACTTGCTAATTCTGGATGAACCTACTAGTGCTTTAGATGTTGCTTGTGCTACCTCGATTTTAAAAACCCTACGCAAGGTTACCGTGGGGCGCACAGTGGTCATGGCAACGCACCAATTACACGAAGCGGCGATCTCCACTTTGATTGTTGTCTTTGACAAAGGACGAGTTGTAGAAGCAGGAAAGCACCAAGTGTTGCTTGCTCACAATGGTGTTTATGCTAGACTTTGGTCAAGTTATTTAGATAAATCCACTGTCATTTGAAACCCCAAAGAAGCAGCCGCGTGGCGTTGTGCAAAATGCGGTAAGCGTTGGCGGAGCCTGTGCATCAGCACTTAGCTATGCCATAAGCGATCTCCTATGCCTCCGCCCCAGTGACGACATAACGGGTCTGACCAAATCGGAACGGACTAAACTCACTCTGACGGTTCATCACCATAACCGGACACCCGAAGACAACCGCCCCGAGAATCCGATTGCCCTTTGCACAACCTGCCACCTGGCTTGTCACATCCGGCAACAGTCGAATGTGCCACCGGGTCAATTATCGTTTGAGTTTGAATGATTGCTAACGAGTCACCACTGAAACCCTTTAGGAGCACGCCGCACGAACTGGCGTTTGAGTAGCAATCGTACAGAAACTTACGTTAAGGCTGAAATCTTTACTGGGTAATACTTCTAGCTTTCAGAATCTTCTGTGCTTATGCTAGTCAAAGATGGAGCGGTTTTTTGCCTATGTCGCTTCACAATGTCATTAACTGTAGTCTTACTCAGATGAAGTTGTCTGGCGATCGCCCGATAGGAGAGAGCTTGCTCAACCAGAAGCAAAACCTTGTTCTCTAAACGGTCAGCTTTCACCCGTTGCCCAGGCTGCCTACCCAACTTAACGCCACGTGCCTTAGCCGCAGCCAAACCTGAACGCACCCGCTCTCGAACTAAATCGCGCTCAAACTCAGCCAGAGTGGCCATAACATTGGCAATCAGTTTACCTTGAGGCGTGTCTAAACTAAACTCAATTCCAGTTTGAGCAATCAGCGATACTCGCCAATGAGCTAAATCCTGCAATGTATGAATCAAATCTAAAGTGCTGCGACCCCAGCGAGTCAGTTCAGTTACCAGCACCGCATCAATGGCATGAGCTTGAGCTAACTTCAGGATCTGGTCTCTTTGTAATAGGCGATGCTTACTTCCAGAAGCCGTTTCTTTCCAAATCCCAACCACTTGATAGCCAGCTAATTCAGCATAAGCAACCAAGTCACGTTCTTGGCGAGAACAGGACTGGTCAGAAGTCGAAACCCGACAGTAGATAGCAACTTTTTGTACCAATTAATCCCTCTGTGAAACAAGAGTGAAAACCCTAATGCTATCGTTCCCTTTCAGTGTACCAAATAGATTATAGTCTTACTGGTACAAACAGCCAGTCACAGAATGTCGATACGATTTCTGACGGAGGAACAGCAACAAAGTTATGGACGGTATGTGGGAGACTCAACGCCAGTTCAGCTCGCTCGCTATTTCCATTTAGACGATACAGCCCGACAGTTAGTGAACAAACGCCGTGGAGACCATAACCGCTTGGGCTTCGCGATACAGCTTTGTACAGTTCGCTTTCTAGGAACGTTCCTGACCAACCCTATTGATGTCCCCCAAGTTGTCATTGCCGATCTGGCAGCCCAGTTGGATATCATCAATAAGAACTGTTTACCCCGCTATTTGGAACGACCCACAACTCATTGGGAACACGCACAAGCCATTAAACTGCACTACGTCTATCGAGATTTCAGCGAGCAACCCTTTCACTGGCGATTAGTTCGTTGGCTTTACGAACGAGCTTGGGTCAGTGACGAAAGTCCAAGTATTTTATTCGATCTAACCACAGCTCGATTGGTTGAAAACAAAATTCTTCTGCCGGGAGTGAGTGTATTAGTTCGGCTGATTTCCAGTGTGCGTGAGCGGGTAGCCAAGCGTCTGTGGCTTTTGTTGTCAAAACTACCTAATGCCGAGCAAACTAATCAACTAGAAGCTTTACTTTTCGTCAATGAAAAAACGAGACCCACTCTTCTGGAGCAGTTACGGCGCTCGCCAACCCGTACCAGTTCTTCAGCGCTAGTAAATGCTTTGAATCGCTTGGTAACAATTCGTTCTCTAGGAATCAGGCAGCTTCCGGTCGTTAAAATTCCACCCACTCAATTGAAAGCTTTATCCAGAACTGCCTTAACAGTAAGAGCGCAGGCAATCGCACGAATGCCCTCTTCAAGACGCCTTGCCACTCTGGTTGCTTTCGCTTATGTCATGGAAGCGATCGCTACGGATGATGCACTTGATGTGTTAGAGTTACTCGTCAAAGATTTACTCTCCTACTCAGCGCGTGAGGGAAAGAAAGAACGCCTCCGGACGCTCAAAGATTTAGATGCAGCGGCTCTACAACTTTCCCAAGTGGGTCGAGTTTTACTTGACCCTAACTGCGATGATGAGAAGGTGCGAGAAAAAGTATGGAGGCTCCTAACCAAGGAACAATTGACCAAGGCAGTAACTCAAGTTGAAGAGTTGGCAAGACCTCCCGATCATAATTATTATCAGGAATTGTTGGGACGTTGGCGACAGGCTCGGTGTTTTCTTCCTACCCTACTCTTGACGATTGAATTTTTGGCTAACAAAGCGGGTCATACCGAATCCGAGCTTCAAAGGTCACAAACAAATTACCCATAAGTAAGCCAATG
>CBFGOM010000170.1:0-14287 GCA_965650385.1 uncultured Oscillatoriaceae bacterium
TATGATTAAAATTAGAAACTTACTCACTGGAGAATTACTTCATACCCTCACGGACCATACTGGATCGGTCTGTTCCGTTGCGATTAGTCCCGATGGTAATCTTTTAGCCAGTGGGAGTAATGATACCACCCTGCGCCTCTGGAATGTCGGAACTGGTAAACTGTTGTACACCTTGGCGGATCATTCCAGTGGGGTAACTTCTGTTTCCATTTCTCAGAATAATATGATGGCAAGTAGTTCAGATGATGGGACGATTAAAATCTGGAATTTAGAACAAGCTATACCTATTCACACTATTCCTCCGTTGAAAATGACTCACGGAAATGAAGGGTATATGTTATGTAGCGTCATCGGCCCCAATGGAGATAAAATTGTCACGGGGTTTGATGGGGGTAAGATTAAAATTTGGGGAATTGGTGACCATTAATTCTGATTTCATCAGGGGTTAGTGTGGATTCAAGTCGTTGTGTTGCCTGTCTATCTAAGTCAGTATGTCTAATTGTCCGATTTGTCAAAGTGAATTTAGGAAAGGAGAATGCGATCGCTGTGCCCAATGTGGCTGGGATTTGACCCCCTATCCAGCATCGGTTAACCCCGATATTCGATTGATTATTTTATCAAAAGAACGGGTAAAAGTAGCTTGGGCCAAACGCCTCTGGGCTACTTTGCGATCGCAGCAGGATGAACTCAGAAGCGCCAGCAATATGATTCAGCAACTGGAACAAGAAACCCGAATTCTTCAGTCTCATTTGACCCAAGTTTCTTCTTCCTTTAATCCTCATGCTTCTCCCAAATCCCCAAATTTCGCTACCACACCCGTCTCCCCTGTGGAAGTTTTAAAAACTCCCGGCATGGAATGTCAAGCTACCTTAACTGGGCATTTTCGCCCGGTCAGTGCGATCGCCTTAGATGCCGAGGGTCAACTCCTCGCTAGTGGCAGTTGGGACAAAACCATTAAACTCTGGAATCTCAAAACCGGCGCCGAACTTCTGACCCTAACCGGCCATTCTTACCCCGTTAATTCCGTCGCCCTCAGTTACAATGGTTGGACTTTAGCGAGTGGCAGTAATGATAAAACTGTCAAACTTTGGAAGGCCCAAACGGGACAACCTTTATTCACTAAAACGGGACACCAACAATGGGTCAATGCAGTCACTTTTAGTCCTGATAGTACCCTTCTGGCAAGTGGCAGTCTTGACCAAACGATTCGCCTCTGGAATGGCATCACGGGACAAGAAGTGGTCACTTTAACTGGACATTTAGCCGCAGTAACTTCCCTGGCAATTAGTGCCAATAATCGCATTTTAGCCAGTGGCAGTTTAGATAAAACGATTAAACTTTGGAATATAGAAACCTCCGAAGAGTTTCCCCCGTTATTGGGACATTCGGACGGTGTAACTTCCGTGGGGATATTCCCTGATAATTTAACCTTAGCGAGTGGTAGTTTAGATAAAACAATTAAACTCTGGGATATCAAAACAGGCACGGAGATTTGTACTTTAACTGGACATGGCGATCGCATTAATAGTATTGCCATCAGTCCCGCTGGAAAAATGCTCGTTTCTGCTAGTTCAGACCATACCCTTAAACTTTGGGACCTCAGAAGCAGAAAGGAAATTCAAACCTTAACCGGACATTCAGATAGTGTCAATGCCGTCGCCATGACTGCTGATGGTAAAATGCTCGTTAGTGGCAGCAGTGATAAAACCATTAAATTATGGAAAATGCCGGACTATTAGACTTTTATTTTACAAAAAAATCGGTATTTTTGAGACTATTTTATCTGCTTTTACTTAACTTAGGATAATTTATGGGTGCATTTAGAGCTTGGTTTTATACCGGATTAGCCGGAGTATTCTTAATCCTACTAGTTCAAAAGCATTTGACTAAACCGGCTCAATGTAATCGGTCTTTTTGCTTTAGTCTAGGAGTCTCTAAAGCAACTAAAATTTGGGGGTTATCACAACCCAAATTTCTGCAACACCGACCTCGTGGGCCAAGGGAACCCCATCGAGAAAGGGCTGACCAACCTTTGCTAGTCCTAGAGGATCATCGCTTAACAGAATGTCCAGAAGGTTCGATTCGATTAGACCCTCCTGAACTCTCTAGTTCTGTGGTTAATCAACTGAACCAAAAGATAAACCAAGGGGTAATATTTAACTCTTTGATGGAGTTAGAAACCCAACTTGGAGAACCCAAATGTGACTATACCTTACCCAATGGGGAAATGCGGTGGCACTATTTAATTGATAATGGAGATGCCATCCAAGCAACCGAAAAACAGGGACGAGTCGAGATTGAATTTTCTCGCTTAAGATTTCCCAGACTCTCGCCGTAACTGCGATCCTCTCTGATAAAATCTTCCTTCCCCTAGGACTGGCGGTGGGTTACTTCAGATGGAATGATCTGATTTTACCTTGTCCTTAGCCCTGTCAAGACGTTAAACTTTATCCCGATTTGGATGGCGATTATTTTAACTTAAATTCATCAAATTTAACAGCCGGGGCACTGGGGTTGCTTGGCTCAAAACGGTAGCTGCTGACCATTCCTGTCTTGGTCTCAAAAATACTAAAGGCCGAGATTTCATTACTGGCAATATAAGGTAACGGTTGACCGTTGTCATCTAGCAGGGGGGCAAGGGTGGGAATCACTGGGTCCAATCCATTGGGATCGCCGGTGGCAGCATAGGGTTCTTGATAATTCTTCGGCACATTTCTGGGATTATTTTCATCATGTGCCCCGTAACTGTTCCCCACATTAGAGGCTTCCAAAAAGTGCATTCCAGTGGAACTGATGAAGCGATTCCACAGGTGAGAATGTCCGTAAAAAACTAACTGAACTCCGGCTGATTCTAATAAAGGAACGACATCCCGAATAATATAATCTTGGTCTTGAGGATATTCATAGCGTACGGTGATTCGCCCCATCCCGTCGGATTCTAACCGTTGGACAGGATTGGTATAAGGTGGAACGATATTTCCCCCAAGGGAATGGGGAGGATGATGAAACATGACAATTTTATATTTGGCGGAGGTAAAGTCGGAACTCGCTAACTCTTGTTCCAGCCATTCATATTGGGGACTCCCTTGAGCAATGGGTTCAAAAATATGTTGTCCATATCCCCATTTTTCCGGTTGAGTTAAATGATCCGCCCGTTCTCGATATCGGCCTTTTGTTTTAGGGCCGAGGTTAGGATTGCGCCAGATATTGGTAATATATAGAACAACTAATCGCACATCGCCGAAAGTGACGGCGTAATAATTTTTACCTTCAGGATTGGGGAGGTTAAAGATTTCATTAACAGTTATGGTATTAAAGGAGTTGTCCATCAACCAGCGATCGCGCAATACGGGAGAGTCTTCCGGATTGATTTCTTCCCTCTTTTCCTCGTAAAACCGATGGGCAATCTCCCGGGGAAAAGGGTCCTCAAACTGTTCGGATAAATCTGTCTCTGTGGAAAACCGGCCCATTACTTCATGATTGCCGATGGTGGGAAATAGAGGCGCGTGTTGAATAATTTGACCGCCAGTATAAACGTGTTCTCCGGAGTCTGATTTATAGTTATACTCAGCGCGACCTTGGAGGACGGGAAAGAGGGCGTTTCCCCGATTGTCATCAAACCATTCGGAAGCGCGATCGGCAACATTGATTAAATCACCGGCATGAAAGACTGCATCAACTCGCCCAACTGTTTCGACGACTTTCTGTAAATTCGCCGCTGTCATTGGCTTTAACTGAAAATCGGATGTGAGTAAAATTTTCAAATCGCTACCCGGTTCGGGGTTGGCTGCCAGGGTGAAGCGATCGCCTTTAATTTCTACCTGGTCCTCCCGCACACTGGTTACCTGATAAGGAACCCGCACCCCTGGGGTTAATCCGGTAATCTCCCCTTCATGCCGCCAAATATCTCGGGCTGTCGGTTTCGCATAAACCCTCCCGTCTTCGATTTGACTCCCGACCCGCGATCCCTTGTCCTCCTGAGTCCGACTGAGTTTGGTCGTAGTCGCCCCCACAACGTTCTCCCCATTTTCCCCATATTCGATTCGATGCTGAATCCCTGCAAACTCGGTAAACCACACGACCCGCACAGAATTGGCGGTGGGAAATTGTAGAAACGGATCGGTTAAAAGTTGGGGCGGAAATACCATAAGACTCAAACCAGGTGACAAGAAAATTAGACCGAGGGAACAGAAAAAGAGCAGAATCAACAACCAAAGTTTGCGTGGGGTGTTGAGCGCAGATTTTAACCCTTCCGGCGGGGGAATTAGTATCATAGGGGTTTGTAGAGACTACAAGAATTTTTAGCCATAGTAACAGGCAGTCTAACCCATGCACTTCGGAAAATTAAACTGGCGATCGCCTATGGACTGGTCTCCATCCAACTGACATTAGGCTTCTGACAGGGGGAAACTTCCGGTTTTTTCTGGGATAAGAACCCAAATTCTACCCTCTGGACTTTGACAAGGTGCGATCGCCACGAAACAATAAACCACTAAGTCCCCTAACCCAAATGAAAAAAGGAAAACATGAGTCAGTTTTTATTCATAACCGATTTAGATCATACTTATGTCGGTGACGATGCAGCCTTGGCAACGCTTCAGGATGCACTCAGTGAGCATCGCCAAACTTACGGAACGAAAATTGTCTATTCCACCGGGCGATCGCCTGCACTCTACCAAGAACTGCAACAGTCCAAGCAACTTATCTCACCGGATGCTTTAATCACTTCCGTTGGCACCGAAATCTATACCGATGGTATCGCAGCTTATGATCCCGAATGGGCAGATATTCTCTCTCCCGGGTGGGACCGCGATCGCATCCTGGAAATTGCTGGTCATTTTTCGGACTTACTATCCCAACCTGAGTCAGAACAGCGTCCTTTTAAAGTTAGTTATTTCCTCTCGGAAGAAATTGCCCCTGATTTACTTCCCCAGTTAGAGTCTGCTTTAAAAGATCGACAATTAGAGGTTCGGTTGATTTACAGTGGGGGCAAAGACCTCGATATTTTACCCATCAAGGGAAATAAAGGACTAGCGATGCAGTTTATCCGCAACCGCTATGGCATCGAACCGGAACGAACCGTTGCCTGTGGAGATTCGGGGAATGATATCGCCCTGTTTGAAGTGGGGGAAGAACGAGGAATCATCGTGGGGAATGCCCAACCTGAATTGCGAACGTGGTATGAAGAACATCCTCATGAGAGCCTTTATTTTGCCCAGGCATCCTGTGCCGGTGGTATATTAGAAGGCTTAAAACACTTTAAATTTTTGTAATTTTTGTAAATTTAACCGTTGAGGGTGGAGACGCGATCGCTGTTGAACTGCTCCACCCTCAACCAGAACCCGAGAATCAGACCCTAAGCGCATCACAAGGATACCTAATGGCATGATCGGCTATCTCAAAGGCACTGTAGCAGGGGTGCAAAAAAATACCGGCAATCGGGTTTTCCTAACCTTAGAGGTGAATGGGGTGGGGTATGACTTGCAAATTAGCCCCCGGACGATCCGGCAGTTACCGGCAGTCGGGGAAACCTTGCAAATGTTTACCCATCTTCAGGTGCGGGAGGACCAGATGGTGCTCTATGGGTTTGCCTCTCATGCCGAACGGGAATTGTTTCGGCAATTAATCGCCGTGAGTGGGATCGGGACTCAGTTGGCGATCGCCCTGTTAGATACCCTAGACTTAAACGAATTGGTCCAGGCGATCGTTACCAGCAATACCGCCATCCTCGCCAAAGCGCCAGGAGTGGGAAAAAAGACAGCGGAACGGATTGCCTTAGAACTGAGAACGAAACTCGCGGAATGGCGCAAGCAATCGGGGATGAGTGCCACCCCAGCAATGGGAATCAAACCGGCATTGCAAGAGGATGTAGAAATGACCTTACTGGCGATCGGATATAGCAGTAGCGAAGTCATGGAATCTTTAGAAGCGATCGCCCGAACCGGCCAATTATCCAATGAGGACCCCGTAGAAACCTGGATCCGACAGGCGATCGCCTGGTTAGCCTCCCAATAATGCCCCAATCCCCCCATCTCCCCAATCCTGATGGCAGTCTCCCAAATCTTCCCCTTCCCCCAAACTCATGTTAAGATTGTGAATTGCCGCGTTTATAGTAGTAAAGCCAAAAATCAATGACCCTGACGCAAGAGCGCAAACACGAACTCATCAACGAATATCAAATCCATGAGACCGACACCGGATCGGCAGATGTGCAAGTTGCCATGTTAACCACCCGGATTAACCAACTTAGCGCCCACCTGAAGACCAACAAAAAAGACCATTCCTCCAGAAGAGGATTGTTGAAAATGATTGGTCAGCGCAAGCGCTTACTGGCCTATATTTTGAAGCAAGACCAAGCCCGCTACCGCGCTTTAATTACCCGCCTCGGGATTCGGGGTTAAACCTAACAGAAAAGCCAATGTCACAGGAACCCCAACGAAATCGGTTACCGTTTGAGCCTAAACGGAAAAAACCGGCCAAAAACAACTCAACCCCCAAGGCATCCGAAACGCCAGAATCTGGAAAACCGGAGAAAACCGCTCGTCGTCCGCTATCCAAAGAAGACCGGGCCATTCCCGAAGTGGTCAGCCAACGCATGGTGAGTCGGATGGCAATCTTGTGCGGGGTTCCGACTGCTTTGGGGATGTTTACATTTATCACCAGCTATTTTGTGATCAGTGGGGACTTGTTCCCCTTACCTAATTTTGCCGTTGTCTTAGTGAGCATGGGCTGCTTTGGACTGGGGGTGATTGGGCTAACCTACGGCGTCCTTTCGGCATCTTGGGATGAAGAGATTCCCGGATCCCTGTTAGGTTGGCAGGAGTTTACCACCAATTTGGGCCGAATGAATGCAGCAAGGCGAGAGGCGAAGCAAAAAAGCCAGTAGTTATTGGTCATGGGTCATTTGTCGTCTGAGGGGGACTTGGACAAATGACCTATGCTTGATTTGAGGAGTATAGGGCGATCGGCGATCGGCTGCTCTTTAGTGGAGTGCTGAACATTGCTAGAAAAAAGCCATCAATTAGGAATAGCCGATCGCTGACGAGAGCCGTTAAAAAGTCTGTACAAAAGCAAATAAGCCCCGTAACATACCATGATCATTGTAATGAAGGTCGGCACACCTGAAGCCGAAATTGACCGCCTCAGTGCAGAATTGACCGAAAATTGGGGTCTAACCCCGGAGAAAATAGTCGGTCGCTATAAAGTCGTGATTGGACTCGTGGGGGATACGGCAGATTTGGATCTGCAACAACTCCAGGAAATGAGTCCAGCGATCGAACAAGTCCTGCGGGTAGAACAGCCCTTTAAGCGCGTGAGTCGGGAATTCCGTCACGGCGAAGCTTCAGAAGTCGTGGTGAGTACCCCCAATGGACCCGTTCACTTTGGGGAAACCCACCCAATCGTTGTGGTCGCTGGACCCTGTTCCGTGGAAAACGAGGATATGATTGTTGAGACGGCCCGCCGAGTCAAAGCGGCTGGGGCCAAGTTTTTGCGAGGGGGCGCTTTCAAACCCCGGACCTCGCCCTATGCATTCCAAGGACATGGGGAAAGTGCGTTAGAGTTACTCGCTAAAGCGCGAGAAGTCACTGGGTTGGGAATTATTACCGAACTGATGGATGCCTCGGATTTGGAGATGTTAGGTGAAGTCGCGGATATCATCCAAATTGGGGCACGGAATATGCATAATTTTTCCCTGCTTAAGAAAGTCGGTGCCCAGGATAAACCCGTGTTACTGAAACGGGGAATGTCCGCCACGATTGAAGAGTGGTTGATGGCAGCGGAGTATATTTTAGCCGCAGGCAATCCCCGGGTGATTTTGTGCGAACGGGGAATCCGGACTTTTGACCGGCAGTACACGCGCAATACGTTGGATTTGTCAGTGATTCCGGTCCTGCGTAAGCTGACTCACCTGCCGATCATGATTGATCCCAGTCATGGAACGGGTTGGTCGGATCAAGTGCCTTCGATGGCGCGCGCGGCGATCGCAGCGGGAACCGATTCTCTGATGATTGAAGTCCACCCGACCCCGAATAAAGCTTTATCCGATGGACCCCAATCCCTCACCCCCGATCGCTTCGATCGCCTGATGGGAGAAGAGTTAGCCGTCATTGGCAAGGCGGTCGGTCGTTGGACTGTCCCCGCTGCCGTCTTAGCATAAAGGGCGATTCTATCTCTCAACATCAGCCTAGAGTAGGGGTAGTCCAGATACTGCCCCTACATCCAATCGGAGAAATTCCCGAAATGGGTATCCGTCCGAATTAGTCTTTATGCTGGTCAAGTGCTTTCAGTTGCGCTAACTGTTCATCCACTTGGCGAATTAACTGATTCAGCGCAGGCAGTGCGTCTAATTTCCCTAACGCCAAATCGGGAATTTTGCTGGCGCGATCGCGCAACTCATCCACCTTTCGCTGAAGTTGCAGCGCCAGTCGCAAGGCATCCCGACTTAAATCCTCTACCTGCTGCTGCTTGTAAAACTTTAAAGCTGCCCCCCGTAACACTTGCAAGGTCGCCCGTTCCCCATCCGTTCCTGGCATGACCCGCAAGCGTAATAATAAATCTTCTTTGTTATAGCGCCGTTCAATTTCCACCTGTCTCGGTTTTTGGAGGGGAATTAACGGCAAGTGTGCCAAGAGTTTGAGTTCATTCATCACCCCCCCAAACAAAGACAGTTCCAACCCATCCATCACCGACTGCACGACCCCATCCTGACTCCAGAGAATTCGCCCCTGTTGAGCTTGCCGCTCAAAATAAAGCCGCCCGATTCCCCCTTCTAAAATTCGTCCTAATAATTCTTGTAAAAGCTCCTTGGGGGGTAAATTCGCAAGTTCATCTAGGGAACTGTGAGGATGGGAAACACTCACTTGCAACACCGGCACCGCTTCTGCGGGTAACATCGATATCGGGTGAGGTGCGCTTAAGCTCGGGCGATCGCCTGTTACGGAATGGGAATGAGGCGGGGGGAGCAAATCGTTCCGAGAATGCACCGCTACCGAGGAAGCATGGGAGGGATTCGGCAAAGGAGGCATCGGCGGGGTGGGAAGATGACTTCCCGGGGTTGGAGGTGCAGCCGAGGTCTTTTTCTTCCCGGTGTGTACATAGTTTAAATAAGCACTGAGCACGGAGCGGTGAACTTCAGCAGAAATGTTTTCTGATACTAAAGAACACCTCATATATCCTAGAATTCGGCGGACATATTCCAATGCAGCAGAATCTTCGGGATCAACCATACCTAGATGCAGGCGGCTCCCTTTAATGGACAACGGTAAAACCTCATGATACAGACAGGCTTCAAAAGGCAACAGGTTGTCAATTAGCTGGAAGATTTGCTCGGAATCCATTTGTGCGGCCCAGTTAGTGACGGTTTTGGTTTGCATTGGTGAAAGAACTTGGTGCTGTTTTATTCAAAAAAAGAAAACCAACAATAGTGACACCAATGACCCAAGGTTGTCAGGGTAGGTCCCACTCCTGACTATCCAAGTTAAAGAAATGCTGGTGGGTTATTCATATTTTCCGGCTGGATGACCCGACAAGTCAAGTCCAATAGCATCCCGGACCAAGCACTTCCAAACAAGGGAGCCAAGAATCACACCCTGTGTCAAATTTTGAGTACAATTGGCAACTTTTTAAGGGATTTAGATGCACCCAGTTCTTGCCTAAAGTCCAATGATTCCGCTGTTGTGATTAACCGGGGTCAACCGTCACACCAGGGGGAGAAATTGGGGATAAGAATTCGCTAAAGTTGAACAAACAGGGGAGAAGGCTGTCCCGCCCATTGGTTTTTCACCTTTCATTCAATGCACCAGAAACCAAGGGACAGCGTAGGGGAGGGGGAGTGAATTTAATATTCTTCTTTTAAAGTACCACTTTTCCCTGAAAAAGTTAATAATTTTTAATCAGTCATCGGGTTCCGAACGGCTATTTCGGAGGGATTGAGCGGCTAAATAAAGTTGGGTCCATTCTCCTACCACTTGGGAAAGTTTGACCCCTTGGATTTGAGCGATCGCCTCTAGGGATTGTCCCTGTTTGAGTTGGTTGAGAAGTTGTTGCTGCTCTGGGGTGAGGGTTGCATAAAATTGTTCCCACTGACTAGAGGTGAGACCGAAGCCGTGGTCTCGTAAGCTAATTTGTAGCCAGTTAGCGACTAACTCCGGTTCAATTTTCAGAGAAAAGACTCGAATGGCATGGTAGCTAACTTTTTCCCGCAAGCGATAGACTTGCTTAACGGGTAAATTTAGACCTTTGGCGATCGCATCTTGGGAGCAACCTTGAAGATATAATCGCAACCAATCCGCTGCCGTTGGATCCACATTTTTTGCTAAATAGTCAGCAAACTCCTGCTGAACCGTTTGTCTTAAAAGTTGTTGTTCTTCCCAGGCGAGGGTATCTTGTGCGTTGGCGATCGCCTGAGCATCTAACAAACTAATCGAACCCTCGGACTCATCAGAACCAATTTCATCAGAAACTAAGCGAATTAATTCCGCCTCGGGTACCTGAGTCAGTCCTCCACGCTGGGACCGTCGCAAATAGTTAAAAAACCGATAAGCGAGTAAGGGTTGATTCCGAACTGGACGCAAGCAATATTCTTCAATGGTTGCCAACAACAGCGCATTTCTGACCCGCGAGGTTTGGGTGGATTTGCCAATCCAAGCAATTTGCTGTTGCATATAGCGATCGCGTTCACACAACTCCTGGACCACTTCCTGAACCACATCCACTACCGTCCGCTGGCGATCGCGACTCAACGCCACCCAGGTTTTAATCTTATTGCGCAGCAACACCAACGAAGACAACCGGCGGACTAAATTCGTATAAGCTCGTTCCGTCGGCACCCCGAGGACCCTCAGCAAAATCCGATAGCGATAGTCCATCGCCGAACGGATGATTTCTAGCTTTTCTGGCGTCAGGGCCTCAAACCGAGCCAGATCCTCCCCTAACAGCCATTGCACGATACTCTCATGGGTGCTGACTGGATGATCTGGACAATCCTGGGATAGACGCGATCGCCACTCTTGCGCCAGTTGTTCTGCCAACGTCATGAATTACTCCTCACCTCTAACACGCTTCCCACTCTTACCGATTCTAAGCTCATCCGGAAGCCAAGGCGAAGGTCCAAAGTCCTATCCTTTCCCACATCGCCTCTCGTGATATCCTCATCCCCCAACTTTTGTCACCCTTCCTCCCTTAAGCCCTCATTGCAGGATCCATCTGGCCTACTATTTTATTGTTGCACTCATGGGGATTTTTCACGGGGTACATCCACTCCATAAGGGTCCTACAAGGCCCCTCTTGAAATCCCCCGGACAAGAAACCAGGTTGCGGGTCTCAATTGGTAGCGAATTGGCCTCAATTGCCTCCAAGACCCTGGATTTTAACCCCAAAACTCCCCCATCCTCAGGCAATTTTTCCGCCTGTCCCAAGTTCTGCGGTTGTGGAGTAGGGGTCCCCAGGGACTGACCCTCCAACCCCACTCAAACCCCCATAGGGTCAACGCATTCATCTTCAATTTCATCAAATGACTCAAAATTGGGGATAATCTTCTTCCCATCCCCGGGAACAAAACTCAATTTTTTTCAATCCCCCTACTAGGTGCTGGAATGTAGTTAGGGTTTTGAAAGCATAAAGTTTCCGCTTACCCTCTACCTTCACAGCCTCCATTAAAGAATCCATATTTTTTTGTTTGGTGTTTAAAACCCCGTTAGCTCATCATGTTTGATTTTTCCAGGTGCATCCCTTTCTATTTTTATAAAACAACCTCTCTTGCCCTCTTGAAAGGTAGGGAAAATAGGCATTAAACTTTTCTAGGGTTTAGCTGATAAAAAACGAGACAATTGAATTCCCCATGAACTAGTTTAAGCTTCAGCACTTCATTCAAATATCAACCGAAAAATCAGATTAACTTTTTTGAAGTTGATCCAATTTTATCTTGATACCGATTATCCCACTTGATTTGGGATAGATTTTCCATGAAAATTTTTGACAGTTAAATTTTAGGGAAATCATCCTTTAGACAGATTAAAAGCAGCTTTACAAAGTTAAGAATGAGTTGAAGAGTCATTAATTTTCGTCTGACAATCACGAGCATGGAAAGGGGTTTTCACTTTATCCCTGCAAGCCGTGACGATCTCCCAAGTGCGATCGTAACTCATTCCCAAAATCGGGAACGCCCGACTCAATTTATCTATTAACTTGTCACACTGTTACACCAAGCAAGGAGTTTTTCCATGAATCCAGAAGAAACAATGCTAGAAGAAAATACAATGGTAATTGATCCAACTATTGAGGCCAACTCTGGTGACTTGGACGATGAATTTGATGACAGCAATATCTTCACCACCACTGCTGTAACAGATGTCGAATCCAGTGACTTGGATGATGATGCAGATGACGTAGAGGGCGAAATCTCTACGACTGCCACCGGCGAAGAGAATGTCGATGACTTGGAAATGAATTCCGGTAATTTGGATGATGATGCAGATGACGTAGACGGGGAAATGTCTACGACTACCACCGGCGAAGAGAATGTTGATGACATCATTGGAGATGACAATGCCGATGACTTGGATGTGAATTCCAGTGACTTAGATGTGAATTCTGGTGATTTGGATGATGATGCAGATGACGTAGACGGGGAAATGTCTACGACTACCACCGGCGAAGAGAATGTCGATGACTTAGACGTAAATTCCGGTAATTTGGATGATGATGCAGATGACGTAGATGGGGAAATGTCTACGACTACCACCGGCGAAGAGAATGGCGATGACATCATAGGAGATGACAATGCCGATGATTTGGAAATGAATTCCGGTGACTTAGATATGAATTCCGGTGATTTGGATATGGATGATATGGATGACGATGCAGGCGTCGATCCCCAAATCAAAGAACTCGTCACTGCCTATTGTGATGAAGCTGAATATTTAGCGCAGAACCCTGATGTTGCGGATGCCGTCAAACAAGGGTTGTTTAAGAGTGGATTAGAACACGCCTACATCTTCGGCTATAAAGAGAATCGAAACATCATTTCGGGATTTGATGCGCGATTCTATGAAGAAAATAATTCTGATGTGAAAGAGGCGATCGCCAAGGGTGATTTCCAAAGCGCACTACAACACTTCTTACTGTTTGGCATTAAGGAAAATCGCTCTCCCAACCTCGCCTACAACGAACAAGAATATCTGGAAAATAATTCCGATGTCGATGACGCTGTGAAACAAGGTCAATTTAGCAGCGGACTCGCACATTGGCTGCAACATGGACGCTTTGAAATTCGGACGTTCAGCAATGTTTTTAATGCTCAATTTTACTTACAACAATACGAAGATGTTGCCGAAGCATTAAATACCGGCAAGATTAAAAGCGTCTTCGCACACTTCTTAAATCATGGTATCTTTGAAGGACGAATTCCTAGTGAATCCTTCAATCCGGAAACCTACTTACAACAATATCCAGAAGTCTCCGAAGGAATCGAAGCGGGTCAATTCCCCAATGCCATTTTCCACTTCTTCCAGGTAGGATTCTTCAGTGGATTTATGCCAAATCCACCGATGCCAGAAGCAGAAATGCCGGATGATGATGATGATGATCTCGAAAGTGACGATACTTCAACTTCTGACGATACCACTACAACTTCCCCCATCGTCTTCAATCCTCCAGTCAGCAATGTTTCACCCCCGGAACCTCCCGACTTAGATGGGGATTCGGGTGACTTAGATACGGATTCCGGTGACTTGGATACCGATGATGATGATGATTTAGATACGGATTCCGGTGACTTGGATACCGATGATGATGATGATTTAGATACAGATTCCAGTGACTTGGATACCGATGATGATGCAGGAATCGAAATCCGCAATATAGAAGAGATTGACCGTAGCGGCAGTAATGTGCTCGTCTCTGACAGTGAAGAGGGAGTGAGTCTACAAGCGACTTCAGTCATCGATATTCTCATCGGTGGTAATGGCAATGATACCCTTACCGGAAACGAACTCCCTGACCTCATCTTTGGCGTTGCTGGTAATAACTTGATTGAAGGAGGCAGCGGCAATGATTCTCTGATTGGGGGTTCAGGAAGTGACTCTATCACGGGTGGAGAGGGTGACGATCTAATCATCGCTGACCTCCAAGTCTTTGATGAATTAAGAAATGAAAATGGCTTTATTTTCATTGATGAACTCAATGATGACGATGCCGATGATGATGCCGATGATGTCACCGATGACGCTGATGATGCCACCGATGACGCTGATGATGCCACCGATGACGCTGATGATGCCACCGATGA
>CBFGOM010000171.1:0-14166 GCA_965650385.1 uncultured Oscillatoriaceae bacterium
AATAAAAATTACTCTTATTATAGCAAGAATTGTAATTTTTGGAGATGTCTAATAGGCTACAATAAAACATCGGTTTGGTAGGTTGAGAGAATCAAGCGTTAGCAACAAGGAACTTCGTTCTGAACACCGTACCCTTCCCTACAACAAAATAGGACGTTGGCACAGTCAAGATTAGAAAGCGGGTTTCTGGCTTGATTTACTCCTGTACCAACATCCTAAATTAGCTGGTTCAATTGCGTTTTTAACCGGGTTTTATTAAGAACGCATCAAATTATCAAAGGATTCTGTCTCGCGAACAGAGTTGAAGTCTGACTCATGTTGAGCCATTTCTCGAATGTCGGGATTGAGAGCGATCGCCTGCCGGAGATTATCCACTGCCATATCTGTATCATTTTTTAAGGCATAGCAACGCGCTTTTCCATACCAGGCATCGGCTTTGTCGGAACTGGTGCGAATGGCTTTGTTATACGCGGCGATCGCCTCGTCGTAGCGTTGCAATCGAGTATAGGCGACTCCCTGACCTAAAAATGCTTCATAACAATCGGGATTAATTTCCGTTGCCTTGTCATACATCTCTACGGCATTTTCATATCTCCCTTCCCGAAATAGCTCATTCCCTTGAGTGACATAAATGCCAAAAATTTCCTGGAAGGGTTCCTCCATCCGGGTTTGCATTTTCATCGACTCTTCCAAGGTTGTGCGAGCTTCTGCAATTAAGTTTTGAGTTGCTAAAGCCATTGAAATCAACTCGTTTAATTGAGCAGTGCTCTTCGGTTCTTCAGAGAGAGCTAGAGGCATTCCGCCTGCCTCACTTTTAACCAAGCTTCCCCCTTTTTGTGAGGCAGGCAGTTGGGAGGGAACTGGCTGCCCAAGTTGTTCTCTCACTTCACTTGCAACTTGATTGGCGACGCTTTTTTTGAGCAGCCAAATTCCGGCTAAGGTGGCGGCGACGGGAAGAACCACTAATCCGGCGATCGCAGCAGCTAAGGGACTCACCGTCCGCATAAAGGCCCGGTCTACTTCCGTTTGAATTTGCTGTTGAATGGCGGGATCGAGGTCTGAATTTTGTTGTAACACCTCTTGCTGGGCTGCTTCCGATTCGGGGGCCTTCTCCGCCTCATTTTCCGGCTCATTCTTGTCCGAGGTTGCCGGAGTGGTTTCAGGGGTTGGAGTGGGGACCGCAGCGGGGGTCGGCTTGGCCGCTTCCGGGGTAGAGGGTGCCGGAGTGGGTGCAACAGGGACTAGGGGTCTGGGTGGAGGTGGAGGGGTTGGACGTTGTGCATTTGCTGCACCCACAGACAGCAACAGCGTCAGCAGCATCAGGGTACTTTGTCCAGCGATCCTCGCGCACAGGGCGGTGAGCGGCGCTAGATCCATAGTAGGCGACATCCCTGGACGAACCGCCTGCTTCGACATAGAAAAGGGAAGCCTTACCCTGCGCGGCCCCCTTGCGTTCCCGACTCGATTTGTCATGGTCATGGAAATCTCACCTATTAATCGCTCGACGACTTCACCACTTTGGCATCACTGTAGACGATTCTACCGATTTCTCAGGTCTTAATTCCGTTATCTTTAAGGCCAAAAGTCTGCCAATCAAGACAATACAGGACCGGAGCAATGCTGAGTGGACTCTCTTTTTTTATCGGTCAAGTTTTTGATCATATCATCACCTCGATCGCCTATCAAGAGGGTCAAAATCCATCTCCCACCGGGTCGGCGTCAGTATTAAATAAAGAGGACAACAAACCCAGTTTCTAGCCCAAATTGGGTACGACTGGGTAGGGATTGGGTAAAGAAACCGGAGTTTTGACCGCCATTGAAGCGATCGCCGACTCTGGTATAAAGGGGATGGAAACTCAAGATTGTATCTAAATTTTACCGATAGAGGTCCGGAGAAAAGATGGGAACGCAATGGGAAAATTTTCTACAAAATCTGGGAAATTGGGAGGGGTCGTTCACGCGACTCTCACCCACGGGTACTCTACTCGAAGACACCCCCACGCGACTTTCATTGGAGGGATTAGACGAAAATCAACGGGTGCGCTTCACCCTCCAGTTTTTTGCCCCAGGGGCGAATCGGGAGACGGACCTACCCGTAAAGGAATTGGTCCAAGATTACCAATCCTTGGGGCGGCATATTTTATTTTTCGATTCCGGAGCATTTTCCCAGGCATCGATGCAATTGTCCCCCGTCTCCAATTTGCTGATTGAGTTTGGGTTCATCTGGGGTAACCGTCGCCTACGGGCGGTACATCAATTTGCGGTGGGGGGTGAGGCGGAACGGTTTACCCTGGTGCGAGAACAGCGGGTGGGCGCAGGGGCAACAGAAAATCCGGCCCTCACCCTAGAGCAACTCTTGGGACGGTGGGAAGGGGAAGCGCAAACGCTTTTCCCGGATTTGCGCAATCCGGAGACTTTCAAAACGACTCTGGAGGTGCAAAGAACGGGGACAGACGGCGTAGAGCAACACATTACTTTTGCCGGTGGCAACCACAACCCTGATAAAATCCGCTCCCAGGGACGCATTGAGGGGTCGATGCTGGAGTTCGAGGGCCTTTCTCATCCGGTCCGGGTATTGATGCTGCCGGATGGGGCTTCCCTAACGTTTCCGCATCGGGTGGAAGTGGGGCAGATGTTCTTTTTAGAGGCGGGTTGGTTAATTGAACCCACTCTGCGGCAACGGTTAATGGGCAGTTACAATCAGAAGGGAGAATGGACCAGCGTCACTTTAGTCACGGAGCGCAAGGTGGGGTAAAGTTTGGAAGGGCTGGGGGTTAGAGTAAAGAACAGGAGCGGTGTAGGGCTTTTTGAAGTAAGGTTTGATAGTCCCGATCGCTCACGGTGTAGGCTCCAAATCGGTCCAAATGGGGATTGCTCATTTGGGCATCGAATAACATAAACTGGCGATCGCGCAGTCGTTCCACAAGCTTCACCATCGCCACCTTGGAGCCTTCCGGAATCCGATAAAACATGGACTCCCCAATAAAAGCGCCCCCGATCGCAATTCCCAGAATCCCCCCAGCGAGGGTATCTCCTTGCCAGGTTTCAAAACTATGGGCCCAACCCTGGGAGTAAAGTTCCCAGTAAATTTCTTTTAATTCAGGAGAAATCCAAGTTGTCGGGCGATCGGAACACCCTTCTACTACTCCCTTAAAATCTCGATCAATCGCCACCGTGAACCGTTCTTGATTCAGGGCCCGATTCAGGGATGAAGGATAGCGGAAGCGATCGTCTAAGGGAATCAGCGCTCGTTTGCGACTGGAGTACCAGCCGACGCTCTCATCGCCCACATTTGCCATTAAAAAATAGCCTTGGGCGTAACCTTGGATGATTGAGGGAATGTCCAATTCCATGAACTTAGCCGGTTAAAAATTGAGAAATTGCAGACCACATACAAGGGAGGAACGGCTTAACAAGGGAAGAAAGTCCTGCCCTCAAACCGGCTCAAGATTTAAAAATATCATGAAACTTACGACATCTCCTCACTTAGGGGAAGGATTAATACTCCAATCAGTAATAAAGAGTTCAATGCTTCTCCCGTGTTCGTCGTAACCGAAATATACAGGCGCAGGTTCAAACCCACGCCTGTTCAGTTACACTTTCAGCTTACGTTGTCACAGAAGCGCTCTACTTGGGGAACGAAGAGAAGGGGGCTAATGCCAGATTTCCTGAGTCCGGATCAGAAGTTTTGTTCATATAGCCGGACCCTGCCTCCCCTGTCGGTTTTCGTTACTAAACTGCTGAAGCTTGACTCATGCTCGGACAAGCAACATTAGTTCCACCTAACCCACAATAGCCATTGGGATTTTTCGCCAAGTATTGCTGATGATATCCCTCAGCATAGTAGAACTCGGGGGCATCCAAAATTTCCGTAGTAATTTCGCCATATCCTTCAGCAGAGAGTGCTTTTTGATAGGCTTTTTTCGAGGCTAAGGCTAACTCTTTTTGTTCGGGCGAATACACATAAATTCCTGAACGGTATTGAGTACCCGTATCATTACCTTGACGCATTCCCTGGGTGGGATTGTGGCTTTCCCAGAATACTTTTAGCAGGGTTTCAAAACTAATAACTTTCGGGTCATACACGACTAATACCACCTCGTTATGACCCGTCATGCCGCTACAAACTTCTTGGTAGGTGGGGTTAGGGGTAATTCCGGCAGCATACCCTACGGCAGTGACAAAAACGCCTTCTTGTTGCCAAAATTTACGTTCAGCCCCCCAAAAACAGCCCATACCGACAATGACTTGTTCCATGCCATCGGGAAAGGGGGGTTTGAGGGGTTTGCCGTTGACGAAGTGATTTGCGGGGACCGGAATTGCTTCCTGGCGTCCCGGTAAGGCTTTGTCTGGGGTAGGTAGGGTCAGTTTTTTGCCTAATCCAAATAGTCCCATTCTGTTGTGACTCCAAATAATGAGTGAGTTCTTTACTTTTCTTAATAATAGCTAGAATTTGCCGGAGCGCGATCGCCTTGAGGGTTACCGACTCTTGGAACCCAGAGAAAAAGGGGCAGAAAGGGGTCGAATTCCATTCCTGCCGCCAGTCAATGTTACCTGGGTTAGAGAAAAAGTAAACTAGCTTTGAGAAGCCATATTTTCTGAGCGCGCTACAGCTTCTTGGGTTGGTTTGACAAAGCCGAAGTAAGCCGCAACAACGGCAGTTAAGGCGTTAAACCAGATATTATGGCCGTAGATGGGCATGAATCCGAAGAGAGTGCCGGTGTAGGGGAATAATCCTAGCAAAGCTAGGGCCAGATAGGAAATCGCAAAACCCGGATTGTAGAGGCGTGCGCTGCTTTTATAGACGCAAAAATTCCTAAGCCTCCTACCAGCAAATGGGCAATGTTATGGAGGGTATTCACAGGAAATAGCCCAAACAAAGCCCCAAATTCTTTGTCACCGGGAAAATAGTTCGGTTCAAACAATAAGGTAGGGGAGGGATTTTCTGGCATCCAAACTAAGCCGGGAATAAATCCAGCTACGCCCAGAACCACAAAGATAATTCCGAGAATCAAGGTAAAATTACGATCCGTCATACTTTTGTCTCCTGTTTTTTTTGAAAGGTTTAGGCGGTCAATTGTCGCTTCAAGTGGTGGTGTTATTAGAGGAAGTCAAGACCCCTCATTTAGGGTTTAAGTCAAGGGAGAGACTCAAGGAAAACCACTGCACTCCAGATATTGAGGATTGAGTGCAAGGGGATAGAAAAAGGCGATCGCACTCCCGTGAAGTTGGCAATTTGGGCTGATTCATTTCCAAATAACCGAACTGATTCAGGATTGCTTTTTCCTAAAAATAGGGAGCGAATATCACGGTTTTAATCATAGTAAAAAATGAAATATTAGACTTCCTCTCTCTAAAGTGAGGTTATCTTATTTTCCTGAGTCTATCTAAAGCAGGAGAAACTTTTTGGGGGGCGTAATTGCTACTAAATTTGCTTTGAAAGTATCAAATTTTTCACCTCATGCCCCGGAATGTAGGCCCAATTTTATATCAGAGATAAACATCAATAATGCCTAAAATTGATTGATTAACCGATAAAGTTTTACGATAATTCTCCTTGATTTGATTAAAACTCCCAAGGACGACTTCATGAAACTTTGGCTCAAATACCCAGTGAATATCACCAGTTGCCTTACAAAATTTATTGAGTATTTTTGCTGAAGTCCCGAATTTTCAACCCTTGACAAGGGATCTTGAAAAGATTATGATAGATAATTGAAATTTTTAAATCAAGATAATGCCCAAAATCCCCATAATTTTTAGGGTTAAAGACTTAAGAGTTCTTAAACTTAATTTTTGGGGTGATGTTTATCTTTGATTTAAGGCTTATTCGGGGTTCAATGCCTGACAGTTTTAGAAATGAATGATATCATTAATCCTTACGAAACCTTACGAGTTAGTCCGCAAGCAACGCAATCGGAAATCAAGCAAGCGTATCGGCGCTTAGTTAAGCTGGTGCATCCGGATAAAAATTTAGAATCATCGGATTCAGAACGGATGATTCAGATTAATGGTGCGTATGAAATCCTCGGAGATCCGCAACGCCGCCAGTCTTACGATCGCCGTCAAACTTCAGGGAGATCACCCTCTCAATCTCGCGATCGCCAGACGCGAACTGCCCATGCCCAACATCACTACCATCATGCTCGTCAAAACAGTCCTGATCCCGATGATCACCTGGAAAAATGGGTGAAACAAGTCTATCAACCCATCAGCCGAATGCTGTATGAAATTTTGCATACCTTACAGGATGAAATCGATTGTCTCGCAGCGGACCCTTTCGATGATGAATTGATGGCCGATTTTCAGGCGTATTTACAAAAATCTCGGGATTTCCTCACCCAAGCACAAATCTATTTCCAATCTATGCAAAATCCCGCAGCGGTTGCTAGTGTTGCTGCGAATCTTTATTACTGCCTCGATCGCATCGGTGATGGTATTGATGAGTTAGAATTCTTTACCCTTAACTATGACGAACACTATCTCCATACGGGGCAGGAATTATTTAGAATTGCCAACAGTTTAAGGAAAGAAGCTCATTCAAGTATTAAAAATGTCTTCCGATAAGGGTGGGAATCAGAAGCAACCTAAAGCCTCCTGCTAGTATTAGCGCCAGAAGACAAGAAACCGGGTTTCTCGCCTCAATTTGTAGGCGATCGCCCTAAACTGGGTAAAGAAACCCGGTTTCTGATCTGGATACCAACCCTCTACAGATAAATTTCCACCTTTTAACGGGAACTTTTCACTTGAGCAATGATTGTCCGATGCCGGGGACTGTTGATAGTAATGGTGGGTTTCTGAAAACCAGCGTTTAGAAAAGCTTGCTCAATATTCAGGGAAAAATACTGATCTAAATAAGGTTCCGTACTCTTGAGCAAAGTTAAGATATAGGGCGGCATTTTTGCGTAAATCTCAGACTGAGGATTCATGTCCATAATGGCAAAATATCCCCCGGGACGAAGTAACCGCCGCGCTTCTTGAATAATTTGATGAGAAACCTTTGCGGGGAGTTCATGAAACATTAGAAAAGAGGATACTAAATCAAAGGAAGTCTCTGGTAAACCCGTGGATTCAGCCGGTGCATGAAGCCATGTTATGGCTGGATTTTGCTGATTTTTATACTGAGCAACGGAGAGAAAATAAGGGGATAAATCGAGGCCGGTTAGGGTCGCTTGGGGATAGAGTTTTTGTAAGGCAACGGTGCTCATCCCGATGCTACAACCTAAATCGAGAATGGCCTGGGGAGACTCTCCAATTTGAGCCGAAAGCACTTCATTATAACTGTCGCGAAGACGGGAATCTCCTTCCGGACCGGCCTCTTGCCAAATATGAGCGTGTACCGCTTTAGCGGCCACTTCCACTTCGCTTGCCGCTTGCCAACTTAAATTTCCTTGGTCATAAGCATGAAACTCTCGCAGGTAGTAATCAGGATAAACCAAGGTGGGATTCTGTACCTGTTGGAATTCACGGTCCCAATTGCGGGTTTGCAGCGATCGCGCCTCTTCGTTCCAGGGAACACCCATATTTTCAGCCCGCGCAATCATCATTTTTCGGGCTTTAGATTTCATGAAACTTGCAAGGGGTTTAATGGCTAATAATCCATTAATTAAATGAGATAAAAATCCGGGACTAGTTGATACAGAAGCAGTCATGAGGGTTATGATTATTGGGTGAGAGGTTGACGCTTTCCCCCATCGCTTTAGGAGATGAGCACCGGACCAGTTAGAAACCGGATTTTTTGCCCTAATCTGTGCAAAGAGAACCACAAATTAGGGTAAAAAATCCGGTTTCTCGTCCTCTTGAGCTCATCGGGATCCGGCAGTGTTCGGTCGAGGTTGAGGTCAAAGCGACTGGGGAGGAGGACAGAAACAGTCATCCCATTGATGGGAGGAAAATCATTGTTTATTGTACCAAAGCGATCGCCTCCCAGAACCCCCGCCGCATTACGGCGTTGCGATCTCCCGGGTTTTTTTGAGGGTAAATAACATTTCGGTTTCAAATTGGGTCGGACTGGTCCAATTTCCAGTTCCACCAATGCCGCGAACAGAATTTAACAGGTCTAGGGTCTCGGGAGAGAGTTGAACACCCATCATCACAGGAAGGGTGTTGATCACCGACGTAATTTGCTCCATATCTAGGTACAAATAGCCTTGATTGGGGTTGGGCAAGGATCCCGCGATCGCCTGGAATGTGGGACTATCCTGTAAAGAAGTGGCCGGAGTGGCGATCGCCTCGACAATGGGACCGCCAACCGCAATAAACAACGAATTATCATCCAACCAACCGTGACCTAATAAGGCACCTTGGAGGGGAATTTTCCATTCCTGGACATTAATTCCCGAGACATTCCGTTGGGCGATCGACAAAGGAAAGGGGACAACATTGCGCCCGATCGCATCTAATTTTTGTAGCATCGCTTCTGCCGCAGGGCGATCGGTGGTTTCAAAAACCACTGCACCTCCGAATCCCAACTGTCCCAACAGGCCCTCTTTAGAGGAAATCAGCCCAAAACCAAACTCCCCATCCATCCAACCAAACACCTCGCGGTCCACATCCAGATTCACCGCCGCAAACATCTGGCGGATAGCCAGCAAAATGCCTTGTAACTCCGGCTGAACCTGACTTTGATTGACTAGAGTGGACCAAGACTGGCCGATCCCATGACCATTAACGAGGGCGATGGTTTCTGCGGGAAAGCGATTTAAGAGTTGATTGGAGACGGTAGGATTAGGAGGGATAGATTGGGGGTCAACTTCAGTTAGGAACCGGGCCCGGAGTCCTTGTTGATCCCAACCTGCACTCAGCAGTACCGACTTAACCCCTGCCACCTGGGGTAACTGAGGGCGATCGCTCACCGAGTTGTCAATCTGTGTAACCGTCTGGGCATAATCCGGTAAGTAAACGTGGACGAGAGCCTGATCTAGTTTTGTACTCTGAGCAACCAGTTCCTTCGCCCCGGATTTCATCAGAAAAGAGGATTCCGAAGTGGTCGTGTCGATCGCTTTTTCCACCGCACTTCGTTGTTGGGAAATCACCAGTTTGTTCTTGAGGTTAGCCTGATAGGTGGGGGTTCCTTGAGGGGGAACGATTTGAGAGATCGTCACCCCTTTATAGTTAAATTCAGTCAGGGTCAGCTCATTTTGAGCCTTCAAATTTCGAGCAAACCACCAGGCCCGGAAGGGATTTTTAATGCCTACAATCAGTAATAGATCGGAGTTTGAGCTGGGGGTTGCCACCGGTGTCCCCTCCTCGGGGACGATCGCCACAGTGACATTGCCGATCCAAGGTTGGAGGTCTTTTTTGTAATCGAGATTGGTTTGGGCGAGGAAATTGGCTTCCAGATTCGCCACAGTGCGGGCGATCGCCGCCTGGGCCCCTGGAGTTCCAAACTCATCCAATTTCGACCATTGCTCCTCATCTGTGACCACATAGGCCGCCATTAGCGCATCTTGTGGAACCACTTTGGTACTTTCCAGGGGATTCGAGCTTCCAACCCAGGTACTGCGCCAGTATAAGTATCCACCGGCCATCCCGATAGCTGCCACAACTGCGATCGCCCACCGATTTACATTAGGTTTCGCTGACATTTTAATTTGGCTTGTGATTCTCTCTTTTAGGATAGCGATATTTGTGGGGGTGATCCGTCCTGGTTGCTCTTGATGCCCGATTTTGGGGATTGAGGCGGATCGAAGGTCAGGGGATGTCCTCCGGGTGGTTTGTCCCTGTCCTTGTGTCTATCCTTGCCAAAACTTCATGAATCAATACTGATTTTTTATTTTTCTCTACTTTGGCTTTATTTTATTTCAGGGTAAACCCCTTATAATAGATTGAAATATCTGAAACTACATTGAATAATAAAAATTTTCTGAACCAGACCGTAAAAAATATTAGGGGGACGGAATGACCATTAAAATTGTAGAGTGGGAGTGTGAGGCAGGGGAAGAAATCTCGAAGTTTCCCTTTTTTGATTTATCCGACGATTTGCTGTGCGTGATCAATAGCAATGGCGATTTTCACCACATCAATGGTTCCGGAGAAAAAATCTTAGGATTTCCCTCCCATGAACTTCAGCAGAAATCCTTTCTGGATGGTGTCCATCCCGAAGATCGATTTGCAACCCGAGAACAGCTTGCCCAACTCAGTGCCGATCGCGGGCCGATCGCCTTTGAGAACCGCTATCAATGTAAAAATGGGGACTATAAGCGCTTATCTTGGAAAGTCATAAGGCGCGGCAGTGAACCTCTCATCTGGGCGATCGCCCAGGAACTGTCCCCCGTGCCCGAACGCAGTGGGGAATCAGTGCATTCAACAGAGGAGAAGCAGGGTTTTTTTGACCTCTCCTTGGACTTATTTTGTACCCTCAGTTTTGATGGATATTTCCGCAGTTTAAATCCAGCTTGGGAAAAAAAACTGGGTTTTACCCCAACGGAACTGCGTTCTCAATCTTTTATTGAATTTGTCCATCCTCAAGATCATCAAAGTACCTTGACGGAATTTGTAAAATTACTCCAAGGATGTAATACTTATCCCTTTGAGAACCGTTATCGGTGTAAAAACGGTGACTATCGGTGGTTATTGTGGAGTGCATTTTTGGGCCGCGATCGCCAATGTATTTATGCGATCGCCCATGATATTACCGAGCGCAAATATGCGGAACTTGAAGCAGAGCGGTCTTATGAAGAAACCCGCACCTTCCTCAATCAACTTGAAGTCAAGCTGCAAAGTCGCAGTCTCGCTTTCAACAGTGCCATCTACAAACTGCAAAACGAAATTGCTGAACGACGGGAAACCGAAAAATCGTTAGAAAAAGAGCGGGAATTTTTAAAAGCATTACTGAATACCGTTGATGCCGGAATTATCGCCGGGGATGCCACCGGCAAACTGATCCTTTTCAACCGTTCAATTCGTGATTTATATGGCTTACTAGATGACTCTATTCCTCCAGAAGACTGGTTAAATTACTATGATTTATATCAGGGGGATGGCATTACTCCGATTCCCCCCGAACAAATTCCTTTAAAGCGTGCACTTAACGGAGAACGGGTGAACAAAGAGGAACTCGTCATTGCACCGAAGATCGGGAACCCCCGCATTGCCGTTGCGAGTGGCGAGCCAATTTTCGATGAAGAGGGTAATAAAATTGGGGCAGTTATTGCCTTTCATGATATTACCGAAAGTAAACAAAAAGCCCTGGCCCTTCAGGAATCCGCTTATGAAAAAAATCAATTAATTCAATCCTTGCAAAACCAAGCCCAACAGCTTCAAAATACCTTGCAAGAACTACAACGTACTCAAACCCAGCTTATTCAAAGCGAAAAAATGTCGAGTTTGGGACAATTAGTTGCTGGGGTTGCCCATGAAATTAACAATCCCGTTAATTTTATTTATGGCAACCTCGCTCATGTCAACGACTATCTCGAAGATTTACTCAAACTTCTGAATCTTTACCAAACCCATTATCCCGAACCCGTTCAAGAAATCCATGAATTTCAGGAAGATATAGACCTCGACTTTTTACAAAGTGACCTCCCCAAACTGCTCACTTCCATGAAAGTTGGAGCCGAACGAATCCGTCAAATTGTACTGTCTTTGCGAAATTTTTCCCGCTTAAACGAAGCTGAATGTAAGCCTGTTGATATTCATGAAGGAATTGATAATACCCTGCTGATTCTTCATAATCGATTGAAAGAAAGAATCGGTCATTCAGGAATTTCCGTGGTCAAAGAATATGGAAAACTGCCCCGAATAGAATGCTATCCGGCGCAACTGAATCAAGCAATTATTAATATTATGACCAATGCGATCGATGCCTTAGAAAGCGTGAAAGAAGAAGCGAGTTTCAGTGGAAAAACACCCACTATTTGCATTCGCACCGAATGCTTAGATAACCAGTGGGTAGCCATTCATATTCAGGATAACGGTCCCGGAATGACCCCCGGGGTCAAAGAGCAAATCTTTAATCCCTTTTTTACCACCAAACCCGTTGGGAAAGGAACCGGACTGGGACTATCGATCGCCTATCAAATTATTACCCATAAACATAGCGGTGAATTAATTTGTCATGCAGAACCGGGACAAGGCACAGAATTTGTCATTCAAATTCCCCTCAAGCAACCCCTAATCTAAATCCAAGTCGAATGGGAAACCGTTGCGTAAGTCTGTTACCAAGGACTGCCAACTAAGGTAAATGCCGCCCAATAATACGGATGAGAGAACCGGCGATCGCCCACTTGTTCCGCGATCTGTGGCGGTAAATCAATCGCTCTTCGGGAACTCACTAATTGGTCACCATTCATGCGAACTTCCCCCCGCAAAAATGCCAACTGTGCCTGTCTAAGCGCTTCTGATTTAATCGTTTCCTCTTGAGAACTGAGTTGTTGATAAAACTCGCTCATTAACCCTAAAGTTCCCTCATCATCCACCTGCCACAAACTAGCTAAAACTGACTTCACCCCCATTTGCACCGCTAACCCGGCAAACCCCAACTCCGCCTCGGAACTTCCCACAGCAGTTTCACAAGCACTTAACACCAACAATTCCACCGTTCCAGCATCCAATCCCAACTGTGGCATTTGCGCCAAGGGAACCTGTTCATCCCAAAATTGAATGTAAGATTTACGCCGCGAATCGGGAGAATCTGCTTCCATCTGTTCCATTCCTACATAAAATTTGACATGAGTTGCCAGATGGATAATGTCAAAGTTTTGCTGGCGACGGGCATCCCTTAAGTTATCCGCTGTAAACGCTTCATTCAAAAAGTATTCTTCCAGGGAAAAAACTTCAGAAATCATCTCTAATTCCACCGGAACCGCACTTAATGAGGGAATAGTTGGGTCTTTAAAATGGGAGGCTCCCATTGCCAGAACCCGAGCCTCGTTTAAATTGTTATAACCCGTCTGCGTCAGGTTCACACTTGGAATTAAACCCAAGCGATACTTCTCAATTAAAAACTGTTCTCCATCATGGAGGGCTGCTAGTGGAATCCCCCGCAGTCCTGCATCAAGAGAAAACATTAACATATCGATTCCTTGTGCATCCAGTTCAGCAGCGATCGGAGCAATTAACCACTCATAAAGTTGTACCGAAGCGCTCATGTAACTGTCCGTATTGGTTTTGCGCGGATTCGTCAATTCCGAGAGTAATTCTGTTACTTTCGCGCGCAGCGCATCCCGAGAAGCAGTCGGAATCCGGCGAATGATGGGGACCCCTTCTGCCGTCATTACCACGAGTTGCAATTCTTCAGGAAGGGACATGGCATAAACAACTGCCGGATTGACATTGATTTCTTGCCGAATTCCTTGGAGCAAATCCCTGATATTTTTGGAATCCTCCTCATCTTCCGAGAGGGGACCTTGCTGATTCGGGTAAAATTCCCGCATTCGTAGTTGTTCAATCTGCGGAATAGAAGCTTGAGCAATTGCCTCTAATTCCGACTGAACTGAAATTTGAGCCGAGTCCTGTTGTTCAGGAGAGGCGATCGCCTCCACCGTCGAAATGGCAACGTTTCCCCCCTCTTGCTCTATCTGTAGGATTGACTCCACTGGCGTAGTGGGAACGCTCGTCTCAACTAAAGGGGGTACAGTCGCACTGGAGATACTCTCCACTTGTAGAATCGTCACCTCACGACTGCCTGAATTCCCTGCCTCTATCTGGACAACACCTACAGCATTTTCGGATAAATTATTCTCAGGTAGCGTGGGTGTAGGACTCACCTCAGTTGATGGCTCCATCGGTTTCGGTAGAGCGATCGCCGAGGGAGTAGGTGCAGGCAGTTCCGGAGTCACCACTACTGGCTCCACAGTCGGTCCCGCTATCGGAGTCGGCGGTTCCGGGTTCTGGAGTATTTGCGGTGGCATAACTGAAATGGGTTCCGTCAGGACTTCCCGAATAATCGGCACCTCGACAGGTTGCAACGGTAAAATTTCCGCTACGAGGGGAAGTATCACTGGGTTTACTCTCGGGATTGATTCCACTACAGCTTCCGGGGGAGTAGGAGTGACTACGGGTTTGGAAACGGTTATAGGTTCTGCTGGAGTAGGAGTCACTACGGGTTCAGAATCCGTTACGGGTTCTGCTGGAGTAGGAGTCACTACGGGTTCAGAATCCGTTATGGGTTCTGCTGGAGTAGGAGTCACCGCTGGTTCAGAATCCGTTACGGGTTCTGCT
>CBFGOM010000172.1:0-14148 GCA_965650385.1 uncultured Oscillatoriaceae bacterium
GTCAAATGAGGACAATTGAATAGGGTAATTTCGGTCAACTTATTTATATTTTAGTTTAAGACCTAAAATAATCGAAGCCAAAATAAAGGTAATAAAATTTGCTAAAATTATGGCAATATCTTGTTTAAATAGCCCATAAATTAGCCAAAGTAAAATTCCGGTGCAGAACATTAAAAAAGTATTTAATGAAACATCTTTTGTCGATTTAGATTTCCAAGTATGGAGAACTTGCGGAACAAAAGCTAAGGTTGTTAAGGTTCCGGCCATTAATCCTAACATAGTAATGATATTTTCAGTCATAAATTCTGTATTTTACCAACAATTGCCTATAAAATTTGGGATAAAAATTGCCGGGTACGTTCTTCTTGGGGATTCTGGAAAAAGTCCGTGGGTGTTGCCACTTCGATAACTGTTCCCGCATCCATAAACACCACGCGATCGGCCACTTCTCGGGCAAATCCGACTTCATGGGTAACCACAACCATTGTCATCCCCGAGGTTGCTAAATTCCGCATAACTTCTAGGACTTCCCGGACCATTTCTGGATCTAAAGCGGAGGTAGGTTCATCAAACAGCATGATTTTCGGTTGCATTGCTAGGGCACGGGCGATCGCCACTCGTTGCTGCTGTCCCCCGGATAGCTGTCCGGGATATTTCCGCGCTTGTTCCAGGATTCCCACCCGTTCCAATAACTGCATCCCCACTTCCTCTGCCTTAACCTTAGACCATCGACGCACCCATTTGGGGGCTAAGGTGACATTTTGCAAGACGGTAAGATGAGGGAATAGATTAAACTGCTGAAAAACCATCCCTACTTCCCGGCGAATACTATCAATATTTTTCAAGTCATTGGACAGTTCAATTCCATCAATTTCAATCCGTCCTTTTTGATAGTCTTCTAGGGCATTAAACGTCCGAATAAAAGTGGATTTACCGGAACCCGATGGACCCATAATGACCACAACTTCTCCCGGGTCAATAGATAGGCTAACCCCACGCAAGGCGTGATAATGTCCATACCATTTTTGGACATTTTGTGCAATAATAATAGGCTGTTTATTTGAGGTCATTGTTCATTTATATCTACAAGTTATAACTATCTCTAATGGTGGCCGCTGTTCCTAAAGTTGCTGCTGCATTCTTCATCCGTTTGATATCATCTAAAGACCATAATCTAGTATCTTCACAGTGATGCGCTACGAGCAATCCCCATAATCCAATGGGGGAAAGAACGGGTACTACTAAATTAGCTTGAACTTGCAGAGTTCGCAAAAACTCCCGATGACATTCATTAATGGGTTCAGTTTCAATATTAGAAATGGCGCGGACTCGCCCTTGTAAATATAAGGCAGCATATTCCTCCCCAAAACATTGGTCCGGTCCACTTTGTCCGATAATAGAAAATTGAGGTTGACTGACGGATTCAAAGGTGACTTGTCCTTTCCAAGGGGAATAAAAGTAATATAATAAAATCCGATTAACATTCAAAACTTCTCTTAATTCAGACGTAGTTTGTTGAATTAATAAATCCTGGTTTAGGGTTTTCGCTAAACGGTCAGCAACCTTTCGCAAACTCCAATCAGACATAAATAAAAACCTTGAGTTTTAAAGGGGTGAGACAAGGAATTAATCCAAAACTTTTCCTATTTCTTGATCAGGGTAAAAATTAGAGAATTGAGAAGGCGATCGCCTTTAGGATTTACCCACTGCTAATTTTTGCTCTAACCGACGACTGGCAAGGGACATTCCATAGCAGAAAATCCAGTAAATTAAGCCCACAAAAATGTAAACCTCAGCGTAGTCCCCGATAAATTCAGGTTGAGCCAGAATCGATCGCGCCATCCCTGTTAATTCTACTAAACCCACCAGCGCCAGTAAAGAGGTATCTTTAAATAATCCAATAAACTGCCCCACAATGGCGGGAATCACAGCGCGTAAAGCTTGGGGTAATACAATCAGCAAAATTACCCAAGGGGTTGCCAATCCTAATGCTTTCGCTGCTTCAATTTGTCCCCGAGGGACCGATTGCAACCCCCCTCGGACGTTTTCTGCCATGTAGGCGGCACTAAACAGACTCAACCCCGCGATCGCCCGCATGACGCGATCGAGACGCATTTCTACCGGCAAAAATAACGGCAACATCACCTGCGCCATAAATAAAATCCCAATTAACGGTAATCCCCGGACAATTTCAATATACAGAATGCACAACCAGCGCAACACGGGAAAAGAACTTTGCCGTCCTAATGCTAACAAAATGCCTGCTGGAAATGACAACACAATACTAACAATTGCCGTTATCAGGGTCAGTAATAATCCATTCCATAACTGAGTTGGAACCTGTCGCAGTCCCCATCCCCCACCCATCAACCAGAGAATTACGGGAAAGCCTAAAATCCAGACTAAAGGAATCCATTGAACCCACCGGGAACGCCAGCGAATCACCCAAAAAGAAAAAGTAGCAACACCTGCGATTACCGCCATTGCTATGCCGACGCGCCAATAGACTTGAGGGGGATATCTTCCCACTAAAAATAATCGCCAGTTGACCCCAATCACTTGCCAATCTGCTAAGGCGATCGCCCAACGTAACAATCCACCTCCTAGCTGATAAATTAACCCCAGACAAATCACCGTCAAGATGCTATTGTACCAAGTATTAAACAGATTTTTTCTGGCCCACATCCAGGGAGAAAGTTTCGGCGTAATAGGGGGAAGTTCGGCTTTGCTATCCATATAATCGCAACCTTTTGTAACAACTTTATGTAGGTACTATTCATGCCTGCTTTAGCGTTCTTTTAGCTGGACTTTTTTATTATAAAAATTTAGAAATAGAGAAATTACTAAACTAATAGTTAAATAGGTTGCCATGAGCAAAATCATGACTTCCACCGCGCGTCCCGTTTGATTAAAGGTGGTGGAGGCGACAAAATAAATATCCGGATACCCGATCGCAATGGCTAAACTGGTATTTTTTGCTAGATTCAGATATTGACTCGTCAGGGAGGGGATCATCGTTCGTAATGCTTGGGGAAAAATCACCAAGCGCAGCATTAAACTGGGTTTCAAACCCAGAGATTTTGCCGCTTCCCACTGTCCTTTAGGTACAGATTGAATCCCAGCGCGCACAATTTCGGCAATAAATGCTGCCGTATAAAGACTCAATCCTAGCAACAAGGCGGATAATTCGGGAGACAGTTGTAATCCTCCCACAATTTGCCCAGCCTCTAACACTTCGGGTATTGTCCAAGGCAGGGGGAAAGCCACGACTTGCTGACTTAAATAAATTCTTCCTGGCAATTCTATGACATCTTGTAGTCCAGGTAAACTTAAGAAAACTGCCGAATACCAGAAAAATAATTGCAACAATAAAGGCGTATTGCGGATGATTTCTACATACAAAAGTGAAAGTTTTCTTAACAACCAATTATCCCATAATCGCCCGATTCCTACGGTAATTCCCACTACCGTTGCTAGGATAATTCCCACTGCCATGACTCGTAAGGAGTTGAGTAATCCTACGGCTAGAGCTCTAGCATAGGTCGAACTTCTATCGTAAGGGATTAGGGTTTCGCCAATATCAAAAGCCGCTTGAGAGTCTAAAAAACCAAATCCCAAAGTCATGCCTTGTTGCTGTAAATTCCGCTGCAAGTTTTGCCACAGGGTTAATCCCAATATCGCAATTAAAACAACGGTAACCGCTTGGATGGCAATAAACCAAAATCGGCGATCGCGCCACAATCTTCTCATGTACGGTTCCCCTCAACTCCTCCCGAGACTTTAACCAAACCGACTGCGATCGTGCGGTTCATTCCAATTAATCATCGGTCCTTTGGGAACAATTCCTGTGGGATTCACTTTCGGATGACTCCGATAATAATGCTGCTTAATATGGTCAAAATTGCAAGTCGGTTTGATTCGGGGATGTTGATACAACTCCTTGAGGTAATTCCACAAATTCGGATAATCTACCATTCGCCGGATATTGCATTTGAAATGCACATAATAAACTGGGTCAAACCGTACCAGAGTGGTGAACATACAAATGTCCGCTTCTGTCAGGCGATCGCCACATAAATAGCGCTGTTTTCCGAGAATGTTCTCCCAGTGGTCCAAAGCCTCAAATAAATCCGTAACCCCTTCCTCATACGCCCCCTGCGTTGTCGCAAATCCCGCCCGATACACCCCATTATTAATCGGTTGATAAATCTCGTCCAGGGTTTTATCAATCACCTCTTGCAAATCCTCGGGATATAAATCAATAGAATTTTCAGCAATTCCCTCAAATTGCGTATCCAACATTCGGATAATTTCCCGAGATTCATTGTTGACAATTTGATGAGTTTCTTTATCCCACAAAACCGGGACAGTTACTCGTCCACTGTAATTCTTATCTGCTTTAAGATACAGTTCCCATAAATAATTACAGTGATTGACCGTATCCGGAATCATCCCCGGATACTCAGCAAATTCCCAACTATTTTGGTCAATTACTGGGGAAACTACCGACAGACTAATCGCCGATTCTAAGCCTTTCAAGGACCGCATAATCAGCGTCCGATGCGCCCAAGGACAGGCTAACGATACATACAGATGATATCGTCCCACCGCTGCCGGATATTGACTCGAACCATCGCCAGTAATCCAATTCCGGAAGGTCGTAGAAGGGCGAATAAAGCGACCACCACTATCTTCCTGTTCCCGTTCCGTTACCCATTTTCCATCAATTAATAGACCCAATCCCATTGGTTTTTTCTTCCCTAATTGTTAACAAAGTTTAGCTCATCCCTAAACTACCCTTACCGAAAGGGTGGTGAATACATCAATCCGCCATCGGTCCATAAGCGATTTAATCCTCGCTCAAGATTCAGAGGCGTTTCCGGCCCTAAATTGCGATTGTAAATTTCTCCATAGTTGCCCACATGACGAATCACGCGCAGGGCAAAATCATTGGGTAATCCTAAGTCTTGACCGAGATTCCCTTCTGTTCCCAAAAACCGCCTAATTTCGGGATTGGGACTATTCACCATTTCCTCAACATTTTCGGAGGTAATCCCCAGTTCTTCGGCATAGATGGTGGTATAAATAATCCAATTCACCATATCAGACCAGTTCGGGTCTCCGGGGGCAACTGCGGGGGCGAGGGGTTCTTTAGAAATGGTATCTTCTAAAATTAAATGTTGTTCAGGGTCAGGAAAACGCGATCGCCGCGAGACTAATTGAGAGCGATCGGACGTCACCGCTTGACAGCGACCCTGGAGATAGGTGGCATAGGCAACATTAATATCATCAAACACCACCAGTTGATAATTGATGCCGAGACTTGCCATGCGATCGGCGACATTTTGCTCGTTAGTCGTCCCCGTTTGGGTGCAAATGGCTTTATCCTTCAGTCCCGCGAGGTTGGTAATCCCGCTATTTTTCTGAACCATAATCCCCTGTCCGTCATAGAAGACGACGGGGGCAAATGCCATCCCGACAGCCCCTGTATCTCGGCTGAGGGTCCAGGTAGTGTTCCGACTCAAGATATCCACTTCCCCACTTTTCACAGCGGTAAAGCGTTCTTTCGCGTTGAGATTGCGGAATTCAACGGCATTGGGGTCATCAAAAATAGCGGCAGCGATCGCCCGACAGATATCCACATCGAGTCCCGCATATTGACCAGTGGCATCAACAAAACTAAATCCCGGTAACTCGCCACTGACACCACAGACAATCTGACCCTGATTTTGAAGTTGACTCAACTTCTGCGAACCCTTGGCAACATTGGCGTTGGGTTGACCCGATGTCCCCCCACAAGCTGTCACGGCGATCGCTAAACCTAGACTCGCCAGTTTCAATAATCCCTTTTTACCCATCTCGATGAATTTCTTATATTGAATTGGCCGATTGCAGTGCCATTATCCTGATTAAAGGCTGTGCTTTATCTTACACGACTGGGGAAAGCCTGCGGGTTCGACCATTGAAAATCCCTACTGCTGTGGCGATCGCAGTAGATATTTCATCCAAAGTTTCAACCGTTGAGTGGGTTGTTTCATGGTGTGGATCTCCCCCAAGAACGCGGCAGACAAACCGGACCGCGATCGGTCATCCATTGTGGGAAATAGAGATTAGGGCCAACGGAAACTTGCAGATCAGTGACGGGTTATCCCATATCCGTAGCAATTCGTTCGCTGGCGATATCACGAATCAGAGAGAGTCGCGATCGCAAGTATGCATTCAACACATTCGCTTGATCCGGATCGAGAGGTTGTTCTTGTCTGAACTGCTTGAGTAACCACTGCACCAAGCTGGCATCATCTAGGCTTAACAAAACGTTAACCTGAGTTTTTTCTATCAAGGACCAAATTTGACGTAGCATTAAGGGATTCATTGTTTCCTCCTGCCAACAAAAACCAATCTCTTGTCGGGGATTGGCTTAATGCGGATTTATTTCGCCACTCCCAGAAAAACGACCCTCGCCCTTTTTCCAGTAAGCTTAATAATTCCTTTATATTTACACCATACCGTATTTATCCGGGATTGGATCGACACAACATAAGATGCAACAATAGTTACCAAAACCTTACAATTCGTTTGTTACAAACTTTACCTTTTCCAGCCTTGTTTAGTCTTGAATCCGGGATTTTTCAGCGACTCAAGCTGTTTTTGGTAGTTGAGGCTACATATTAAGTTTTTTGAAGATAGGATTTGAAATATTTCTTGAGCTTGACCTGGCAGGAGGCATCGATTAAGAATAGTTAAACTATCATCTTTGCTCAAGGGGCTGTTCTGCTACCGAGCAAAAATTTAACCCAACCCCTATCATTGGATATCAGTCCAACCCCTTGGGATAGCTGGAGTAAAAGCCTTTCCCCTACAACCCTATTGCCAATAAGGGGAAGGGTCTCTCCCACTAAATTTTATCAGTTAAGATAGCAGCAAGGTCAGACGGACGGGACAAATGGGGGCAATGTCCTCCAGGTAATTCGATCGCCTCAACTCCCAAACGCTTCCGTGCCGCGTGGCGTGACCATGCCGGAGAAATTATCAGGTCATCCGTACAAAAAATATATTGATAGTCCACAGGGGGTAAAGATTTTAAGGGATTTACCTCAAAAATATAAGCCATTGCTCGTTGTAGCCGTGTTTTGGAAAGCGCCCAGGAGAGGATATCCGGTTGACAATCTTCATAAAATAACTCCGTCAATACCGCTTCATCGGAAAAATCTCTACCGATAGAAACTGGATTAAATAAATAAGGTTCATCATAAAATGGCGAGAGTTGGCTTGACTCTTTAGGGTGATAATTTAGGGCGTTTAAAGTCTCCGAATCAAGATGATGACAAAATTGATCCAGCGTACAGGTTCCCGGGTAGGGGATCAGTGCATTTAGGAATACCAGTTTACGAACTGGATGCGCTTGTTCAACCAAGGGAATCACCGTACCCGCCATTGAGTGACCCACCAACACAATATCATCCTCAGCTTTTGGCAACCTTTGTAAAACGACATCGGCAAATTGGGATAAACTTGCGGATGGGTCTTCAATCGGCAAATCCATAACGATGGTGTCGTGGCCTTTTTCTTCTAAATAGGGAACTAATAAATCCCAACACCACCCCCCTTGAAAAGCCCCGTGAACCAAACAAAAGAGACTCATACTAATTTAGGGATTGCTCAGTAAATTTCTGACGGGTACAGATGTTTTCATCGATTGGCTGTAATGTTACCCGTAAACCTGAAGTAAAGAAAGGTTTAATTTAACAATGGAGAATAGCGGATTCGAACCGCTGACCTCTGCGGTGCGATCGCAGCGCTCTACCAACTGAGCTAATTCCCCGGTCATTCGTAGAACCATCATAACATGAACCCCATTAGAAAGGGAAGAGGCAATCCCAGATAAATTTTTGCGGGGTTCACAATGGCTCAAAAGGAGTTCCCTTAACCGGGTACAGGTTGGGACCAACAGCGCGTAAAGAACTCCCGGAGGCGATCGAGTTCCACATCTCGGAGATAATCCACGGTCCAATCTGCCTGCCGTTGGAGCATATGAAAGGGGTAAGTATTGGCAATGCCAACCACCTGAATCCCAGCCCGTTGAGCCGCTTGAATCCCCGCTGGAGTATCTTCGATCGCTAAACAATCTCTCGGGGTCAGGTTGAGTTCTGGATAGTGCTGATTCAACCGTTCTACCGCCAGCAGATAGCCATCGGGGTCCGGTTTACTGGCGCTGATATCATCTCCCGCGACAATCGCCGAGAAATGTTGAGCCAAATTTGCCCGATTTAACACCAGTTCCACCTCTGATCGCAACGCCCCCGAAACCACCGCCAATTTTAACTGAGTGCCGCGCAATTTAAAAATTAAGTCTTCCACCCCCATAAAAATCGGCAGCTTATCCAGGGTAGCGAGTCGTTCCTGATAGGCGATCGCCTTGCGAGCAACCAAGGCATCCAACGCTACATCGGTCAGGAACCGTCCGCGACTGGCAAATAACTCAGCAATACAGGCGCGATCGCTGCGTCCCAAACAGATTTGCCAGAACTCCCCCTTTTTCGGGCGCAAGTTCTCCGACAGCAGCAACTCATCGATTAACTCCTCGTGAATCGACTCATCATTAATAATGACCCCATTGAAATCAAATAAAATCGCTTTTAAACTCATGGTGTAACGACCTTCCTCTCTCCTTAGTAGCTGGGAGCCACAACCCAGGACTCCTCTTGTGCAGTCCACCTCGATGACGCCACCGGGGATTGAGGCAAAGGTTTGATCCCACTGGTTACCTGATTGAGTAACCAAACTTCACTCGTCTGCACCGCCCCAAATCCTACCGCACCCATCCAGGCATCCACACTGCCATCGGCATACTCTTGAATATAAGGTTCTTCAAAAATTTGGGTAAGCCACTCAGTCTGGCGGAGGGTTTTTTGATTGCCATCCAAAATTAGAAACTGTCCTCCAGGTTGCAACAGTCGGAAACTTTCTTGGGCGATCGCCTGAGCGATTTTAGCTGGGGTCTCGTGGAATAATAACGAAGCTGTCACCAAGTCGAAAGAATTGGGAGCAAAACCCGTCTGTTCCGCAGGGCCATGCACCCACTGAATCTCTAAACCCGCTTGCTTCGCCTTATATTGCGCCATCACCAGCATATAGGGTGATAAATCCAAACCAATCACTTCAGCATCGGGAAAGGCTTGCTTAAGGCGGATCGTCGTCGAACCCGTGCCACAACCCAAGTCCAGAATGCGACGCGGATGGGTGCGAATGGCATCGATTAACCCTTGACGGATCCAGCCTTCATGAGGCGGCATTGCATATTGCGTAATCGGGTCGTAACTCACCGCTGCACCGGGATTGAGATAACCGCGTTCAATGCCGTGAAAATTTTGAGTGATGTAATAGTCGGGATACTCCAAATCTGGGCGAGTCAGGCGATCGCTTTCGGTTTCCCAGTCGATACTCCGACTCAATTGCTGCATCGCCTTTTCATCGACGAATAGCCAAACAACAGGGGCTAAAAACTGCTCAAAAATTGTGTCTTTGCGAACGGTCATAGTTGGGCCTCAAGATGGGGACGGAGTGGGGGGATTCGGAGCGATCGCCAACTCCGGGATGCGTTAATAATCGTTAAAAAAGTTATCAAAACTTTAAACAGTATTTTACACAGTATAGAGAGAAGGGATGGCAAAGGCAAAGGGGCCGGGTAATCTTGGAGATAGGGGCGATCGCCTAGTCCCAGACAAAATCATTACCCCGGCATCAGTGGGATGGGATATGATGCGAGGGCAAACGCAAACAGCCCAACACCAGCCGAACACAAAAGCTCATGGCTCAAAACATTGGTCTTTCTATAAAAATTTTTTATGGCGTGGTTGGTATTTTAACCACTGTGGCGATCGAGGCCAGTCTGTCCCAACCCTTACAAGCGCAAGATACCGATGTAGAAACCCTGTGTCGGTTGTTTCCGCTCAATTCGCGCTGCCAACAAGTCCCGGGACCAACCCCAGTCCCACCCGCACCCGTTCCTCCCACTCAACCCCTTCCCCCGACTCAACCCGTTCCCCCGGTACCGCGTCCGGTTCCCCCGTCACAACCCGACCCCCTGCCACCGCGTACCCTACGATTGTTGGAAGAACGGAGTGGGATTGCTGTCACTGGAAATGTGGGAACTCCAGGAATTGGCGCTCAGGTTACAGGGCGGATTTTCCCCAATTTAAACGCGAGAATTGGATTTAGTGGATTATCCTTCAACGGCAACTTTACAGAAAGCGACATTGAGTACGATACCGATGTTGATTTGCGGACCATCCCGGCTTTTGTCGATTATTTTCCCAACGAAGACTCAGGATTTCGGATCACCGGGGGCTTAGTTTATAACGGGAATCAGGCATCAGGAGTTGGTCAGACTTCCACAAATGAAGGCATTCCGTCCTATCGGATTGGGAATACAACCTTTGCGGCAGCAGAAGTGGGGACATTACAAGCCGAAGTTGATTTTCCAGACTTTGCACCCTATATTGGGGTCGGTTGGGGGAATCCTGTAGCCTTTGGCAAGCGATGGGGATTTTTTATGGACCTAGGGGTGATGTTTCAGCGATCGCCCGATGTGTCGTTAACTGCCCCGGGGGCTGCATCCAATCCTATCCTAGCCAGTGAACTGGAGCGAGAGCGTGACGACCTAGAGGATGAGCTAGGACGTTTCCGATTTTACCCCGTTTTGCAAGTAGGCGTGACTTATCAGTTTTAACCCAGGGTAAGCGCTTCACAGAGGATTCAAGGGGAGTTCAGGCGATCGCCGCTGTGGGCTTTAGCTCACATTAAACCCCCCAAGGCGATCGCCTTGACTACCCAAAAGTGAGCGAATGCATATCTAGGATAATTTTGTCAAGTCAAAGACTCAAAAGATAGAAGTTTTGGGGTACAATCGTCAAGCCAATCCCTCATGGGAAATTCCCCGATTGTAGTCTTGACGATCATTCAAAAAAATCAGGGAAAATAGGGGAAACTTGGAGGGATATAGAGTTGATTGCATAATGCAGACAGCAGAAAAGTGGATGTTAATTCTAGGGCGATCGCCCATTTAATCAACCCATCCCGTCTGATTCTGCCGATTTCTCACCGTAAACTAACTTAAAAGAGGGTGAGGATCACCCTTGGTCATTCAGACCTCAATAGGAATGGGAAAGGAGATAAAGATTGTTTGTCAAACAACCCTCCCCCAATTAAAGGACAAATTTAAACAAGCTCACGGGGAATAGCGGTTGAATCAGAACGCCGTTCAGACTCCAACCCATTCGGGAGACCCAGGGAGAATACTCCCCCAGGGATTAAGACCCTAAAATCAACCCGAAACATCAATCCCCCAGGAATAGCCCTGATTTAAAATTTAGACTTGCCAGCAAGAAATTAGGAGTGAACAGGATGACCAGTTTCAGCACCTTTGCCGAACCCTCAATGCTTGACTTAGCGCGGGCGGGAAATTTTCGGGCGATCGCCTACCTGATTAACTCATACCTGGCCCCCCAAGGCATTTATGCCCGGGTCGAACCGGTCCAAAAAGGATGCTTGCCCATTCGCCTAGAAATCAATGCATTAACTGATCAACCGGACTTCTATCAGCAACTGCGTTCCGGTTTAAATAAATTTATCTGTCACCAAATCTGGCGGCTTAACTCAGAAGTCATTGATGGTGTTCGCATCATCGCCACCGGTGCTAACCCCATCGGAAATTCTGACTTATTGTGGCAGCAGTCTATCCGCATTGTCACCCCAGCCAACCAGCAACGGAGAAATCAGCACTTACAGCGCCTGCTTGATGGCGTCTCCCGCGCTGCTGCTTGGATCAACTATAAAGTTTTTAGATTATTTTTAGTCGCAGGCGTCTCCGTCAGCGCCTTTATCATGGGCAGTGCGATCGGTTACTTGCAACTACGGGACCAATCCCAACCCACCGCAATTGTCTCCCCCCAAACCTCATCCAATCTCGTCAACGGAGTAGAGGAACGCCCTAAAGTGGTCCAAGCCGCCTTAGAAACCGTTCCCGTCATTGAACATACCAATGTTATGAACCCCAATGACCCGACAGTTACCCTGATGATGAGCGGAGATGTTACCCTCGGGCATGGATTTGAAGACCTGATCGGCAGTGACTATACCTGGGCCTTTGACCAAATGCCAGAATACCGCGAGGCCGATATGGCAATGGTCAACCTGGAAGGCACCTTAACCACCGCCGAGACCAAACTCGAAAAAACCTTTAATTTTAAAGCTGAACCCGAGGCTGTTAAGGTACTGACCTCTGGAGGCGTGGACATCGTTAACCTGGCAAATAATCACGCGATGGACTACCAGGGTCCTGGACTCCAGGAAACTCTAAAAACTTTAGAAAAAGCTGGGATTCATGCCATCGGATCGGGCATGGAAATGACCGAAGCGCGACGTCCTAAAATTATTGATGTTAAAGGTCAGCGAATTGCTTACTTTGGCTACTATACCGCCGACTATCATGCTGCAGGAGAAGGAATACCGGGGACCAATCATGGCATGGAACAGCGAATTGCTGAGGATATTCAGGCCGTTCGGGATGAAGTCGATTGGATTGTTGTGAATTTTCACTGGGGCGTAGAACTGGCAAATTATCCGGAAATTTGGCAAAGCGAATTAGCCTATTTTACGATTGACCAAGGTGCAGATGTGATCGTCGGTCATCATCCTCATGTGTTGCAGGGTGCAGAAATTTATAAAGGACGGCCTATTGCTTACTCACTGGGGAATTTTATTTTTGGTGGGAATGCTCGCAGCGATTACGATACCGCAGTCCTGAAGGTGTCGTTGCGAGAGCAACAAATGAAGGTAGAATTTTTACCTGTTGAAGTCCGCAAGTATCAGCCCAAAGTAGTAAGCGGAGAAAGGGGCGATCGCATCCTAGAACATATCGACCTGATCTCTGGGGTTTTTGAGGAACCGATGACTTCTCCGATGATTCTGGATGCGCGTCAATCTAAAGTGGTGACTTCCGAAGAAACCCTTTTTGACTCCCAAAAGGCGGCTGAGATTCAGTCTAATCCGACCCTTGAAGAAGAGTTACCCTCTGATCAATCTGCTCAAAATGAGGCGTTTGATGCTTCCCCGTTTACGGATAAGTTAGGGGAACCTCTTTCCTTTGGAGAAGCGGATAAATTGAGCGATAGCGATGGTGAAGCGGTATCCCCTCCCCCATCCAATAATGGAACCTCTCGGACCGTGGGCATGGCCTTAGCAGCGGCAGCAGCAGGGAGTGCCATCGGAGTAGCCGGTCGGAATAAGAAAATCAAACTACCACAGTTCGGCAAGAACCTGGTTTCTAGCTAATGTCAGGGCGATCGCCCCAGGGGGACATAAGGTCTGAGGGTAGGGTTCTGAATCAACCCCGTGACACGTTCCCCTTGACTATCCGATCGCCGTCCGTTACAACCGTAAAGACTGGGATAATTGCCGACCCCGATCATTCGACTCAAGGACAAAGGATAAACAGTGTTTGCGATCGCCGTGAAAGAAGAACAATACAAAACCTACATCCTCTGCGACCAACCCGCTCAATCCCGGGTCGAAGTCGTTCCCGAACGCGGTGGCATCATCACCAGTTGGCAAGTTCAAGGTCATGACCTCCTCTATCTGGATGCTGAACGCTTTGCCAACCCCGATTTAAGTGTCCGTGGCGGCATCCCCATCTTGTTTCCGATCTGTGGCAACCTGCCGAACAACACCTACAGCTATCAAGGCAAAGAGTACCAGCTTAAACAACATGGGTTCGCCCGGGATTTACCTTGGGAAGTCACTGAGGGGGTGACCAAGGACGTCGCGAGTATTACTCTGATTCTCAATAGCAGCGATCGCACTCGTGCGGTTTATCCCTTTGATTTTGAACTGGCCTTTACCTACAAGCTCAAAGGGAATAGCCTAGAAATCGACCAACGCTACACCAACACCGGCGATCGGCCCATGCCCTTTTCCACCGGACTTCATCCGTACTTTTGGGCCCCGGATAAGTCCAAACTCCAATTTAAAATTCCTGCCGTCCAATATCGCGACCAAAGAACCCAAACTCAACATCCCTTCACCGGCAGTTTCGACCTGGATGTAGACGAAATTGATGCCGCCTTTACCAAAATTACCGGACTCGCTGCC
>CBFGOM010000173.1:0-13959 GCA_965650385.1 uncultured Oscillatoriaceae bacterium
GGGCTAATTGCCGTAAAATTAACGACCTGTTCAAAAGTTGCCAAAACTTTATGAAGTCTTTATAATTTTAGGGTAACTCATTTATGGGAATCTTAAATTGAAGGGGATAAAATAGAACGGTTAAGGCTTTGATCCAAACTCTGCCCAAATCTAGTCCTGCAAAAACCAATGGGAAGACCAACCCCGATTAAACCGATTTTTACGATTCATCAAATGATTGAGGAAATCCTAGAAATCAATGAAATTACCACTCAAGAACATCTACAGATTGCCAACATCTTACTATCGGGAAAAAATATCACCGATGACGAACGGCGGCAAATCAATCGAATTTTTGAATTAATCCAGAGCGATCGGATTAAAATTATAACCTAATCAGTTGGAGGTTTAACCCATCATCCGCATCAGTTGAGCAGCGGGGGGAGATAAAGGGTTAACATATTTTTAAACATCACAAAAAAAGACAAAGGACTGTAAAAAAGTGAGCGAAAACAATAAAACGATTTTAGTCACGGGTGGGGCCGGTTATATTGGGTCTCATGCGGTTTTAAGCCTAAAAAAAGCTGGGTATCAAGTCACTATTTTAGATAACTTAGTCTATGGGCATCGGGACATTGTAGAAGAGGTTTTACAAGTTGAATTAATAGAAGGAGATACCAACGATCGCGCCCTGCTGAATAACGTCTTTGCAACCCATGATTTTTCAGCCGTCATGCACTTTTCCGCCTACGCTTATGTAGGAGAATCGGTGACGGATCCGGCAAAATATTATCGAAACAATGTCACGGGAACGTTAACCTTGTTAGAGGCGATGTTAGCTGCATCGGTGAAAAATTTTGTCTTTTCTTCCACCTGTGCGACCTATGGGATTCCGCAGCAAATTCCGTTAACGGAAGACCATCCCCAGAATCCGATTAATCCTTATGGCATGACCAAACTGATGGTAGAAAAAATCCTCAATGATTTTGATGCAGCATACGGATTAAACTCTGTGATTTTCCGCTATTTTAATGCAGCCGGGGCCGATCCGAGTGGGGCGATCGGGGAGGACCATGATCCCGAAACTCATCTGATTCCCCTTGTATTACAAACCGCCCTGGGACACCGAGAATTTATTTCAATTTATGGAACTGATTATGCGACCCCAGATGGCACCTGTATTCGGGACTATATCCATGTGAATGATTTAGCCTCCGCCCATATTTTGGGACTGGAATATTTATTGAAGGGTGGAAAAACTGAGGTCTTCAATTTAGGAAATGGGAGTGGGTTTTCGGTCAAAGATGTGATTGAAACCGCTGAGAAAGTGGTAGGGAAAGAGGTGACTAAAAAAATAGGCGATCGCCGTCCGGGAGACCCTCCAGTATTAGTCGGCAGCAGTGAAAAAGCCCGAAAAATATTAGGTTGGAATCCGGAGCATCCCGACTTATATGATATCATTTCCCATGCATGGCAGTGGCATCAAAAACGCCACAAAGCGGATTAGAAAGACCGATAAAATTATCGCATACCAGCGCTTTAAGGACTTGATTAGTCACCTGGATTACCCCCGATGAATCGTCCAAACCCATCCGGAGAAACCTTGCAGAAACCCACCACAAAACCTAAAATTTCCGTTCTGGTTAGTGACCTTTCTAAAAAAGGGGCCGGACGATGGGGCGGCGGCGGTGTCCGCCCCTTTTTACTTAGTCAAGTGCTCAAGCGCCTCAACTATGAGGTAGAAATTCTTGGATTTGTCTTTGATGACGAACCCAACGTCAAAACTTCTTTTGAAGACATCCCCATTATCACCGTTCCTGGGAAAAAATATCCTCAGTTTATCCAATCCGCTACCTCCCTGATGAATCAAGTTACAGGAGATATTCTGTATGCTTATAAACCGAAGCCGAGTAGTTTTGGACTGGCTTTATTAAATCAGATAAAAACTCGTCGGCCAGTCCTTTTAGATATTGATGACTGGGAACTGAGTTGGCATGGAGGGGATGCTTGGAAATACAGACCCCCCAGTATCAAACAATTGGGCCGGGATCTTTTTAAAGACAATGGGCAATTGCGATATCCAGACCATCCACTCTATTTAAAATGGATGGAAAAATGGATTGCCCGGGCCGATCGCGTGACCCTACACAATCAATTCTTGCAAAAGCGTTTTGGTGGGGTGTATTTACCCAATGGCAAAGATACAGATTTATTTGATCCGACTCATTATGAACCGGAAATTAGTCGAGAACACTATCAACTTTCCGGATATCGGGTTCTGATGTTTCCCGGTGCACCCAGACCTTATAAAGGCATAGAAGATGTATTAATCGCCCTCGATCGCCTCAATCAGCCCGATTTAAGACTGGCGATCGTCGGGGGTAGTCCTTATGATGATTACGATAATCAACTGATGGAACAATGGGGGCGGTGGATTGTCAAATTGCCGACCTTACCGATTCAGCAAATGCCTGAAGTGGTTGCCGCCGCACATATTGTCGTCGTTCCCCAGCGGGATGAAGCTGCCGCCGCTGCACAATTTCCCCTAAAATTAACTGATGGGATGGCGATGGCAAAACCCGTCTTAGCAACCCGGGTGGGAGATATTCCGGCGATATTAGCTGACACAGGTTATCTAGTTGATCCCAATGCGCCTGAACAAATTGCTCAAACCATTGAAGAGATTTTTGAGAATTGGGAAATTGCCCAGAAACGCGGCCAAAAAGCCCGAGAAAGATGTGTTCAATATTATAGTTTTCAAGCAATGGCAGAGATTCTCTCCGGAGTAATTGCGCCGATCGCTGAAGCAGTTCATCATTCGTAAATCCCCCATTAGTTTGCTGATTGCGCTTACTGTACGGCCTGAGTCTAGTTACTGGTATAAGATTCCTTTTTTACTGCCACGGCTAAAGGATTAATCAAGGCGTCCATCCTTGAGGCTATTTTTGTCTCTTATTCCTATAACTTTTTGGAAAAATCTTGACTTTCCCATACGGTTCCTGATATAATTGCAAAATAACATTTTCAACTTTTATAATATTTAGCTCAATTTCCAGATGAAACGTAGCAATAAATAATTTTTATTGGCTACAGCCATAGGCTTAAAAAAGGCTTAATAAAGAATGCCAGGCGGCCCTCTTTTCTAAGGGTGATTTTTAAAGTATTAGTGCAGCATTCCGCCATAGTATTGACAGTATTGACTTCTAATTATCAACTTAATATCCTCCTATTGTATGAATAAATTATTCAGCTTAAATGGATTAAATCAAGGCTTGGCAATTCCTAAAGGATGGTTGCGAGTTGTTCTGGTCTGGCTTTTGATTTTGTCAGTATTTTTTCGCTTCGTTAATCTTGATGAAAAAGTTTATAGCGCTGATGAAGTCAGAAGTTTTTTACGAATTTCTGGATACACGAGTGAAGAGTTCGTTGCACAATTTTATGATGAAAATATAGTGACCGTTGATTCTTTGCAGGCATATCAACGTCCAACGCCGGAAAGAAATTTAGGAGATGCGATCGCCGCTTTAGCGGGAAATCCTGAACATCCTCCCTTGTACTATGTGCTCGCCCGATTTTGGACCCAGTGGTTTAATGACCCGGTTGGGGCTAGAATTTTGGCCGTTTTGGTGAGTTTACTCGCATTTCCTGCTCTGTATTGGCTCTGTTTAGAATTATTTAACTCCCCATTTACTGCTTGGATAGCCATTGCGTTGGTTGCAAGTTCCCCTTATCATCTTTTGCTGTCTCAACCGGCAAGACAGTATAGCTTATGGGCGGTAACTATTTTATTGTCTAGTGCCCTACTGTTGCGAAGCTTGCGGTTACAAACAAAGTCATTGTGGGGACTTTATGGGGTGAGTCTTGCGTTCGGTCTCTATACTCATTTATTCTTTGGATTTGTAGCTATTTCTCAGGGACTTTATGTCCTGATTGTTGAGCGGTGCAAATTGACTAAAAATTTTGCTTCTTACATCATAGCATCACTTTTAGGATTGGTTATATTTACTCCTTGGATTTGGGTAATTTTTAACCGCTTAGAAACGTTAGAGAGTAAAACAAAATGGGTTAGAAATTATCAAGATAATTTTCAAGGGTTGTGTAGAATCTGGCTGGATAATTTAAATCGAATTTTTATAGATTTGCCTTATCAAACTAGCTTAAAAAATCCTGTTTTTTATCTAATTTTAATTTTATTATGTTATGGTGTCTATTTTTTGGTTCGGCGCACTCCTGTGCGAATTTGGCTGTTTATTCTAAGTTTAATTGGAGTGACTGCTCTCTCTCAAATTCTGCCGGATTTAATTTGGGGAGGACAAAGGTCTATACTCCCGCGATATCTTCTTGCCTCTTATTTGGGAATTCAACTGACTATAGCCTATCTAATCGCCACTCAAATGACTACTTCCAATCGAATCCAACGGGGGAAGTTTTGGAACCTAATTTTTGCCTGCCTGGTTGTAGGTGGAGTTTTATCCTCTACCTTAATTTCTCAATCTCGCGCTTGGGAGTACACAGCGAGTGCTATAAATTTAGAAATAGCTCCGATCATTAACCAGGCTAATCAACCGCTTGTCATGAGTGATAGCACTCATACTTTTATCATTCCTCTGACCTATCTTCTCGATTCTCAAGTACAGATTCAGTTGTTTAAAAAAACTCAACTTCAACAAGCCGAGGGTAAATTAAACTTAGAAAATTATAGAGATAAAGACGTTTTTTTATACAGACCTTCACCAGAAATGCTTGGGTTCATGGAACGACAAAAACTTAATTTACAAGTGATAGTTGGAACATTTGAAGGATATGGAAACCGTCAAAACTGGCTCTATAAAGTCAAGTTTTAGTCTTAAAATCTTTTTTGAATAGCAAGAAGAACTCCCTCAAGCTAATTCAATTGTTCCATAACTTGTTGATAAAATAACTGGTTGCGATCGCGACATTCTTGCAAACTAGAGGGATAATTTTGACCTTGACTCAGCCAAGAACGCCAATCCTCCATCTCGCACTCGAACCAGTTGGGATCACGGGATTCATAGAGGGTTTTGCCAAAGAGAGACAGTTTATAACTTTTTTGTTTCCATTTTTTAACCGGATATAAAACAGGGGTATGCTTCAGTCCATAGAACTTGCTGGTAAAAGGAAACGCGATGACTTTTCGCCCTAAAAGCGTTCCCCAATAGGCTCCATGAAAAGAACTGGTTAAAATGGTTTCCCCAGACCCTAAAAAATCCAGGACAGTCCGGAAATCCATGGATTCATTTGTGAGAGTAGGTAATCCCGGAACTTGAATCCGAAACTTTTTGTGGGAAAATACAACGACCTCATGTTGGGGAACTCGGGGGCGATCGAATTCCTGATGCATACAACTGACACAGGGAACCCAATTTAAACCAACTCCATAATCTCGAATTCCCAGCAAATCAACGGATTCAATATAAGGGTTATAGTCAAATTGGGCAAAGGTTAGGGATGGATTTTGATAACTTTGTTGTCCCACGCCCCAAAAAATAAACTTGCCTTGATCTACATAATTTTTTAGATGCTGGATTCCTGTTAAAAACCGAGGAAATAGCAGTCCCCCTCCCCCCAGCATCAGATGCTGACCGGGGAGTTTTTCTTGGGGTAAATCATCGATATCTTTGGCTTCCGTTTGGAGTCCAGGAAAGTTAAAATACAGTAGAGGAGAAGAAAACCAATCCCCAATATTAATGGAATGCCGAACATGATAATTGACAAGGTTAGACACTGAATCACATACTCCTTTAAACGGAAATATAAATCGCTGATTAAGCCTTAATTTTGGAAGTATTCAGCCACCACCGTCTGAATTTCGGCAATAAACTTTTCCGTAGAGAAAAGAGATTGCTGTTTTTTCAAAGATTCAAGTAGAGCCATTTGGCGATCGGGTTGCTTGAGAACCTGGACAATTTTTTCAACGGCAGTGGTAATTTGATTATCAAATAGTAATTCATGATGGTGAGCGCCGACAATTTCTATCTGACCCCCGTTTTCTCGGACAAAGGGAATCATTCCCGCTTTCACCATTTCTGCAACGGAAATTCCAAAAGGTTCAGGCTTAGAGTGGATACCATAACGACAGCGGGCAATTACTTTGAGATACTCTTTGTAAGGCAGATCTTGATAAACTGTAATCCAGTCAGAATTTTGAGCCGCAAGCTTCATAATTTGCTGTTCATAAGAGCGCTTATAAGTACCACCACCCCCTCCAGTGATATGTAATTTCACATCAAAGCCGCGATCGCGCACCGCCTGCAAAATTTCAATGACTCGATGAGTTTGCTTTGCTGCTACAATTCTCCCGCTACAAAGAAAAGCGCTTTCTTTTTCCTCCCAGGGAATCACTTCCACTTCACCAATGACGGGGGGATAGACAACCCGTGACTCAATTCCATAGGCTGATTTAATTTTATCCGCAGTGTAGCAGGAATTGGCTAAAGACTGATTTTGTTTGAGTTGGTTCATCGAAAATTGCGAGAACTTCATCATTAAACGCGCCCAACCTTTATTTTTATGGGGTTGCGGATCGACTACATGAACCCAGTGGATATATTGTATTCCCACTCGTCCCATATCCAAGGCATTATAGGTGGATAATACTAAATCATAGTCAGTATTCATTGATTTGAAAGCGCGGACTGCCCACTGATTAAGGGCCGATTTGATTTTGGGGCTATTCGCGATTAATCGATCAATCAGTTGTGGATTCAGGGAGGGCGGTAACATCCTCTGAACCGTCAGATTTTTTTGTTGCGCTACATGGGTATTATAAAGACTATCTAACCGTTCTAAATCGGGTGAAGTTAGGGTAAATAGGGTGACGTTATAGTGAGGGACTAAAGCCTCTAAAATCCATAGACTGACCGATTCAGCACCTCCCCCCAAAAAATAAGGATGCCAGACTGCGACTTTTTTCAAGTTTTGCTTGGGTTGATTCATGATGATGGTGATAGGTTGGTAAAATAAAGACAGCAAGTTAAGGATTTAAAACCCGATCGCCCTCGGATATTGCTCCGGAGATCGGCTGACACCATTCCCAACTTGTTCAAGTCATAAAAATCCTTTTAATCTCCCTAAAATAGTTTAGCAAAACTGGAGGTAAAATTATCAATAGAATCCCAAGTTTGCCAATTAAGGTCTCATTGGGTTTAGCTTAAAGGCAGAACGGGGAGGCTTATTCGGAATCTGGGTGTGATAAAGTTTATAAAAACTTTTACGCTGTTCATCGACCGTTTGGTCAAGAAAGGATGGAAGGTCACAGGAGGTAGCCTGCCTGAAGCCGCTAATCATAAAAACTACGGTTTACAACTAAATTGGGTATTATAGAGTAAAGCAATAGGTGGATTACTCGCAAAAAGGTTACCGGATTTTTTCTATAGGTCATGCTTATAGATTCTAAACTGTCAAGCACTTTTTTCAAAACTCGGGAATTTTAATGTTTTCCGAATCAGGGATGACTTCTGGAGGTCACCTAAAGTTATCATCAATTATGGCCTAATCAAACCCATTTTAATCTATTTCAAGTAGGTTTTACTGAAACCAAGGAGAATTAAGGTGAAAAGACAAGTTAAAGACTGGTTAAGGTCTAATTTTCCGGGATTAGCCGACCTTGCTAAATCCTGGATATACAAATTCAATGCTACAGTATGGCCCGAGAAATCAATTGTTTATTATACCGGGAAGAGCCCAGAAAAATGGACGCCAGAAAGCCTAACACGAGGATTAGCTGGTGCGCAGACTGGGGTAGTTTATCTGGCTAAAGAATGGGTAAAGCAAGGGTATAAGGTCCGAGTTTACAATTACTGCGGGGAGGGGGAAGGATTTTATGATGGGGTAGAATATCAGAATTGCGATCGCTTCAATCCTTGGGATACCTTCGATACGTTGATTATTTGGCGCAACAAGAATGTGCGGATGTTGGATTTACCCTTAAAAGCCCATAAAATTTTACTGGATCTCCATGATGTTCCTTATAATATTGAAGATTTTACAACAGAACGACTTAATCACGTCGATAAAGTTTTTGTAAAGTGTCAGTTTCATCGAACTTTATTGCCAAACGTACCTGACGAAAAGTTTGCCATTATCCCCAATGGAGTGAACCAGTCTTTATTAGAATTGAGCAACCGTCCGAAACAAATTAACAAACTGATTTATGCTTCTAATTATGAGCGAGGATTGGAGTCTATGCTGCGGTACGGTTGGCCTCTTTTAAAGAAAGAAAGTCCAGAGGCCAAGTTAGAGATTTATTATGGATGGCAGTTTTTTGATGAATCTTATAAACGCAATCCTGAAAAACAAGCGTGGAAAAAGAAAATGATAGAATTAATGAATCAAGCTGATGTTACGGAAAAAGGCAGAATTGGACAAGACAAGTTGGTAGAAGAAAAATCAACGGCTGCGATTCATTACTATGGTTGTACTTATCAAGAAGTAGACTGTATTTCTGTGCGGGAGTCGGCATTGGTCGGTTGTGTCCCGGTTACCACCGATTTCGCCGCTTTAGCCGAAAAATCTTATTGCCTGAAAATTGCTGGGGACCCGTTTGCCAAAGAAACCCAAGAAGCGATCGCTCGCCAGATCGTTGAATTATTAAAAAACCCTGATAGATTAGAGCAAATTCGGCAGGATTTTCAGGAAAAAGTTAAAGCAGAAACCTGGGATAATATTGCTCAACAGTGGTTAGAACAGATAGCCTCAAAGCATCCAATTTAATAACCTTCTGATTCACACTTAAAGTCTACTAGCCTGGTCAACAGTTGAATCCTTATTAATTCCGTTTGTCAAGAAAAGAACGCAAGCGAGTCCGCAATCCGAGGCGATTTCGCCAAGACTGGATATTTTTTCGCAGATCTTTGGTGTCAACGGCTAGAAAACGGCGGGTTAAAAAGGCTTGTTGTGTTAAATTCGAGGAATGAGACCAGCGATGATATGCCGGAACGATACAATCGGTGAGTAAGTTTTTCCAACGGAGGACGAGGGTTTGCGGGGTGGTTTCTTGAGCGCGAATTTTGCCATTTTCTACCATTGCGTGACGCAAATCGGGATCATCGCGAAGCTGGATTAAGGCAGCGATCGCCTCTTCTAAAGACTTAACTTCAAGATAATCTAATTTGCTTTTACGTTCCGCACGGTAGGCTGAATCCACGCCGATAATGGCGGGGACTCCTGCGTGCCAAGCATTATAAAGTTTGGCGGCGGGTTTCCAATGATAGTCCGATTGGCGATTAAAACTACGAACGGCAAGAATGGCATCGATTTGGCTATAGTCATTCCAGCGATCGCGGGCGGAAATTACCTGCCATTGCAACCCTAACGATTGAAGTTGTTTCTGCCAGGAAGGGTCGAGAAGTTCCGGTGCTAAATTCATTTCCCGACCCACGTAAGCAATATTTTCAAATCGATCGCCCCGAGAGGTATCCCTGGGAATTGCCCCGGGTTGGGGCCAATAGGGCATAAAATAAATCTCCCCAGGAAATAAAAGGCGATCGCCAAGCACGCGATAGGGTTTTAACAACTCCTGAGAATTTTGGACGAGATGCACCTGAGCAAACGGATGCTGACCCTCATCTCCTTGCACACAAACCAGCAGTAATTTAGACCCAGGTTTTAGATTTTCTGGGAGGGTTTTTCGATATCCCAAGACAATTCCTTCTGTGGGAATTGTGCCAATTAATGTACAAGGAAACCCACTAGCTTTCAGATGAAGATAGGTTTGCAGTATCCAGCCATAAGTTCCGGTGGAGGTCGATTGAGCGATCACGTCTTGATAGGATTCGGGACTTTGTAGCAGATTGCCAACGGGCCAATCTGCTTCAGGAATATAAAAATAAATGGGGGGTAAATTCTCATTCATGGCAATGTAAAAAATTCGGGTATTTTTAAAATAGCTGCTATTGAGCTGAGATTTAATTGATTAAAATTACAGCCAATATTCCAGTTTTAAATCATAATGACCGGCTTGTTCGGGAGGGTAGAATCCTGCTTCTACTTTGTCAACTAGTTTGGGCAAGGCTGCTAGAAATTCTGGACGGCGATCGGGTGGATGAATCGTCCAGGCTTTTGGAGACTCCATCACCGCTCGAACGTAATTGGTTTGTTCTAAGCGTTGCGATACCATCACTTCCCAAGAATCTAATTGTCCTTTTTTCATCCAATTGTTTAACCTAGTTTTTACAGCAGTGGGCAGATAATTTAAAAATTTGTTTTTATAGGACCGCCAAATAATCGGGAGGGGGAGCATCTGCTCAAATCGCTTGCGGTCAATTAAATAGACCCGACTGCTAAAAAACTTGAAGCGATAAAAGCCATCAGGATGGCGATCGTAGGGGACGTTTTGCCACAAATTACCATCTGTAGTCGGTGGCCCCGTCAATGGCCGTACTGCTATAACTTCAGGGTGTTGCTGCAACAATTTGATTCCTTCTTCAATCCAGCTATAGCCCGGTTCTGTATGCAGGAACATATCACTATCAAAATGAACCAAGTAATCACTTTTTGGTTCTTCAATGGAAAAAATTGTACCTAAAATCGGGTAACCTTTATAGTTGTGGGTTTGGCGAATGGGGCTGCCAAAATGCTGACGATAAACCTGGTTCCGATAGGTTTCTGAGTAATCTATATCAACAACCCGATCCATAACCCCTGCTTGGACTAACTGAGAACAGCAATCTCGCAATTGTTCCATTGTACCGATCCCCGGACGATTGACTTTATCTCCGGATAAAGGGGCCGTATCTACCGCTAATAGGCGATCGCTAAAAGTGAAGTTACACCCTCGGACGATATGAGGAATCATCTCCATCATAAAGGGCAGATCAGTTCGGGCAGCTAGAATCGAAAGGGAACAACTCGCAGACCTCATCTCTTTTATGTCCTCGCTAGATTTCAATGTGGGTTAAGGTTCGTTCTATTTTAGGGTAGGACTTGGTACAAGAGAGGCAAGACAACCGGGTTAGTTTACAGAATCTTTACAAAAATCTCCCAATCAGGTTAGAAACTTTAGTTTTTTGTCTTAGTTTATCTAATAGGTAGACTGGGGCGCAGTCGCCTAGAATTGGCAATTGGCATAGCGAACTTACTCATTCAGACCTACTCAAGCCTCCTGTAAAAATAAGTCCTACAAATTTTATCTATAATTGTCTGGGGATCATGATTCGCCGTAAAAGTTGTTTAGGCTATCTTCCATGACTCCTCATGAGGCAGGGCATTTATCCAGCTTTGCCAGTCAGATGTTATTTATAATTAGCCCAAGGTTAAGCTGGCTTAATCTTATAAACTGTCTGCTACAGAAATTTAGGAGGGTAGGCAAAACATCGACAATCCTCTGAACGCGATCGCCTCAAAGTTGCAGTGGGGTTACTCGGTTGCGCGCTTCTTGATTGTAGCCGAAAAGTTGGGGCACTGAAGTTGGCACTCAAGAGGTTATAGTAAAATCAGAGACAATGCTTATTCTGGGGCTAAAGTGCCTCAAGGGAGTAGGGATCCAGAATTGTCAATCAGTGGGAGGGCGATCGCCACCCTAGTCACAGGTTGTCACGATTGCCAGTTGGCAGGTTTTCTGAGATAACACCCCAGCAAACCTTGCAGCCATCACAGTTTTCGAGGGGAGTAGAGTGCCCTCACCCACTCTCCTGAAGAGGCACAGTTCGTCCGATTTGTCTGGTTCGCCCTTTCATGGATGGTGCTTGCTCATGATGTCTGTTAAACGGCTAAAGCAGTAAGTGCGATTAATAAAATCTATAATGTGTCTGAATCTTCGTTCTCCCTCCCGCTAAAAGGCTGGAAATTGACAGGGCGAACTTTTAAAAATACCCATAATTTGGTAATCTAATAGACCCTCGTTTCAGTTTAGCTACTCCGTCGATTAAATCTGTTTACGCCCCAGATACCTAGACAGGAAATATTTAATGTCTCCCACTCAATTTCTCCTCAATTACGCTAGAAAACACCCCTTTTGGATTATCCTGACAATTTTTCTAGGGTGGTCAGGAGCTTTGTTCAATGGAGTGAGCATGACCCTGATCGTTCCGGTGATCTTAGGCTTTTTGGGTCAGGAAGTCCAGTTTCAACAAGGCCCCCCAATTATCCAAAGATCCCTTGAAATCATCGATAATGTTGATCCCAAATATCAGCTTGCGTTGATGATCGGACTCATTTTATTGCTGATTGTGTTAAAAAATGTAGCCTTGGTTTCTAATCAGCTCGTCTCTGCTCATTTATCACGATTACTGGTCAAAGATATTCGGTTAAATGCTATCCAATTATTACTGGATATAGATATTGACTATTATTCCAAGACAAAATTGGGGGATATCCTCAATTATGTGAATCAAGAGGTGGGGCGATGTTCCAGCGCGATTCGGATAGGGATTCGGACTCTAACCAACGCCATGACGGTTTTAATCTTTGTGGGGATTCTGATTTTAATCTCTTGGCAACTGACGCTAGTTTCTACCGTTTTGTTAATGCTTGTCCCCCTCATTTCTCAATTTGTCATCCGTCGTTCCCAAGCCTGCGGGAGGATGCTCTCAGAAAAATCTCGGGCCTATAGCGGAGCTTTAATTGAAGTATTGAATGGAATTCGGCTGGTTAAATCAATGGGGCAAGAGAAACCAGAGTATTCTAAAATTCAGAGACTGATTGAGGAACGAGAAAAAGCTGAAATGCAATCTCAGGTGAACTACTCAATTCTGGGGCCGATGAATGAAATGAGTGGTTTGTTGGTAATTTTGGCTATTATTGTAGTGGGTCGATGGATATTTTCCAATCAGATAGAGTCGTTATCAACGGTTTTATTAACTTATTTGTTCGTCCTGTCCAGACTTGTGCCAATCATGGGGCAATTAAATAATAGCCGGAGTGAATTTGCTAATGTAATCCCCAGCACGATCATTGTTAATGAATTTTTGAAAACAGATGACAAACCCTTGATGAAGAATGGGACGGAACCCTACAAGAAGTTGGAAAAAGGGATTCATTTTGATCACCTATCTTTTTCATATACGGGACATACAGAGGTGGTGCTCAAGGATGTGGATTTATGGTTGCCAAAAGGGACAACGTTGGCCCTAGTCGGAGGGTCTGGGGCAGGAAAATCGACCTTAGCGGATTTGCTGCCAAGATTTTACGATACCACAGAGGGACGGATTACTATTGATGGGAAAGATTTGCGAGATTTTGAGCTGCGATCGCTGCGAAAATCAATGGGAATCGTGAGTCAAGATACGTTTCTATTCAACGATTCGGTACGCAATAATATCGCCTATGGTCGCCCTGATGCCACCGATAAAGAAGTTATAGAGGCGGCTAAACTCGCCAATGCTTACGAATTCATTATGAACCTTCCAGAAGGATTTGAGACCCCCTTAGGCGATCGCGGAATTTTACTTTCTGGAGGACAACGACAACGGATTGCGATCGCCCGCGCATTGCTTCATAATCCTGATATCCTCATCCTAGACGAAGCCACCAGCGCCCTGGATACCGTTTCCGAACATCTCGTTCAACAGGCGATCGAACGCCTCAGTCGCGATCGCACCACCCTCGTAATTGCCCACCGTTTGTCCACGGTCAAAAACGCTGATAAAATTGCCGTATTAGACAAAGGCCAAGTTGTCGAAACTGGAACTCATGAAGAGCTCTTAAGCAAAGGTGGATACTATGCAAAACTCTACTCCATGCAATTCTCCCTCGACACCCAAGACTTGGTGAAAAAAGCCCGCAGTGAAACCTTAATGAATACGTCCTATGAAATTCGGACTCGCCTCAATCCCATGATTGGATTTTTGCGATTAATCGTAGATGATGTTGTAGACTCTCCCCAAGAACTGCGCGAATTAACTCAGGAATCTTATGAGTCAGCAATTCGATTGCTCAACACTTTAGAATACATGGAAAAACGGTCTAAACTCGAAGTTTAACAATCCCTTTTGCCCCCAATCGTGAACATTTTGAATTGAG
>CBFGOM010000174.1:0-13748 GCA_965650385.1 uncultured Oscillatoriaceae bacterium
TATTTTGGCTTCGATTATTTTAGGTCTTAAACTAAAATATAAATAAGTTGACCGCAATTAACCTATCAAATTGTCCTCATTTACCCCCCTGCTTGTGACCCCTTCTCTCTTTGACGCTGAACATCTGTTATTTACCCCGGCAATTGCGGATACTGATGCAATTCCTGTTATTTATGCCTTTCCCAATGAGTACACGGTTGGGATTACGAGTTTAGGCTATCAAATCGTTTGGGCGACCCTGGCAACAAGGGGGGATTTGCAAGTGTCTCGCTTGTTTACGGATTTGCATGAACCCTTACCTGGAGAACCGGAATTATTGGGATTTTCCGTTTCTTGGGAATTGGATTATGTGAATATTTTGGGATTATTAGAGTCTCTGGATATTCCCATTCGCGCATCCAATCGTGATGAATCGCACCCCTTAATTTTTGGCGGGGGTCCGGTTTTGACGGCAAATCCTGAACCCTTTGCGGACTTTTTTGATGTAATTTTACTCGGGGATGGAGAAAATCTCCTGGGTGAATTTGTGGACGGGTATCAACAGGTACGCAAGGCAGGGCGACTGCAACAATTGCGGCATCTGGCGCAAATTCCCGGAGTCTATGTCCCCAGTTTGTATGAAGTCACCTATCACAGTTCCGAGGGGGCGATCGCCTCAATTCATCCTATTGCTTCAGATATTCCTCAAACTATTGCCAAACAAACCTATCGCGGCAATGTTTTATCCACTTCATCTGTAGTTACAGAAAAAGCCGCTTGGCCGGATATTTTCATGGTTGAAGTGGTTAGAAGTTGTCCGGAAATGTGCCGATTTTGTTTAGCGAGTTATTTAACTTTACCCTTTAGAACTGCCAATTTAGAAACATCCTTAATTCCTGCTATTGAACGCGGTTTACAAGTCACGCGGCGAATTGGATTATTAGGCGCTTCGGTAACCCAGCATCCCGAATTTAATCAATTATTAGATTACTTGAATCAACCTCAATTTGAGGATGTGCGTCTAAGTATTGCCTCGGTAAGAACCAATACAGTAACCTCAGAATTAGCCCAAACCCTGGCAAGTCGCGGGACAAAATCCCTGACGATCGCCATTGAAAGCGGTTCCGAACGCGTGCGGAAAATTGTCAATAAAAAGCTTGAAAATCAAGAAATCACCCAAGCAGCTATAAATGCCAAAGCGGGGGGATTAACTGGGTTAAAGCTGTATGGAATGTCTGGAGTTCCGGGAGAGGAATTGGAGGATTTGGAAGCAACGGTGCAATTGTTACAAGCTTTGAAAAAAGCTGCACCGGGTTTACGCTTGACCTTTGGGTGTAGCACCTTTGTCCCGAAAGCACATACCCCCTTTCAATGGTTTGGGGTGAATCCCCAAGCAGAAAAACGGTTGAAAACGTTACAGAAAGCATTAGGGAAATCGGGGATAGAATTTCGGCCAGAAAGTTATAATTGGTCCGTGATTCAAGCATTGATTTCCCGAGGCGATCGCCGCTTGTCTTTTCTTTTAGAATTAGTCCGCCATTATGGCGAAACCCTCGGCAGTTACCGTCGCGCCTTTAAAGAATTGCGAGGAACATTACCAGATTTAGAATTTTACGTTCATGAGAATTGGGAATCTACCCAAATCTTACCTTGGAATCATATTTTAGGACCCTTACCTGTAACAACGTTGCAAAAGCATTTAGCGGAGGCAATCAGTTATTTTCCCACGGCAGAAACAATAATTTCCCCCGTGAGTTAGTCTGGTGAAATTTTCATTGGTGTTCAATCCGCCGCCATCTCTACACTTCAATGCCATTCCCAAATTTTAATCGTCCCATCATCGCCGCCGGTGGCGAGGGTTTGTCCATCGGGACTGAAGGCGACGGCACAAGTGGCGCGGGTGTGACCCGGGAGAGTGCGGATTTCTCGGCCTGTGGGGACTTGCCATAATTTTACCGTGTTGTCGCGACTACAACTAGCGAGGGTTTGTCCGTCGGGACTAAAGGCGATCGCATAGACCCAATGGGTATGACCAACAAGGGTACAAATGTGGCGTCCGGTGTGGACTTGCCAGAGTTTGATAGTTTGGTCAAAGCTGCTACTGGCAAGGATTTGGCCGTCAGGACTAAAGGCGATCGCGCAGACTTGTTCCCCATGTCCCGTGAGGGTATAGAGTTCTCTGCCGCTTTCTCGATGCCAAAGTTTGATGGTTTTGTCACTGCTGCCACTGGCAACCAGTTGGTTATTGGGACTAAATGCCACTGCCATTGCATATCCCTGATGTCCAACGAGGGTTTGAACCTGCTGTTTTTTGGCAATATCAATGAGTTTGATGGTTTTATCCCCACTGCCACCGGCGATAAATTCTCCATCGGGACTAATGGCGATCGCATAAATTTCGCTGTCTCCCGGGAAACTATAAAGTTCGCTTTCCCCCAGACGTTGCCAGAGTTTGATGGTGTAGTCCCAACTGCCACTCACCAAAATCGGCGATCGCGGACTGTATGCCACTGCGGATACCCAATGATTGTGACCCTTGAGGGTGTACAATTTTCGTCCGGTATCTCGAACCCACAATTTAATTGTTTTATCCTTACTCGCGCTGGCAATTTGCCGTCCCGTGGGACTAAATGCCAGGGATAAAACCCAACTGCGATGCGCTTGTATGGTATGAATACATTCAAAAAATCGATAGGCATTAAACTTTTTTAACGCAGCGATCGCATGAGGTTCTCGGCGATGTTTTAGCAACAAAAAAGCCGACCGCCGCACGGTATGACAGTCATCTTCTAACGCTTCAATGACTAATTCTAAACCCGCTTGACCATAATTTAACGCCTCTTTCAACGCCGAAACTTTCACCGGAATATCCACCACCGCCAAGCGGGTTTGAATCCCTGTCAGTCCTCCCAAGACTGCCGAACCCGGTGGCGGCGCATGGTGACCCCCCATCACGGCATCATAATATTTCGGTCCTTCAAAATTCATTGACATAGTATTTGCTGATTCAAATGTGAATCCAGTTCCCTCAATTTTTAATTAAAATTTCCCACGCTTGCCATAACAAAGAAGCTCGTTCAGCATCCCGTTCCGGCATGATTTGCCTCGCCTGTTCTAACGTGTTTTGAGCTTCTTTGGTGTTCCCTGTTTGCTTAATTGCCATGCTCATCAATAACCAAATTAACGGTTGATTAGGTTGAAATTGTAAAGCTTTTAAATAGCTGGAAATTGCATCGGAATAGCGGCGCAACTTATAGAGCATAATGCCTTTATCTCGCCATGCTTCCCAACGCTCTGGCTTCAATTGTAGGGTTTTTTCATAGCCGGATAATGCGTCATCATAATTGCCCATTTCCGCATAAAGACGGGCTTTTTTATACCAAGCATCGGCATTATTGGGTTTGAGAGCGATCGCCTGGTCATAAGAGGCGATCGCTGCATCAAATTTCCCCAAATTCTCCAAAATTGTCCCTTTAATCATTTGGGGCGTCGCCCCCATTAAGCGCGAAACAATTGAAGGATTATTCGGGGGTGGCGGTGGTGAATTTCCCCCAACTCCGGGGGATGGTTTGGGTTTCGGAGTCCTTCGATGAGTCACTGGGGGTAACCAATCTAAATCCGTAAGCACTTCCGTTGCTGCATGATAACGCCGATTGAGATTTGCTTCTAATAATCGGTCTAAAACCTTGGCAAATTCCAGAGTAACCGGAGATAAAAGATAATCCCGCCAATGCCACACCCCTTCCTTCACATCAAACAAATCAAAGGGTTCAGTTGCCGTTAGTAATTGCACACAAGTTACCCCTAAACAATACAAATCACTCGCCGGAACCGCTTGGCCGATAAATTGCTCGGGGGCAACATATCCAGCGGTGCCAATCACTGTCCCAGTGCGTCCCAAAGCCGTTGCCGTGGCAAATTTAGCCGCCCCAAAATCCACTAACACCAGTTGCCCGGATTGAAATTGATTTTGTTCGGAGTTTTCGTTACTTTCTGCCTCTAAAATTTCCGTTTTACTAGCTCGACGAATAATATTTTCCGGTTTAATATCTCGATGAATCACGTTTTTCTCATGAACAAATTGTAAAACCGGCAATAAATCAAATAATACCTCTCGAACTTTAAATTCCGACAATGCGCCCTCGGTTTCCAACTCTTGCGCTAAAGTTTGTCCATCGATAAATTCTTGGACTAAATATTGATAATGATCCGCCTCAAAATGAGCAAATAACGCCGGAATTTGGGGATGAGTTCCTAAATCATCTAACCGAACTGCTTCTTTTTGAAACAGTTGCGCTGCCTTTTGAGCATTTTGGGGTGTTTGGAATTGGGGAAAAAACTGCTTGATGACGCAGCGAGGTTTAGAGGGTTTGTACTCATCAACTGCTAGGAAAGTTCGCCCAAACCCCCCCTGTCCAATGGATTTAAGCGCACGATAGCGATCGCCCAGGAGCAGCTTTGCACCGCAATTATGGCAAAAGTTATATCCTGCCGGGTTTTGAGGTTTTTGACAGTCGGGATTTAAACAATAGCTCATAAGGACAAGCCAGCATGGGGATAACTTTATAGTAATCGGTTGACCTAGAATGCTATGGCGTTAAATACCCGCAGGCTGTTCTAAGAGCGTTCGGTAAGGAAAGCCTGGGGCTATACGAACAAAGCCCGCCTGCGCAGGCTACTCTATAGAAACCACTTTTCATACCCGGATTTGGGATTAGTCGCGCTGCCAAATCATCACGGTTTTATCGCTGCTGCCACTCACGAGGGTTTTGCCGTCGGGAGTGATGGCAATGCCAGTGACGCCGCTAGTATGACCCTTGAGGGTTCTGATTAGTTCTCCCGTGTCGCGATGCCACAGTTTGACGGTTTTATCGGTACTGCTACTAATCAGGGTTTCGCTGTTGGGGGAGAAGGCAACCGCTGCGATCGCCCCAGTATGTCCCGTAAAGGTGCGAAGTTCTTCCCCAGAATTCACCTGCCACAGTTTTAGGGTCATGTCTGCACTGCCACTGGCGAGGAGTTGTCCATCAGAACTAAAGGCGATCGCATTCACCGCATCACTATGACTCTTGAAAATGCAAATTTCCTGTCCCGTTTGTAACTGCCACAGTTTAATGATCCCCTCATCGGAGGCAGTGACAAGAATGCGATCGTCGGGACTAATCGCTAAAGCACGAATCATGGCATTATGAGCATTAAATCGGCGCAGTTCTTCCCCCGTTTCTCGATGCCAAAACGCAACTGACCCTCGGGTATCACTGGCGATGATTTGTTGACCGTTATTCAGAAAAATCACCGCATAAACCGCTTCAGAATTGCGGGTAAAGCGATGCAATGGACGACCCCCGGCGACATCCCACACCTCCACCGCTTCCCCAACTCCCGCAGCGATCGCCCCGCCATCGGCACTGAAGGCGATCGCATTCACCGAGGCAAACCAGTCTTCCCCATTAAAATTGCGGATTTCGGTCCCTTCAGGAATCCCCCACCGTTTCACCGTATTATCCCCATCCCCGGCAACAATGCTGTTCCCATCAGGATGCATCGCCACACAATTGATGACATCTCGATGTCCGGCGATCGTGCGAATACATCGCCAATTTTGATGGGGAAATTGGTCCGAATCTGGCACCGTTTCCGAGGCATCTGAAGCAGTTTTTTCCCCGCGCCATTTGCCGACAAATCCTTGCAAATCTCCCAACACTTCGCCGATGGAGGATTCGATTCCCCCCATTGCTTTGGTGAGAGATTCCGGTTTAGTAAAGGGTTTGATGGACAATTTCGGGATTAAAGGTTTGTTCGGTGTTGTTGGCGTAGACTCTGGGTTTTCCTCCGATGGCGCAATGATTTCATCGTCCCAGTCGTCCAAATCATCCTCAGAATTGGGAGGCGGTGGGGTTAAGGGTTTGACATTCAAGGTTTCTTTGCGATATTCCGAGGGGACCCTAGGGGGTTCGCTGGGGTTTTCTGGGGTCGGGGGATTGGCGTTGCTGCCTTCGGGAGGTGGTGAAGAGACGGTTTGGAGTTCCGGGAGGGGAGAGGGTGCAGTTTCTAGGCGTTCCAAACGCTCAGTGATTGCCTCAATCACGCGATTCACCGATGCGATCGCCTCTTGATTTTGTTGGTTTAACGTTGCTTGAATTTCCAGCAGTTCAGGCGCTGCTTGTTGCGGGGTGAGTGCTTCTAACTGTTGCAGGCGCTGGTAAATTTCCTCAAATTTCGGAGAATTGGAGAGGGATTGGATTGCCTCCTGGATTGCAGCAGCAGAAGTGGTGGCGTTGTCGGATTCCGGGGATGAGGCAAGAGCGATCGCATTAGTGGTAAGTTCCAATTGACTCAGGCGATCGCTAAGGGTTGCCAGGGTTTCAGCAGTGGGAAGAGTGGCGAGGAATTGATAAATTTGCCCCACTGCCTTTTCCGTTTGTTCCCACAAAGATTTTGTAAACGCTTCAATTTGCCGTTCAGTTTCTTGGTTGACTTGTGCCGTTGCCGTTTCCAGTTGTTCCAAGCGATCGACTAACGGTTTGAGATTGGGAATTGGAGGAATAGATTCCAATGCTTGATGAATGCGGGCGATCGCCGTTTCATTTTCCTGGCGCAAGGCATCTTTTAACTCCAATTTCTGCGCTTCGATGCGATCGCGCTGTTGTTCCAGTTGAGATTCCAACGCATTAATCCGGGCGATCATCGGGTCCAGATTCGGCAATTCCGGGATAGCGGGGAAACTCTCCTCAACTTGGGCGATCGCCTCAAACAGTTCATCCCGTAAAGAGTCTTGTAACTGAGTGATTCGTTCTTCCGTTTGCGAATTTACCTGTTGCTTGCTAGATTCCAGGCGATCAAACCGCTGGTTTAGAGGTTGGATTGAGTCATAAACTTGGGCGATCGCCTCCTCACTGCGCCGTTGGTTGAGTTGGTACAGTCGCTGCCGATTCACCAGATTCAAACTCACCGACACCGTTAACGGGACCGCAGCATAAAGGACTTGTTGAGTCCCAGCAACGGCGATCGTGCCCAGCACAGAACCGGCAAGGGCCACAGATTCAGTAATTTCGAGCCAGTGGGGTTTGGTCATGGTTTTCACAACAGGTGAACAAAACTAAAACCGCAGGGGTTACAGCGAAGGCTATTGCAACTTACCTTTCAATTTCTTTCTTCTATGTTAAGGCTTCGGGGCCAAAATCCAGTCCTTCCCCAGGGCGGATCCAGGTTTAGGGGGAAGAAGTCCGCCAGAGTTTAATCGTGCCATCGTGAGATGCACTTGCGAGGGTGGTACCATCGGGACTATAGGCTAGGGCACTGACTGTCATGGAATGTCCCGATAGGGTGGCGACGGGTTCTAGGGTGTCTAACGTCCAGAGTTTGAGGGTGGTGTCGTGACTGCCGGTGGCAAAGGTTTTTCCGTTGGGACTGATGGCAACTGCAGATCCGGATAAGACATGGGGACAAAGGGTTTCCCGTAGTTCGGGATAATTATCCGGTGCCGTGGGGAGAGTCCAAATTTTTAAGGTGCGGTCCCAACTGCAACTGATTAAGGTTTTGCCGTCGGGTGCGATCGCCAAGGCATGAATGGCACCGGAATGGGCGGGGAAATCTTGCAGTAATTCGCCGGTATCTGTCTGCCAGAGGTGAATTGAACCATCGCCGCTTCCCGAGGCGAGGAGGTGCGATCGCGCCGGGTCAGGGGTCGCCCATTTTGGATTGTAGGCGAGACAAGTCACGCGATCGCGATGTCCGGTGAGGGTAAAGTGTAATTGTCCGGTTCCCAGGGACCAAATTTTTACGGTGCGATCGCGACTGGCGGTAGCGACTCGCTGTTTATCCGGCGAAATTGCCACCGATGACACTAAGCTAGTATGTCCGGTGAGGGTTTGGGTTTGGATGGGGGGGACGCCATCTTGCAAATCTTTGGGACTGAGTTGCCACAAACTCCAGAGTTTCACGGTTCCATCCATGCTGCCACTGGCAAGGATTTGTCCATCGGCAGCAATGGCAATGGAGAGTATCCCTTGCTCATGTGCGGGTATTTTTTGGACAAATTCCCCTGTTTCTAAATCCCATAAGGCGACGATACCCTGATCATTCCCACTGGCGATCATGCGGGATTGGGCACTAAAAGCGACGGTATGGATGGGGGTTTTTCCAGCAGTTTGGGCGATCGTTTGGACGCAGTTCCAACCCACAGGTGCAGGTGGAGAATAGAGAGGGGATAGGGAAGGCAGTTCGGGAGAAGGTAATTTTATTTCAGACTCTTGTTTGATTGTAGAGGAGTTTTGAATGGGTGGAAAGGATTGCGACACCATCACTACTTTCCCCTTAGAAATTGCTGATTTTACGGGATTTTGAAGCTGAATTTTTGGATTGAGCGCTTTTAAAGTAACTGCGGCTGAAGCATAGCGTTTGGATAAACTTTCAATCAGCATTTTATCGAGAATTGTTGCTAATTCATCACTCACGGGATTGAGTAAATAATCTCGCCAAACCCAACGCCCTTCTAAACTATCCCATAAATCAAAAGGGGACATCTGGGTGAGGAGATGGATACAAGTAGCACCTAAACTATACAAATCGCTGGCAAATCTTGCTTGTCCTCGGAGTTGTTCGGGTGGCGTATATTCTGCACTGCCAATTGTGGTTCCCAGTTGGGCTAATGTTGTTTCTGTGGCATATTTAGACCCGCCAAAATCGACTAAAACCAGTTGGGTGGGTTGCAGTCTGCCTTTGAGAGTGTCTGGATTGGGATAAGGACGGCGAATCAGATTTTCCGGTTTAATATCGCGATGAATTAGGCTGTGGTGGTGGATGAAGTGTAAAATAGGCAATACTGATTCTAGTAATTCTCGAATCTGAGCTTCAGTAAATGTCCCTTGTTGGGCAAGTTCGTCGGCCAAATTGGTCCCCGGAATATAATCTTGAACCAGGTACTGGCGATCGCCTTGTTCAAACCAGGCTAATAACTTAGGAATTTGGGGATGGTTGCCAATGACTTTTAATCGGTCAATTTCTTCGTGAAATAACTCCGTAGCGGGGCGAGAAGCAGTTGGACTCGGGCGAAATTGTTTAATAATACAAGGCGGTTTTAGCGGTTGAGACTCATCCACTGCCAAATAGGTTTTACTAAATCCACCGGCCCCGATTTGTTTGAGGGCGCGATAGCAACCCTGGGGGGTGGAATTCTCTGAATTTTCCAGTTTTAATTTAGCACCGCAACTTTGACAGAATAGATTGCCATCGGGATTCTGGGGTTTGGGGCAATTGGGATTGAGGCAATGGGTCATAACCAGCACCACCAAGGCATGATTAATGGTACATTTAATTGTACGGCTTTTAGGTGATGTTTGAATAGGTTTAGGTTATTTTTCCCGAACAATAAGGAAGGACAGAGCATTTGCCCTGTCCCTAGGATGCCCCATGAATGGTGGGGTTTTAATCGATTTAAACGGGTCGAAAGGTTGAGTAAAATAAACGGAACTGGACCCGATTAAATCGATTAAACGGGTGAAGGATTGCCATCCTAAGTGGGAACTAATTCTCCCGGACGTAATCGCGCCCATTTGCCCATTTCTTCTTTAAAACTTTCACAACCGACCACATCCCATTCCATTTCAATGGCATCCGGGGTATTGCGGATATTCACATTGATCGTGGGTTCTACAGGTTCAAAATCCGGTGTTTCAGTTAAGTGGGGCTGTTGATGCTGATATTCCACTGCGTTATAGGTTAAGCAGCGATCGACATAGTGGCAGTTTACGCAAATACACATCGTAAACACTCCATACGGCTTTTTTGTTACTCTAACGTAATCAGTAGAGATATTGCCCACCCGGTAGGTTGATTTTTTTATGAAACAAGGCGAATCTATTCGTGTTCTGGGTCCCGAAACTTGGCCGTTTAGCGTGGAAATGTTGCCTAACGATGCCTATCTCGTCGGCGGTTCGGTTCGAGATGCCTTGCTGGAACGGCAGTCTCCCTATTTGGATTTAGATTTTGTTTTACCGGGGTATGCGATTAAAGTCGCCAAGCAGATTGCTGATCGCTATAAAGCAGGGTTTGTGGTCCTGGATGATGAACGCAAAATCGCCCGGGTGGTGTTTCCCAATGCCACGGTGGATTTTGCCAAACAGGAGGGGATGACCCTAGAAACCGATTTGCAACGCCGGGATTTCACGATTAATGCGATCGCCTACCATCCCAAAACCGGGCAAATTGTAGACCCTCTCAAAGGGCGGGAAGATTTGCAAAACCGCACCATTCGGATGATTTCCCCCACGAATCTCGCGGATGACCCCCTGCGTTTGTTACGGGGTTATCGGCAGGCGGCGCAATTGGGGTTTACCCTAGAACCTCAAACTCAAGCGGCAATCCGGCAATTAGCGCCTTTGTTGCGGCAGGTGGCAGCGGAACGGGTGAATACGGAGTTATGGTATCTGCTGAACTGTCGCGGGGGAAGTGGTCATCTGGTGGCGGCATGGGAGGATGGGTTGTTGCGCTATTGGTTGCCCGATGCTAGGAAAGATTCCCTCACGATTTTAACTCGAATTGATGAAGCGGCGCTCCAACTCGGGGAAAAATGGCCGCAGTTGGGGGAAGAATTGTTGTTAGATTTGCGGGCAATTTTGAGGATTTCTGGATATTTAGGACTTGCCAAATTAGTGTGTTTGTTACCGTTAGAACCCGGTGCAGCAGAAGTGCAATTAATGCGCTTAAAGTTGAGTCGGGTGGAAATCAAGGCAGCAATTCAGGTGATCAAAAGTTGGCAGTTAATCCAACAGCAACCGGAGTTGACAGACTGGACGGTGCGATCGCATTATTTTCTCTTTCGTCAGGTAGGGTCGTTGTTTCCCTCCTTGGCAGCGATCGCCCTAGCATCGGGAATTTCTTTGGAAACCCTAGGCAATATGGTTGAGCGCTATTTGGACCCAGAAGACTTGGCAGCACATCCAAAAGTTCTGATTAGCGGGACCGATTTAATGGAGGAATTAGGACTTCCTCGGGGGCCGCAAATTGGGGAGATATTAAATCAAATTCAGTTGGCAACGGTGGAGGGAGAAATTTCTACCCGGGAAGAGGCGATCGCATTAGCGGAGAAAATTAGGCAAGCGATCGGATGATTAATGCCCAATTCGGTTATAAAAACTTGTCGATCATCAAGAGGCAACTCCTAAAAAGGTTACTACAAACTTTCAATCGTTGGTAGTGACTCTTGAAAGAGTCCAAAAGAGGAAATTACGTTGATAGGGCTAGTTATTCAAGGGAGTTTTACGCACTATAAACCCCTTAAAGCAGGAGAACCTAAATGCCTACGAAAGTTTCTTTCACTCTCCTCCTTTTATCCCGGATTGGCACAATCCTACATCAATTCCATATTCCTCTAAATCCTCTGGCGTTAAACAGTAAAGGTCCATTTCTTGTAACCCGGAATAAATCTGGTCGAGTAACGGCCAAATCCTGGCAGTTTTATCCCGAGAGGCAGTAATCACGCTTTTTCCATCGGGGGAAAAATAGGCAGAATTGACTCCTTCACGATGTCCCGTTAAGGTGTAAATTAGTTTGCCCTTTTTATCCCAAATTTTAGCCGTTTTATCCTGAGAAGCAGTCACCAAGTAGTCTCCGGTTTCGGAAAAATCTCCGCTGCGAACATTGTCCGCATGATCTTTAATATTTAACAAGATTTTACCTTCTAAATCCCATATTTTTGCCGTTTGGTCGGCAGAGGTGGTGAGGAGGGTTTGGCTATCTGGGGCAAATTTAACACAGTTAACGGCTTTTTTATGTCCAGATAAGATTTTAATTAATTGTCCGGTTTCAAAATTCCACAGTCTGACGGTTTTATCATGAGAGGCGGTGGCAATATATTGGTTATTTCGCGACATATCAAGGCTATTGATTTGTAACTGATGGAATTTTGTTGGATCGGATTCGTTTAAATTTTTGACCCAATTTCCATCTCTGTCCCACACTGTTGCTTGACCGCCAAAGTCACAGGTGATAATATAGTTTCCGTCATGGGAATAACGGGCATTCGTCGCGCCGCACCAGCCATCAGCGGTACAATTTTGATCATGCTCCCCAGTCCAAGCATTGATAATTTCACCAGTTTCAATCTCAAAGATCCGAATGGTATAGTCCGTTCCGGTAGTGACAAATCGTTTTCCGTCAGGAGAAATATCGAGGGAATAAATACGCTTGTTGCCATAGTAATCGGGACCAAATCCGGTATAAGTTTTCAGTAATTGGTGAGTCTGGGCATCCCAAAGTTTAACGGTCATATCGTAACTGGCGGTTAAAATTTTACGCCCATCCGGGGTGAATTTTGCAGAAATTACATTGTCTTCGTGGCAAAATGAGGGACTGTTGATGTGGGATTGGATGTTCCAAATTTTAGCGGTGCGATCGACTGAAGCCGTCAATAATGATTGACCATCAGGAGAAAATTGCACGGAATTAATCCCAGATTCATGACCTTCAAAATTTAGCAACAAATTCCCCTGTAAATCCCACAGTTTTGCTCGACTATCCGCAGACCCAGTGACAATAAACTGACCATCAGGGGAAAAGGCAACGGACTGAATGGCGTCTTGGTGACGGAGCACTTTACGTTTGTTTCCTTGTCGGTCCCAAATAATCGCTGTTTTGTCACTGGAGGCGGTTACAAATAAACTGCCATCCCGGGAAAATACCACTTGATTGACATCCCCCCGATGGGCTTCTAAAATTTTGATGAGCTTGCCTTGAATATCCCAAATTTTTGCAGTAAAATCCCGGGATGTGGTGACTAACCATTGGCTATCGGGAGAAAAGGCGGCACAGGTAATTCCACATTCCCAGCTATGCTGTTTTTTGGAGGAGGCTGTATCCATCCCAAGGGTGGCGATCGCCTGACCTTGTTTGTCATACAGTCGGGCGCTGCTGTCACGCCATAATCCACAGGTCACAAAGTATTCCCCGTTGGGAGAAAAGCTGACTGACCCCACTACATCCTGATGATCGGTGAGTTTTTTGCGGAGATTGCCGTTGCTATCCCAAATAATTGTGCTGTAGTCGGCAGAGACGGTCACAATGGTTTGGTCATCCGGGGAAAAGGCTGCATAGTTGACATTGGTCCACCCCTGATCGGGTTCGGTTGTGTGACCCAGCAGGTCTTTAATATAAGTTCCCTCACTATCCCACAGTTTCACCCGGCACTCATCCCCAACGGTAATAATTTTAGACCCATCATGGGAAAAAGCCGCACTGCGGATCGGACTTCCTTGGTCCAGTTCCTTGAGCAATTGGCCCCGATTATCCCACAGTTTGGCGGTCTCATCCTCTTGGGGAACGGTCAAAATTTTACTCCCATCTGGGGCATAAATCGCCTGACTTACGGGAGCATTGTGCGAGAGATTGGCTCGATACAAACCGGCGCGCTTGGCAATCATGGTATAATATGCCTCACTCAACGCTTGGGAAACCTGGGGCAGGTTATGGGCGCAGTCCAATCCATAGGCCATCTGGGCCATGCGTAAGGCTTTTGTGAGGTCGTTGTTGAGTAAATCGTGAACGACGAAAACTAGGTTACGCGCTTCTTTTTCCTGGATCTGCCGATCGCGCCAGTATATACAAGCCTCTAAATAGTTTTGCTCAACTTGGTTCAACTGCAACAGCGATCGCTCGCGCAGTTGTTGTGCATCCTCCAATCGTCCCCCGCGATGCAGCAGATAACTATCATCGGTAATGGATTGACCATACCGTTCCGGTAGTCCTAAATATGTAATGATTCATTATAATCA
>CBFGOM010000175.1:0-13581 GCA_965650385.1 uncultured Oscillatoriaceae bacterium
ATTACTATAGCTTTTTGAGCCATCCGTTGCAAGACTTTGAGCTTGGCAATTCGTCTTCTGTTTTGCTCCTTATCAAGACTGCATCGTACAGTAGCTATGGCTTCAGATATGAATGGATTGATCGCCCCTCAACTAACTTTCCTTTAAAAAACCCTTATGTTCTTCTACAACGGAAATTTTCACCAGTCTAGCAGCCTTGAACTTTCCATCGCTGACCCGGCTCTGCTATATGGTGCGACAGTTTTCACCACTCTGCGGGTTTATGAGCAATCCTTAGATTCTCCTGTGACTGCATGGCAGGCGCACTGTCAGAGGTTGAAATCCTCCCTGGAACTGTTCCAGTGGCCTGAACCGGACTGGGAGCAGGTGCGGGAGGGGGCGGAGTTGATGATGGCGCGGTGGCCGGTTTTGCGGATTGTGATTTTCCCGGATGGGAGAGAATTAATTCTAGGGCGAATTTTACCACCGGAGTTGGCGATTCGTCAAGCAGGTGGGGTAAAGGGGTGGGTGGCTGATGATGAGTTGTTTGTCCGATCGCTCCCGACCCATAAAACCGGCAACTATCTCTCCTCCTGGTTGGCATTGCAAGCGGCTCAACGGCAGGGGTGTCAGGAGGCGATTCTCGTTGATGGTCAGGGGAATTGGTTGGAAACCAGTACGGGGAATCTGTGGGGATGGCGGGAGGGTCGGTGGTGGACTCCCCCCATAGAGGTCGGGATTTTACCCGGGGTGATGCGATCGCAACTTCTGAACTCTCTGCGCAGCCAGGGTCATCCTGCCATCCTGAAAGCCTGGACAGCCGACGTGGTGAGCGGGTTTGAAGCTTTGGCCTATAGTAATAGTGTGGTAGAAGTCATCCCGATTTGTGAAGTCTTCTCAGGAAACCAGACCCGCCTTTATCCCTCATCCCATCATGGGTTCAGCCAATTACGTCAGCTTTTTCTATAGCAGTTGCCCCGCAAATTCTGATAATACGTTAACATTAGTTAACAGAGTAGAATAAAAATAGCCCAAACACCCCCCAATCCAGAACTAGGAGGACCGCTGGTGAATAAAAAATGGAGAAACGCCGGACTATACGCAATGCTGGCGATCGTTGTCATCTTTTTGGCAACAACATTTTTTGAAAATCAAACATCAAACGAGGAAACCTGGCGCTACAGTCAGTTTATCCAGGAAGTTCAAAACAACCGCATTGATAAGGTAGTCATTACCTCCGATCGCTCCCGAGCTAGAGTTACCGCTCAGGATGGTAAAAAGGTTGTGGTCAATTTACCTAACGACCCAGAACTGCTCAATATCCTCACGGAGCACCGGGTCAATATTGAAGTCTCCCCCCAAGGCGATGAAGGCTTCTGGTTCAAAGCACTCAGTAGCTTATTATTCCCTGTTCTCCTCTTAGTGGGCTTAGTCTTCTTGCTCCGTCGTGCTCAAAATGGTCCAGGTTCGCAAGCGATGAACTTTGGGAAATCTAAAGCGCGGGTGCAAATGGAACCCCAAACTCAAGTCACCTTCGGGGATGTCGCTGGTATTGAGCAAGCCAAGCTAGAACTCAGCGAAGTCGTAGACTTCCTGAAAAATGCCGATCGCTTTACTGCCGTTGGTGCCAAAATTCCCAAAGGTGTTTTATTAGTTGGCCCTCCAGGAACCGGCAAAACCCTCCTGGCAAAAGCTGTGGCGGGTGAAGCGGGTGTCCCCTTCTTCTCCATCTCGGGTTCAGAATTCGTGGAAATGTTTGTGGGGGTCGGTGCCTCTCGCGTCCGGGATTTGTTTGAACAAGCCAAATCCAATGCTCCCTGTATCGTCTTTATTGATGAAATTGATGCCGTAGGTCGTCAACGGGGTGCGGGTTTAGGCGGTGGCAACGATGAGCGCGAACAAACCTTGAACCAACTCCTGACCGAAATGGATGGGTTTGAAGGGAACACTGGCATCATTATTATTGCGGCAACGAACCGTCCGGATGTCCTGGATGCCGCCTTATTGCGTCCGGGTCGTTTCGATCGCCAAGTGGTGGTTGATCGCCCTGACTATGGCGGACGTCGGGAAATCCTCAACGTCCATGCTCGTGGTAAGACCCTCGCAAAAGACGTGGATCTCGACAAAATTGCCCGTCGGACTCCCGGTTTTACCGGCGCTGACCTGTCTAACTTGCTCAACGAAGCCGCAATTTTGGCAGCGCGTCGCAATTTGACCGAAATTTCGATGGATGAAATCAACGATGCCATCGATCGCGTCCTGGCTGGACCCGAGAAAAAAGACCGGGTAATGAGCGAGAAACGCAAAACTCTCGTTGCCTATCATGAAGCGGGTCATGCTTTAGTCGGTGCCTTGATGCCGGATTATGACCCCGTGCAAAAAATTAGCATTATTCCTCGGGGACGTGCCGGGGGATTAACCTGGTTTACCCCCAGTGAAGAACGTATGGATTCGGGTCTGTACAGCCGGTCCTATTTGCAAAATCAGATGGCAGTGGCCCTTGGCGGTCGGATTGCTGAAGAAATTGTCTTCGGTGAGGAAGAAGTGACCACGGGTGCCTCTAATGACTTGCAACAAGTGGCACGAGTTGCACGGCAGATGGTGACTCGCTTTGGGATGAGCGATCGCCTCGGTCCCGTGGCCCTCGGTCGTCAACAAGGGAATATGTTCCTGGGTCGCGATATTATGGCGGAACGGGATTTCTCCGAAGAAACCGCTGCTGCCATTGATGATGAAGTTCGTAACCTCGTGGAACAAGCTTACGGACGCGCTAAAGAGGTACTCGTTTCCAACCGTGAGGTGTTGGATCAACTGTCCCAACTGTTGATCGAGAAGGAAACCGTTGATGCGGATGAATTGCAAGAGTTGTTAGCGAACAGCGATGTGAAGATGGCGGCGATCGCCTAATCCATACCCCCGGACAGGCAACTCAGGGAGGAATAAATCCCCCATTTGTAGGGACCCTTAGCGAAGTGCCCCTACAAATGGACAAGGACTAAGAAACTGAGTTTCTGCGCTTACGGTTGTCCATAGACCCAAATTGATCAAAGAAACCCGGTTTCTGAACCCCCACAAAAGGACTCAGGAACCGGGTTTTTGCGATCGCTCTTGCCAATTGTCCCCACTGGATGAAAGAAACTAAGTTTCTGAACCCCTGCACAGGGAGGCACAACCAGTTGTGCAGATGGCACAATCCTTTTCTGATGTGCAGAGATTATCTTCCTAGAACCGGGGTTGAAAGGAAGTAGACGCTATTGAAAGTGACACCACAGTGAGAGACGCTCGTTTGGGGTGTTGGTTATTCTCCGTTATAGAAAGTCAATCTACAACGGAAGGAAGTCAATCATGCGTTTATCCACCTCGGTCTTACTGTTCGGTCTAGTCGTTTCTACGGTTGCTGCGCAAGTCTCTGGATTGGCTTCTGCTTCCCTGCAACAAGGAGGTGAATCTAATCGCACTGCTGAAATTCTAATCTCTGCTGACTCCCGCTGTGGTCTTCATGATGGTCGTCGCTGCGACGATCGCTCGTAGTCTAATTGTTATAGTCGAGATTTGGTCAATTTTATAGTCCGATCGCCTGGTCAAAATTGATGTTGGGTCTATTTTAAAGAGAAATTCTTATTCCTTTATGGATCTGGCTGTCCTCAAGGGTGCAATACAGAAAGCGTAGAAAAATTAACGACAAACTGTTCATCTAGCGGCTCAATTCAAGACCGTTTACCGAATTCCCCAAATCCGAATGGTGCGATCGCCACTGGCAGAAGCGAGTCTCCCCCCATCGGGACTAAACACAATAGATTCGACCCATCGGGAATGTCCTGATAACGTTTCTACCAGTTCTCCACTGGCTAAATTCCACAGTTTAATTCGACCCGTTAACGTCCCTCCCGCTATCGTCTTGCCATCGGGACTAAAGGCTACCGAAAACATAGTTCCAGCATGACCGGAAAAAGAACTAATTTCTTGTCCTTTATTTAAATCCCATAATTTAATGGTATTGTCTGCACTACCGGATGCCAGCATCTTGCCATTGGGACTAAACGCCACAGAAAATACGGTTCCCACATGGCCTGAAAGTTGCTGGGTTTCAGTTGGTACTAATTCTGATTCCGTGGGTTGAGTGGCGATAGCCCATAATTTAATCGAACCATCCTGGGATGCACTGGCGAGGGTTTTGCCATCAGGACTGAACACCACAGAAAAGACCGTTCCTAAATGACCGTTTAACGTTCCAAGGGCTTCCCCCGTATCCAGATTCCACAGATAAATATTCCCCTCTTCCGAACCACTGGCTAAAAGTTGACTATCTGGACTAATTGCAATAGAAGAAATTCCCAAGGATGTTCCGGCTAGGGTATCGAGTAATTCTCCGGTCGCTAAATTCCAAATTTTAATCGTTCCGCCGTACCCATTGCTACTGCTAACCAAGAGGGTTCCATTAGGGGAAATTGCCACCCCCGAGACCATTTCTCCAGCATCAGAATGTCCGGTTAAGGTGCGAATTAAAGCGCCGGTTTCTAAGTTCCAAATCTTAATCGTCCCATCAAAACTCCCCGAGGCGATCGCGGTTCCATCGGGACTCACGGCTACCGATCGCACGTCTTGGGAATGTCCCGTTAAAGTATTGGACAACTTGATATCATTGACTGCAATGGTTCGGGATAGCGATCGGTTGCCCGACGCAGAAACCGGAGATATTTTCCCTAAACCTGCCTTAACTGGGGGTGAGTTGTCCGGGGAATTAACCGAGGCGATCTCCTCGGTTAATTCTCCCTCATTCCCCATCCCGCCAGAAGTCGCTCCAGAAGCCTCCGGAACCGATAAAAGGGTCTGGGTTACCGCCAAGGTTGATGGATCGGCCACTGCCTCTACATTCCCGACCTTAGAGAGTCCAAACTGATACATATTCACCTGAGTGACAGCAACCACCCCAAACAGCACCACGCCGCCCCCCAGGACCAATTGCATTTTCCACTGTTCCAGCTTATCTAACAGTCGATTTGCGGGCTTCAACACCGTGAACTGGCCCCGAGATTTCTTCCTCGAATGCAACATCAAATCCAGTTCGGCTAACCGTTGCAAAATCACCTCGGTACTTTGGGGGCGTTTTCCCGGTAACCGGGCCATCAATTCATCAATAAAATCTGCTAATTTTGGAGAAATATGAGGGGCTGCCTGTCGCCAGCGCAATTCATCATTGAGCGGATCATAAAAATCTAGGGGATGTTTGCCGGTGAGTAACTGCACAAATGTTCGCCCTAATCCAAAGAAATCCGACTGGGGAACTGGCTTACCATTTTCCTGTTCCGGAGGTGCATATCCTTTAGAAGAAATCACCGTTCCTTGTTGTCCTACAGCCATTTTTGCCAGATAGGTTCCGCTGACTTCCCGGGCCGAACCAAAGTCAATTAAGGTTAATTGTTCAGTCCCAAACGCTTTAATTTGGGTGGGGTCGCGCAGCATAATATTGGCAGGTTTAATATCCCGGTGAAAATACTGCTGATTGTGAACTTGATGTAAGATTTCTGTAAGCTGTAATAACCATCCGACTGCCTGTTGTTGGGTGATGGGTTCTTGGTTACGAGTGACTAACCAGTCCTCCAAATTCTGACCCTGGATTTTTTCCATGACCAGACAATGCACAGGTGTCTTGCTATATCGAGGAATAAAGGTAAAATAACCGCCCGGTTCCACTGCGGGAATGCCGGGGTGTCTGAGGCGTTGTAAAACAGCAGCTTCTTGTTTAAATAAGGTAATAGCTTTCGGATTCTGTTCCGTTAAGACTTTCAAAACTTTGGGAAACCCGCGATCGTCTACTTCAAAGGTTTGTCCAAACCCGCCGGTCCCCAGTAGTTTCACGATCCGATAGCGTCCTGCGACAACAAGTTCAGAACCGCATTGGCGACAAATGCGATTCTTAGCATTTAAAGGGTCTGCGGGTCTGGGACAGTAGGGGTTAATACAGTAGCTCATGGATGGCTACGGGCTTGCAATATCCCGGCGATAGGCTGGTCACGGATGCCTGGACTTTTTAATATTAGACTGAATTTTAAGGTGTTCATATCATCCCGATGAATTAATTAAGCGGGAATCTTGAAAACCCAGGGTAGAACTCACGGGTCTGTAATGGGTGTTATCTAGCCTAGGGGAACAGGGTAGAGTGGAAGCAGGGGGTTGAACCAGCGCAATGCCAGAAAATCTTTGCGATCGCCTCGTGATGATCTGTGATGATCTCTTGGGTACGCTCCTTCCACTAGGATAACAAGGAGCGCTCATGAACAGGGGAAGCGCTTGAGAAAGCAAGAATCACAGGGAGAGGCGAGCAAAGGGTCCGCTAGTCAGGGTTCTGAATTCTTCCAAGAGGCCAGATTGTAGAAACGTCAAAGGATGATGTCTGAAAAGTCCTGGTTAAAATTATTACAACAATACCGCGCGATCGCGGTGATTCGTGCTGCCACCTTTGAATTGGGGTATGAAATGGCCCGGGCAGTGGCTAGAGGCGGGATTCAACTGATTGAAATTACCTGGGATAGCGATCGCGCTGAGGACCTGATTGATATCCTGCGATCGGATTTACCCCAATGTACGATTGGCACAGGTACGCTGTTAAATCAGGGGGAAGTAAATCGCGCGATCGCTGCCGGTGCTCAATTCCTGTTTACCCCCCACACCGAACCCACCCTGATTCAAGTCGCCGCTGCTTCTGGAATTCCGATTATCCCCGGGGCGCTTTCTCCTACCGAAATCGTCACCGCTTGGCACGCAGGGGCCAATTGCGTTAAAGTCTTCCCCATCTCGGCAGTGGGTGGCCCCCACTATATCCAAAGTCTCCACGGCCCCCTCGGTCATATTCCCTTAATTCCCACCGGCGGCGTTAATCTCCAAAATGCTATCCATTTTCTCAAAGCTGGGGCGATCGCCGTCGGACTCTCCGGGGATTTATTTCCTAAAAAGCTAATCGCCGAACAAGATTGGGATGGCATTTCGGACCAAGCCCGAATCTTGACCTTTTCTATCCAAAATTTTAATAATAATGAGACCAGCCCCTCCGGAAATTAACCCCTTCGGGATTGTAGCTAACTGCTAACTAAAAGTCCCCCTCCGACAACTTACGCACGCATTAACACAATACGCCATTTTCAACAAGTCTGTTGTTGATATAAATTGACTTCCCGAGTGAGGAACTATGAAAAAAAACATCAGTTGCATCCGTCTGAGTCCCGTTCGTTTGTTGGGCGCAATCAGTGCCTTGACTCTCTCTGCATTCTGTGGCTTTTCTCAACCCCAAGTCGCTCAAGCCGTAGAGCATGACCGCATTGCCCGAATGATGCTTGATTTGCAGTCCTCCCCGGACCGCTGGATTCAAATTGACCTTACAGAACAAAAATTAATGGCATGGGAAGGCAATAAAGTTGTCTATGCCGTCAGTGTTTCCACAGGAACGGAAAAGTATGCCACTCCTCCGGGTACGTTTGCCGTTCAAACTAAGTATGAAGTCACCCGGATGCAAGGGGAGGACTACGATGTTCCCGACGTTCCGTTTACGATGTATTACTATGGCGGTTATGCTATTCATGGTGCCTATTGGCATAACAATTTTGGCACGCCCATGAGTCACGGTTGTACGAATGTGGCGGTCAATCACGCTGAATGGTTATTTAATTGGGCCGATGTGGGAACCCCAATTGTGGTTCATCATTAAGTGTATTTGTAGGGGCCTGCGCATTGCGCCCCTACAAGCAATAACGATTTTTAGTCATTCGCCAGTCCAAGCGAAAACAGACTTTTACCAACTGGATTTGGGATGAGTTTAGGAACCCCTAGATTATTCAACTCAATTGAACTACCGCTTGATCCTCTACCAAGATTTGATGGGTGAATAAATCTTCGACTGTAATTCTCAAAAAGCGCTGTTCGTCCACTTGAAATAACACCTTCACCCGATCGCTTCCCGGATGTCCTGGAGGATTCAGTTTGGCAATACTTCGGGCCCCCTCTTTATCATTCAAGGGCTGCACAGCTATTTTTCCCATTTCTAATCGCTTGGTTACGAGGCGATCTCCATCAAAATAGACCTCTGTTCCTCCCCTATCTGCGCCTAATTCTCCAATAATTAACTCAATACTCGGCTGATTCTCCAAGGATGCACCGAGCATTAATTCCACAGGTTCACTCATGGGATAGGGTTGTCCTTCCCGAACTAACGGATGCCAATTGTGACATTGATTGCGTCGGTCCCAATACCGGATGCCGTAACTATGGTAGAGGAAATCTTTGATTTCGATGCCTTGACTCAGTTGGAGTGCCCCTTGAGCAACCGCTTCAAATGGGCGATCGCGACGAATTTTTCTTTCATCAAAATATTGTTTGACCCAATTCTGAACCGCTGGAATCAGTGCCGTTCCCCCCACCAATAACACGGCATCGATATCAGCCAAATCCAATCCCTGCCGTCGCGCTTGCTGACTCACCTGATTCATGGCATCATCCAAAGACTCAAAAAACTGATGACTTGCCAGAATTTCTTCAAAACCACTCCGGTCTAATTCTAAAGAATAAGTCTCCAAAGCTTCATCATTAAAATAGACCTCTTTCGCTTGGTTTTGTAAAGAAAGTTGAATTTTTAATCGTTCCGCCAAGCGCGTTGTTAGGGGTGTTTTTGCGATGCCTTGGGTTTCAGCAAAATAATCGACTAACCAATTATCCAAATCAGTACCGCCTAAGTTCTTCCCCGCTTTGGCTAAAACCCGAGCAGTTTTGACTTTTTGTCCAGAACTTTCAGCAAATAGTTTGTCCCCCCATTTGAGCAGAAATCCGAGGGGTTGTTTCCCGGCAGTTTTATCGAGTTGAACTAACGATAAATCCAGAGTTCCTCCCCCAAAGTCTACAACCAGCAAATTTTCGCCGTCAGTGAGTCCATATCCCAAAGCAGCAGCGGTGGGTTCATCAATGATTCGGACTTGTTCAACTTGCAGAGATTGGCAGACTTGTCCTAACCAATGGCGATAGGCTTCAAAGCTATCAACCGGAACAGTTAAGATTAAGGAATCTACAGAAAGAGGGATTTGTCTGAGGGAGTCTACCAGTCCGCGCAGGAACCATTCCCCGACTTTTTCAAAGGTGACGATTTCCCCATCCAATTCGGGGAGGAACCCCTGGATATCGGTCCCGATGCCGCGTTTAAAGCTGCGGAAGAATCGGGGGTCAGTTTTGAGGTCTAGGCCCTTGTCGCGGACTTGTTGCGCGATCGCTACTTGTTGTCTTGTGGCATTCTCAACATACAGTAAGCTAGGAATTAAGGGTGGATTTTGACCCAACTGCCAGGATAATCCCGGTAGCTTCAGGGTTTCCGGTTGCTGGGTGACAGAATTCCAGCGCGCGATGACAGTGTTGCTTGTTCCAAAATCAATTGCGATCGCCATTGGGCTATAGGTTTCAGGGACAGTTCGGAATGCTTTAGCTCATATCCTATCGAACCACAAGACTGGATGATTCTCTGGGCAAGTTGAGATCAGGTTCATTTCTTAGGGAGTCAGAATGAGTTTTAGAGTCTCCACACTCCTCAATCAGCGATCCTCAATCCGTCATCACTAATCTGAACCCGTTTTTCCGAGTATGGATCAGTTTAGGGCATAAAAGCGGGGCTTGGAGACAACAGGATTGCGTCACCCCACCATCAAGGGAATCCCACCTAGTCTTTCATGGGGAACACTGACTCTAAGCAGGTTTGAGTCGCCAGATGCAAAATATGCTTTCAAAAATTGTTAAAAGATAATGCGAATTGTAAACTATCCTGAATGCTGGTGATGTCTTCCCCAATTTTGGGCAATAATAATTAATAGGGAGTTAAAATAGTGGTTAAATCTGTAAATTAAGGGGGATTGAGTTGACATTCCATCCTTACTCAGACGGGGGGTTTATAGTCTGGTTACCGCTGTAAAATGAGACACCTGAACTCCGGTGAGGAGCAGCAGTGAAATCCGCTACCTTGAGCAGGATGGCTGTCTGAAGGATTCAGGCTTCACGAAGTAGTGGATTTGAACCCCTCATGACTTGATACCGAGGATGTCGCTGCACTTTAGGCGACTCAGCACCATTCTAAATGTAGTTAAATCCTACATTTAAAATTTTTATGTAAACAAAAAAGCGAGTTGCTTAAAATTAAATCCTTATTTTGTTGATTAAAAAAGGAAAATTACAGACTATGTTTGCCAACTTAAAGCTCCGAAATCAGATGGTATTAGGATATGGCCTGCCCATTGCCATTGCCATCACCGGATTTATGATTGTGACTTATGAATCCACTCAAAAAGTCAGTCGGTCTTTTGAAAATGTTGAATTGATTCAAAGCCGACTCATTACCTTAAATGATATCACTAATACCGCATTAGGGACAGTGAGAGAGGCACGCGGCTATCTGGTGAAAGGGGATATAGAATATCTCAACCGATATTATACCTCAGTCACTGAATTTGATAACCTTGTGGATGAAGCAAAGGAACTCTATGTCCTTCCTGAAGATCGAGAAGTAATTCTGGAGATGATTGAACTCACGAGAAACTATATCAGGTTTTTCACGGAAGTTAGAACCCTTTACGATGCGGGTAAAAAAGATGAGGCCCTCACCCTCTGGTCCACTCAACAAGGCACACAATTAGTCACTCGATTTAAAGAAATCACCGACGAATTTGAAGCCAAACAAAAAACTTTGTTGTTATCAGAAAATGAGGAGTCAACCCGCACCTTACAAGCCCTGGTGCTATGGCTCACCTTGGGCTGTGCCTTATTAGTCGGGATTGCGGTGGTGGTGGCCCTGATCATTTCTTCCAGTATTGCCCGAATCATTCGCCAAGAAACCAGTGCGATCGCCTCCGCATCTACCCAAATTGCTTCTACCGTCGAGCAACATGAACGCACCCTCTCTCAACAAGCGACTTCAGTTAACGAAACCAGCGCCACAATGACCGAATTAGGCTCATCCTCTACCCTCACCGCCGAGCAAGCCCAATTCTCCGAAAACAATGCCAATCAAGTCTTACAGCTTGCAGAATCTTCAGTTCAGGGCGCTCAAGACGTTTTAACCCTTGCCGATCGCGGCATCCAAGCCGTAGAACGCACTCAAGAAGGAATGCAACTTTTAACCGACAAAGTAGAAGCAATTGCCCTCCAAATTCTCCGACTCAGTGAACAAACCAACCAAATTAGTAACATTACCAGTCTCGTTAGTGACCTAGCCGGACAAACTAATATGTTAGCCCTCAATGCTGCCGTAGAAGCCGTTCGTGCCGGAGAAAATGGGAAAGGATTTAGCGTTATTGCCACAGAAATTCGCAAACTCGCCGACCAAAGTAAAACCTCTGCCCAGAAAATTAGTACCCTGATTGTTAATATAGAATCCGCCATTAATTCAACAGTCACCGTCACGGAAGATGGTAAAAGAAAAGCCCAGGAAAGTATCATCCTCTCTCGGGAAACTGCCGAAGCTTTTTCTAAAGTGACCGAAGCAATTAATGATGTCATTTTGACCAATCAAGAAGCCTCACTCAATGCCATTAATGATGTGGTCCTCAACTCCCGGCAAATTTCCCTAACGACCAAACAGCAAGCCGTCGCCATTAACCAGGTGGTGACCGCCATGAACGACCTGAACCAAGGGGCCACAGAAACTGTTAACGGGATCAATCAAACCAAAATTGGGATTCATAAGTTAAATGAAACGGCGCAAAATTTGAATGCCCTAGTCTAAGTAATATTTCGGGGAAACTAGCTAACTTTTTTCCTCATAATAACGGCATTTTTTGACGAATACAGTCTACATTCCCAATATTTTTTTGCTAAGTAAGTCCACCTATTGGGTCAAATTTATGGTTCTTCTTCTCTGCTTCAAAATGACCCCAATTACTGTCTAAACTCCAAGCCTTCCGCTACAATATTTTTAGGATAAGAGATAAAAGCCATTGGCTCAAGGAGACTGTCCCCATGTTCAAAGATTTGAAGTTAAGAGGCCGCATTTTTTTGGGGTTTTCAATTCCGGTCTTCTTAATTGTGGGATTTAGTGGGTTGGTGTATTCCGGAATGAGTGAAATTGCTGAAAAATTCAAGGAGGTGAATAGAGCGCAACGCATTTTAGTTCATACTGATGAAATGGTGTTGAGTACGGCCATGATGGCGCGGCAAGTTCGCGGATATTTACTCATACAAAGCGAAGAGAGTCTCTTAGAATTTCGCAATCAAAAAGAGCGGTATGAAGAGGCCGCTCGGACAGTAGAACCTCTCATTAAAGATCCAGAGCAAAAAGAAATTTATAGAGCGATGATTCTGGCGGGACAAGACTACTATCAAATGTCTTTGAGGACTTTTGAATTAAAAAACGACAAGAGACATGATGAGGCAGTCAATCTTTACTTGCGAGAGTCTAAAACTTTGGTGGGAGGGCTGGATAATCTAGGGGTAACTTTTAATGACAACGAGCAAAAAATCCTGGATGATTATACAGAGCAAGCCCAGGAGATTATCCGCTTTTTAGTCGCGGCATCAATCGTAGCGACGTTATTATCTTTGTTATTAGGGGCGATGGCGGCTTCTTTGATTTGGTCAACGATCGCCAAAACTAATCAAACCATTAATGAAACAGTTAATGCAATTGTAACCTCTTCCAGTGAAATCTCGGCCACTGTGGAACAACAAGAACGCAGTGCCAGCTATCAAGCTTGTTCGGCTAATCAAACCACGAGCACTATGCATCAATTGGGGGTTTCTTCAGCGCAAACCGTACAACAAGCGGAGTCGGCGGTAGAGAATGCCCGTCAAATTTTAGGATTAGCCGAATCCTCCGTAGTGGGTGCGCGAGAGGTTTTATCCTTAGCAGAGTCTTCAGCCCAGGGGTCCCGTCAGGTCCTCATCTTAGCGGAAGGAGGAAACAAAACTGTAGGACGGACTTTAGAGGGAATGTCTCTATTAAAAGAAAAAGTTGCCGCGATCGCCGAGCAAATCTGGCGCTTAAGCGAACAAACTAATCAAATTGGCTCAATTACTAATCTCGTCAGTGATTTAGCCAATCAAACCAATATGCTCTCTTTGAATGCTGCGGTAGAAGCAGTCCGGGCGGGAGAACAGGGCAAAGGATTTGGGGTTGTTGCTAGTGAAATTAGAAAGCTGGCCGACCAAAGTAAAAAATCTGCTGAAAAGATTAATCAGCTAATCTTTGCCATTCAGAGTGCGATTAATTCTACCGTGATGGCAACCGATGAAGGACGCAAAACTGCGGAAACTAGCATCGAATTGTCACGAGATACGGCAGAGGCTTTTATTAAAGTCACGGAGGCGATCGAGGAAATTGTTTTAAAATCTTCCGAGGGGGTTGTCCAAGCGATTAACGAAGTCGTGTTGCAAAATCAAAAAATTTCTCTAGCCGCGATTAATGAAGTGGTCGTCAACAATCAACAAATTTCGTTAACTGCGAAACAGCAAGCCGTCGCGAGTCAAGAAGTCGTTGAAGCCATGAATAATCTCAACCAAGGCGCAGTCCAAACCGCCAGCGGCATCACTCAAACGAAAGGTGGGATTCAAAAGCTCAATGAAGCGGCGCATAGTCTCAAAATC
>CBFGOM010000176.1:0-13403 GCA_965650385.1 uncultured Oscillatoriaceae bacterium
TAAGTTACAAAGAATAAATTATTTTTTCAGAGAATTTATCAGACCGCGCCCCCCCATTTTGGAAAATTATTAGAGGAAAAATTTTTAACTTAAGTTTTGTATGACCTCTGATAGCAGCCTTTCTAGCGGTTTCCCTCATGTCCGAGAACCTTGCTTTAAATATATCTTAACCCTCGGTTAGCTTAATCTTTATTCCCACGGAAAGCTGAGGGGCAATCTATCAAAAGAGGTAAATTGAGACGATGTATTGATTGAGCTTAATATGTCACCTCTCCTAGGGTAGAGAATGTCATATTTCCACGCTTTTTGCATTCTAAATCCCCCTCCAGCCAGGGCTAAAGCTTATGCTACTTCACCCCGGTTTCGGGTCTCCTTACAGTCTAATTGTGTACCTGGGCTAGAGCGTCAGGCTGTGGTGAAGTCGTGATGTTAAAATTAGATCGGAAACGACTTGCTTTGTAATCAGTGCCGATTAAATCGGTAATATAGCGTTTCTCCAGGGATTGAGATTCACTTATCGAGTGCAAGTCCCCCTTTCTCAGGGAGATTTAGGGGGAGCGTTCAGAATTCAGGCAGTCGAAAACCCCAAGGATTGCCTATGAAACCGACAGAAGAAATAAATGAATTTAGGTGAATTTATGGAGGGAAATAAAACCCCTTGAATTAGGCTTGGTATTCGTCTATAGCTCGATTCGCTTCGGCATCAGCTAGGGCGTTATCTGCTCTGCGGACGTGTTCGGGGGGGGCGTAGCTTTCAAATTGATTGAGAAGCAATTTTACTTGGTCATAAAGGGGTTTTAATTCGGGTTTTTTGACGCGATATTGGCCCAGAAGTTGCTTGACCATGAGTTCACTATCGGCGCGGAGTTTAACGCGGGTTGCGCCCATTTCTAGGGCAGTTTCTAGGCCGAGAATGGCGGCTTGATATTCGGCTTGATTGTTGGTAGTTTCGCCCAGGTATTTACAAACTTTGTTGAGGATATTGCCCTGTTCATCGAGGAGGACTGCACCGGCTCCAGCAGGGCCAGGATTACGGCGAGAGGCTCCGTCGGAATAGATTGTGATATACATGAAAAATAACTCCTTGAGGATTGAATAGATATTGTACTACAAAATGGAGAGGCGATCGCTATGATTTGATAATAATTGAATTCAGAATTTAGAAGGAAAGGTGCAGATTGCGATCGCCAGATGGGTTAGGGATATTCAACAATTAAGGGTCCATGTGGCAGCAAGCGGCGATCGGCATGGGCTTTTTTATTCAAAGCATGGAAAGAGGCAATCGGAATCTGTTCACTCACCGGCAATTCACTCAGGTTTTCCACTTCCCAAAATACGGCCCAGGTGCTTTTATCCAATGGTGCTGAATCGGGGCGAAATCGCTTTTCTCCAGGATATCGACCGCGACGGGAGGGTAGGTGTCCTTGGTAAATACCGTGCCATGCGACGGACATTAAAAGGGGTTTATCAGAGTCAGAATGGGAGGGATAGATAAACACTTCTACGGCTTGACCTTTTCTGATTTCATCCGCTTCCCGAAACAGTTCCCAGGCATCACTTCCGAAGACAACTTTTCCCTCGCGATCGCAAGTTTCCTTGCCAGAAATTAAGTGGGGTTCGGGAACGGGGGCCAGAATTGCAAAGGCTTTGGTAATGGTCATTTAATGTAACATCCTTAGATTTTTAGACTTAAAGGTTACTGGGTTGTTATCCCCAAGTTTTTCAGTTTTCTAAGCGGGTTATTCAAAAAACTGAATTTTCGGCTAATCTCAGTGTACTGGCTTTTTGGAGACACCATGATATCCGCGTTACTTTTTGATTTAGATGGAACCTTGTGCAACACTGACCCCATTCACTTTAAAACTTGGGTAGAATTGCTGCAGAACTATGAAATGGAGATTGATGAAGCCTTTTATCAAGATCGGATTACGGGACGGTTGAATGAGGCAATTATTCAAGATTTGTTCCCTCAACTTTCAGCGTTAGAGGGGAAGCAGCTTGCGGACGAAAAAGAAGCGAGGTTCCGCAAACTTGCCTTAAAATTGGAGCGATTAGCTGGGGTCTCCAAGATTTTAGCCTGGACTGAAGAACGGAAATTATTGCGATCGCTCGTCACAAATGCTCCCCCGAAAAATGTAGAATTCATGTTACAAGTGTTAGGATTAACTGAAATGTTTGAGTCGGTAATCTTAGCAGAAAATTTACCCGCTGGCAAGCCCGATCCACTTCCTTATCGAGTGGCATTGGAAAGATTAGGGATTGGCGCATCGGAGGCGATCGCTTTTGAGGATTCTCCCTCGGGGATTCGTTCAGCGGTGGGGGCCGGTATTTACACCATTGGTATTGCCTCGACTCAATCGCCAAAGTACCTCACAGATTTGGGTGCATCAATGGCGGTTTCTGATTTCACTAACCCGGAACTGTGGAAGTTGCTGGAAACGATTTAGAGGCCCTTCTTGTCGCTTCAGATTTAGGGTTGAATTGCATTGTTTTCCGGGCAAAAACAATGCAATTGTTTTCTCTGATACCATTTAACCGATACCTTCTGAATGCGATGGTATTGTAAACGAATCTGCCCCTTAAATCTTCTCTCTTCAGAAAGATGCGGTGTTGGCCTGTTTGCAGCAATAATCAGGAGTGAGTTTATTTGAAACTTGAAGGGTCTATTCCCACTCTCATCAGTAGGTTCTATTAAAACGTATGACGGTTACACTTGGTTCTAATTATTTAGGAAACGATCGCTGTGAGTTTACCGTATGGGCACCGACGCTCAAGGAAGTCGCGGTGGTGATTGCGGCGGAGGACGAAAAACGGGCGATCGTGATGGAAAGGCAAGCGGAAGGATACTGGAAGGCAACTGCGGAAGGGATTACACCGGGGACTCGATATTTCTATCGGTTAGATGGTAACTTGATGAGACCCGATCCCGCCGCTCATTTGCAACCCGATGGGGTACATGGGGCTTCAGCCGTGGTGGACCCGAAAGCCTTCTCCTGGAGCGATCGCAGTTGGTGTAATCTTCCCTTGGAAGAGTATATCATCTATGAACTGCACGTTGGCACATTTACCCCGGAAGGAACATTTGAGGCAATTATTCCCCGTCTTGGCGTTTTAAAAGATTTGGGAATTAATGCCATTGAAATTATGCCTGTCGCCCAATTTCCTGGCGATCGCAACTGGGGATATGATGGCGTGTTTCCTTATGCTGTCCAAAATTCTTACGGAGGACCGGATAAATTAAAACAATTAGTAGATGCCTGTCATCAACAAGGTATCGCAGTCATTATAGATGTGGTTTATAACCACCTTGGTCCTGAAGGGAATTATTTACCGGATTTTGGTCCCTATTTTACTAATAAATATCGGCCTGTTTGGGGAGAAGCGCTAAATTTTGATGAAGAATATAGCGATGGAGTTCGCCATTTTTTCCTTGAAAATGCTCTGTATTGGCTGCGAGAATATCACATTGATGCTTTACGCTTAGATGCAATTCAAGCTATTTTTGAAATGGGTGCTCGCCCTTTTCTGCAGGAACTTTCCGATGCGGTAGCGGATTTATCGCAGCAAGAAGGGCGAAAATTTTATATCACAGCGGAAAGCGATTTAAACGATGTTCGGGTGATCCGTCCCAAAGAACTGGGAGGCTATGGGCTCGACTCCCAATGGTGTGATGATTTCCATCATGCTTTGCATACGTTATTGACCGGAGAAAGTGACCGATACTATCAAGATTTTGGTCAAATTGAACAGTTGGTGAAATCTTTTAAAGAGGGGTTTATTTATGATGGACAATATGCTCCCCATCGCAAGCGCAGACATGGAAATTCAGCGAAAGATCAACCCGCTCATCAATTTATTGTATTTTCCCAAAATCATGACCAAACGGGCAACCGAATTGGGGGCGATCGGCTCTCTAATTTGATTTCCTTTGACGGACTTAAATTAGCCGCAGCTACCGTTTTACTCTCTCCCTTTTTACCCTTTTTATTCATGGGCGAAGAGTATGGAGAAACCGCCCCATTTTTATATTTTGTCAGCCACTCGGACCCCGATCTCATCGAAGCAATCCGCCAAGACAAAGAGAAAGAATTTAAACAAGGTTTTGCGTCAGGAACATTTAATAATCCTCAAGAGGTTAACACCTTTTCTCAATGCCAACTGAATTGGGAAAAACATCAACAAGGGCAACACCAGGTTTTATGGAATTTTTACCGCCGATTGATTGAACTGCGTCGCACTATTCCCGCCCTGAAGAAACTCAGTAAAGAAACCCTAGACTGTAGCTGTTTGAAAGCAGAAAATCTTCTGTTCGTCCGGCGATGGACTGAAACAAATCAAGTCTTTTATGTGATTAACTTTAGCAGCAATATCGTCAAATTTGAAGCCCCTGTTCCCGAGGGGAATTGGCAAAAAATCTTAGACTCTTCTGAAGAACAGTGGAAAGGTTCAGGGTCTTCATTACCGGAAGTCATTGAACCGCAAAAATCTGTTTCAATTCCCCCTTTAACCGTTGCACTTTATCAAATTACTGGATAAAAATATCCTTGTTCCTCTCGTTCCCAGGCGCTGCCTGGGAAGGAAAAAGACGTTCAACCCATCCTGAAACCCATTTACTTCATTCCAATCCCAATCAAATATGAGAATTCCCCAAGCTACTTATAGAATTCAGTTCAACTCTAAATTCCAATTTGCAGACGCCGAAAAAATCGTTGATTATCTGGCAGATTTAGGAATTTCTGATATTTACGCGTCCCCTATTTTTAAAGCGCGTCAAGGCAGTACCCACGGCTATGATGTGGTAGACCCCAACCAAATTAATCCGGAACTGGGACCCCCAGAAGCTTTTGACGCTTTGATTCAAAAAATCCAAGGCAAAGACCTCGGATGGGTGCAAGATATTGTCCCCAATCATACCGCCTATGATAGTGAAAATGCCATGCTAATGGATGTCCTGGAAAATGGAGCATCCTCGGATTATTTTGACTATTTTGATATTGCCTGGAATGCGCCTTATGGGGATATTAGTGAAGGGGTTCTCGCTCCTTTACTGGGGAATTTTTATCAAGAATGTCTGGAAAATGGGGAAATTCAGCTTCAATATGATGCCACCGGATTAACCGTCCAGTATTATAGTCTAAAACTGCCCATCCGCATCGAGTCTTATGTATCTTTTTTGACCCATAATTTAGGCAAGCTGCGAAGAACTTTGGGGCGAAATCATCCCGAGTTTATCAAACTGTTGGGAATCCTTTACTTACTAAAAAGTATTCCCGCAGAAACCAAGGGGCGAGAACGATATGATCAACTGACCTTTGTTAAAGGGTTGTTGTGGGAGTTATATGACCAAAATCGTGATATCTGCCAATTTATCCAGGATAACCTAAAGGAATTTAATGGCACACCGGGAATACCCGAAAGCTTTAATTTACTGGAAGAGTTGCTGCGGGAACAGGTGTATCGCCTCACCTTTTGGAAAGTAGGGGCGGAAGAAATTAATTACCGACGATTTTTTACGGTGAATGAACTGATTTCCGTTCGGGTGGAAACCCTGCGGGTGTTTCATGATACCCATAATTTAATCGCCAAGCTAGTTAAGGAAGGAAAATTTACCGGCGTCCGGATCGATCATATAGATGGACTTTATGACCCTCAGCAATATTTACAACGATTGCGAGAAAAATTAGGGGATATCTATATTACGGTGGAAAAAATTCTGGAAATGGCCGAAGTTATGCCCTCAAATTGGCCGATTCAGGGGACGAGTGGCTATGATTTTATGAATCGGCTGAATGGGTTATTTTGTAACCGGAATAATCAAGACCGATTCAGTGAAATTTATGGCAAGTTTACGGGATTAAATCACAGGTACAAAGATTTATTTTTCGAGAAAAAGCATCTGATTGTCGATCGCAATATGGCAGGAGATGCGGACAACTTGGCACATTTGTTAAAATCCATCGCCAATCAATCCCGGGAGGGTCGAGATTTTACCTTGTATTCCCTAAAACGAGCATTGGTAGAGGTACTGGTAGCATTCCCCGTCTATCGCACCTATATTAATGGAGAGGGGGTCAGCAGTCGCGATCGCCACTATATCCAAGAGGTGATTGATCAAGCGAAACAGCTTCTACCGTTGCAGGGAAAAGAGCTTGAGTTTATTGAAAAATTAATGTTACTGGAAAATGCCGATTATTTAACGGAAGAAGAACGAGAACAGCGTCTCTATTCCGTGATGCGGATTCAACAATGGACCGGACCTTTGATGGCAAAAGGGATTGAAGATACCCTCTTTTACGTTTATAATCGGTTGGTTTCTCTCAATGAAGTCGGCGGCGATCCGGCCCAGTTTGGGTTGACTTTAGACGAGTTTCATGAGTTTAATAATCAACAAAAAGACAGTTGGATTCATAAAATGAATGCCACTTCTACCCATGATACGAAACGGGGAGAAGATGTCCGCGCCCGCATTAATGTCCTCTCAGAAATTCCAGACGAATGGGAACAGCAAATCACCGCTTGGCGAGAAATTAATCAAAAACATAAAACAAAACTGCCAGATAAGGTGGTCCCTACTGCTAATGATGAATATTTCTTTTATCAAACCTTGCTAGGGGCTTTCCCCTTTGCAGAAAGCGAGTATTCTGAATTTATTCAGCGGGTTAAAGATTGTTCAATCAAGTCGGTGCGAGAGGCGAAAGTTCATACCGCTTGGTTGCGCCCAGATACGGCTTACGAGGAGGGATTTTTGGCCTTTATCGATGCCGTAATGCAACCGTCACCCGAAAATCCATTTTTACAAAAATTCCAGCTGTTCCAAGAGAAAATAGCCGCTTATGGGGTTTATAATTCTTTGGCTCAAGTGCTACTAAAATTGACCACTCCTGGAGTGCCAGATTTTTATCAAGGAACGGAATTGTGGGATTTAAGTTTAGTTGACCCCGATAATCGCCGTCCTGTGGATTTTGAGCAACGGATAGCCGCTTTAAAGGAGATTCGCACCGGAACTTCGACGGATATTTTAGCCTTAATGAAAGAGTTACTCTCTCATCCGGAATCTGGAAAAATTAAACTGTTTGCGATCGCCCGAATTTTAGAGGCAAGAACCCAGGCAATTGAACTGTTCCAAACGGGAGATTATCACCCCCTGAAAGGGTCGGGAAAATTTGGCGAAAATGTGGTAGGATTTGCCCGATCGCACGGCAATCAAGTAGCGATCGCGATCGCACCCCGCTTTCTCACTCATCTCATTCAACCAGGCACATTCCCCTTGGGAGAAATCTGGCAAGATACCCATTTAGAATTGCCTTCCGGACTCCCGTCCCACTGGCAAGATGCAATTTCAGGACAACCCATTCAAACCGATGGCAGTTTGTCCATTGCCCAAACCTTAACTCATTTCCCAATCGCCTTGCTCATGAGTCAATCCTCTTAATCAGGGGTGACCCTCGTTCAAATTAAGCCGGTGGCAACCCCCTAAAGGCAGATTTAGAGACGGGTATTTCCCGTCTCTATTTGGGGTTGAGGAACCCTATAAAATCAACAGTCCCTCATCCCGATGGGAGATTAGAGGGGCATTCTCCCCGCTTTTTTATAGAAACGCTACAATGGAAGAAAGTGCAAAGTCTGAGATAGATTTTCGTTCTTTTTTTAAACCGTTAATTTAATATTAACTCTTGATAACCATGATAGCAGATGTCTTTCAACCGAACGAATTCCCCAGTCCAAGTCGCATTGCGGCGATGAGAGAATATATCAAAAAAACTTGGAAAACTCTCTATCGTTCTCATGCTCATATTTTAGAAGCGGCCAAAGATGAAAAAATCGGCCATACTGATAACCAACGGTGGCCTATTTATATTTCTGCAATGGAGGATAAGGCTCGGGTAGAAGCTGAATTTAAAAAAGTTTTAACCCCCGAGGAATTTAAACAAATTGAAGTGTTGAGTCTTCCTTCAGAAATTGACCAAATTACCGAACATGGATTGCTGTATCTTCCCGGAGATTATGTAGTACCGGGAGGGCGGTTTAATGAAATGTATGGATGGGATAGTTATTTTATTGTGCTGGGATTATTACGGGATGAAGAGATAGAATTAGCAAAAAGTCAAGTGGATCAGCTAATTTATCAAATCGACCATTATGGAACGATTTTAAATGCAAATCGCAGTTATTTGTTATCCCGATCGCAACCGCCATTTTTAACCCCAATGATTTTGGCGGTGTATGAGCAGACTCAGGATAAAGACTGGTTGCGATCGCTATTGGGGGCGGTAGAAAGTCATTACTATTACTGGATTGTCCCGCCTCACTTAAACCAATCCACGGGACTTTCTCGCTATTGTGCCTTGGGAGAAGGACCCGCCCCGGAAGTGCTAGTATCAGAAACTGATGCTCAGGGGCGAACTCACTACGATCGCATCCGAGAATATTATCGACGATTTGAAGTGATGGCCTATGATGTGAGCTTGTATTACGATAAAGAAACTGATACCCTGACAGACCTTTTTTATAAAGGCGATCGCTCCATGAGAGAATCAGGATTTGACCCCTCGAACCGGTTTGGTCCGTTTAATATCGATATTATTCATTATGCGCCGGTTTGTTTAAACGCCCTACTCTATCGAATGGAGCAAGATATTGCCCAAATTCTGAGGATTTTAGGCAATCCGCAACTGGCAGAATCTTGGGATGAACGGGCTCAAACTCGTCATCAGCTTATCGATAAATTCCTCTGGGATGAACCCTCCGGTTTGTACTTAGATTATAACTTCCGAACCAATGAACGCCGCCTCTATGAATTTGCCACTACGTTTTATCCGTTGTGGGTTGGACTGGCATCAGAAGAACAAGCGCAACGAGTGGTAGAAAACTTGGAGTTATTTGAAGCCCCCGGAGGATTGCTCACCAGTTCTCATGTCACCGGCAATCAATGGGATGCGCCCTTTGGTTGGGCACCTTTAACCTTAATTGCGGTAGAAGGATTGTATCGCTATGGATATCGCCGTGAAGGCGATCGCATTGGGGGTAAATTCATTAATTTAGTCACCCAAGAATTTGAAAAAACCGGCACTCTCTTAGAAAAATATGACGTTCTCTCCTGTTCTTCAGAAGTTTCCAATGAAATTGTTTTTGGTTACAATACCAATGAAATTGGATTTGGTTGGACCAATGGTTCAGTTTTGGAATTGTTAGCTGAAGCAAAAAAGATGTAAAAAAATACCCCCTCAAGGGTGCGGTTAACGGAATCTAACCCACGGAGAGAGGGTAATGTTAAACGGGGACTTACCGCTGAATTTTTAAGGGAATATTTTGAAAGAGAGGGGTAATTTATGAATTATCCCTCTCTTTTGCTTAATTTGATCCATAAATCCGGGATGGATTGGATATAAAGAAAACCGATTACAACATTTTAAAAGGCTGCAAAAAAAGGAAGAGAGGGGATTTTTTATGCGGTTTATCAGCCGTCTACGGTTCTTTTTTTTCAACCACTAGGGTGAGACGAGCGACCATTGCACCAATGGCCCCAACCGCTGCCACCACGGGAAATAATGCCACGCCAATAGTTCCCCCAACAACGCCAACGGTAAGAGGAATTTCAATTAATGTGTGACCCTCTTCATTTTTAATGACAATTCGTCGGGCATTTCCTTGTTGAATTAGTTCTCTAACTTTTTTTACTAAGTCATCTCCATTGAGCTTAAACTCTTCAACCCGAACGTTTGAATTAGTTTGTACTTCGGGGTCAATCGGGATAACAGGTTCTTGGGAAGAGGTGATGACAGGTTCTTGGAAAGGAGTTCCGATGGGATCTTGTGGACGCATAGGTTCAGTCATGATCATCAGTCCTGTAAATGGAAGTATGCTTATAGTCTATCAAATGCTTTTAGGGATGAGTGGCGATCGCCCAAAGGGTAGAACCGAGGGAAGGGGGTATCCCAGTCGTCTTCAGAGGCAGAGGGAGTTGAGTCTAGTTCGCTAGTGAAGGGAACGGGGGATTGCGAAGAGGGAGAGGGTTTGGAACCTAAGCGATGGAGAGTTGAGCTTATTTTCGCTACAATCATCACAGCAGAACTCAACAGAGAAGGGGAGGGAGATGAAAGAGAATTGAAGCAAAAGGAGGACAGCTTACCTGGGGTCGGACTCTTGACAACTGGGCGAGGAGCAAGGGAGGATTTGAAAACCTCTCCCTGAGACTCTAGGGGATTAGGACACTCAGGGGTAAAAACCCTGTTTTTTTACCACCGGGTTTCTACAGGTATTGCTCTGATGAGGATAGAAAATTCAGTTGTTTTTCCCCTTGATTCCATCTGACTCTAAGAGGGGAATGGCGCCCTACGGTTCAACGGCGATCGCCTTCATCCAGGGTTCAAAGCTTCTATCGATGAACCCGAAAAAAACTCTCAGAAGTCCTAGGAGAAAGTCGGTCTCATTCATGCGGCTTAAAAGGTTGTTTTACTATTGAATTTAAACTTTTTTAGCATCTCTTTTTAGGTAAATTCATCACTTTAAATGGGTATCATTCCATGTCGAAACAGGAGCATCTACTCATCCAATTTAAGGAACGGGTTAAACCACATCATTGGCTTGAAACAACCGAATTGCTATTATTAGTGTGTTCCATTGCGGGGACAGTGATAGCAGCGATCGCCAAACAGGCGGCTTATGCTGCTGCCCCTGTCACCCTTGCCCTCTGGCTAAATTTTATTAACCAGAAACGTCGAGAGGTATCACCTGATGAGAAAATCCCCTTAGTGATTTCTGAAATCGAGCTAAAGTTATCAGAACTAGACCGACAATTAAAAGCCATCCCTGAGCCAGTTCCTATTAATTTATCAGAAGTCAATGAAGAATTATCAAAACTGAATAAATCCGTGACTATGATTGAGGGAAAAGCAGCGTTTATGACCTCAAAAGTTTACGATAACTTAAGCTTGAAAATTGACGCCCTGCAAAAACAAATTTCTGAATTTACCGAACCTTTTGATTTGACCCGGTTTGAGGCCAAAATTGCCTCCTTGAATGTAGCGGTTCAATTTTTAGCGCAACGCCCGATTATTGACTTACAAGACTTTGACAAACTGCATCGTCAAATTTTGCAAGTAGAAGCCGATCGCCGCGAAGTCCTTTCTCCTTACCTCCAGCAATTAGAAGGGGAAATTCAAAAGTTACAACAAACCGATTTGATTCTTACCCGGAAGGTGGATACCCTGACTCAAAAGTTTAACGCCCGACCGGAAATGGCCCAACTGTCTAAATTAAGCCGCATCGTGGCCCGGTTAAGCGATAGTTTAAACCAAATGCAACAGACCGAAGCGATCGCCTCCCTCTATGAAGACATCTCCGGACTCTCCCGCGAGATCAACCAGTTAAAGCAACAACTGAAACTCCAACCCAAACTCACCCCGCTTCAGGAACTGCCCCGAACCCAGCAGAATGACCCATTCGGGATGGATCGCTAGGGGGTACACCCTGGATTCAACCGCTGAGACCCTTTCTCTTCCCTCTCAGGTAAAGCGCCCCTGCTGATTGAATCACACCTGATCCCCGCTGGAGTTGCCGTGGATTGAAGCGGGCAGGTTGGGGGCCAAATAGAATACCCGTCTATTTTTATTCTTTTTAAGACTTAGAAGCCACCCAGTTTTCAATTAAAATAGTGTCTTCTATGCCAGACTTAATAGTTTAGCGTCGATCCCCGATCACCCGAGGACGATCCTCAATGTTAACCAATAAAGAAAAGGATTAGAGGAGGTAAAAAGAAGTGACGACCGATATTACCACAAAAGAAGTCCGAGCGCACATCGAAGCCATAAAAATTAAAGTTGAACGCAACGGCCATTTAACCCCGATCGCGCAGATTGCACCCGTTGAGGTAGAGGGTACTAAAATTGAGTACGCCACCTTCCTCGGCAGCGATCGCTTCACCGAGTTAAACCCCCAAATCGGTGATACCCTCCTCCTGTGTCATGGAGGAACCGACAAAATGCCTGAAGTAGTGGGAGTGATTGCAGAAGACCGGTCTTCCGGCAGTCAGCCCTTTAAAATGCCGACCCACTGCCCAGAATGCGGATCCCCAGTCATTCGGACGACCGATGATGAAATAAGCTGCATTAATTCCTCCTGTGATCCCATTCTTCCCTACAGCCTACTCAATTGGGCCAGTCGAGACGCAATGGAAATTAGCGGACTGGGAGAAAAACTGGCACACCAACTCATTGAACATGGACTGGTTAAATCCGTTGCGGACCTGTACGAACTCAACGCGGACCAACTGATCACCCTAGAACGGATGGGGAAAAAATCGGCGAAAAACCTACTCAAGGCGATCGCTAAATCCAAATCCCTCCCCTGGTCCAGAGTCCTCGCCAGTTTGGGCATTCGCCAAGTCGGTCGGGCCACGGCCCAACTGCTTACCCAAGAATTTGCGACGGTTGCAGACCTCGCTAAAGCTGAAGTCGCTGAACTGGAGGCCATTGAGCGGATTAGCCCGGAAACCGCCCAGTCTGTCTATTCCTGGTTCCGAATTCAGGCCAATCAAACCTTAATTGAGCGCTTATCCGCTGCCGGGTTGCAACTTCCTTCCGTGGCATTACCGCCGATCCTCGATGTCCCCGCCGCCCCAGAACCCGCGACCCAGGAGGTCCACTCGTCCCCTGCACCCCTGGATAAAGAACCTGTTACCATGCCTGCGCCTTCTCCCTCAGAAACCTCCTCTGATGTCCCGTCTCAATTGGATACTACCGCTCAAGAATTACAAACGGCCACGGAACGCAACGCTCAATTACAATCGGATTTAGAGCAAGCGACTCAGCATTCGGGTCAATTGCGATCTGAGTTAGAGGAGATTCGGGCTACCCTGGAACAAGCCACACAACAAACGGCGCAACTCCAATCGGAACTAGAGGGAACTCGGCAGCAATTGGCACAGGCGAAACAATCTGAGTCTCTGGAATCGGAACTGGCGCAAAAGAACACTGAACTCGCCCAAGCTCACGCGCAAACGGCTCAATTAAATGCTCAATTACAGGAAATTCAGTCCGCATTAGAAGCTTCTACTCGCCAAACAGAAACCCTCCAAACTGAGTTAGCGCAAGCTCATCAACATTCAGGAGAATTAGACACTCAACTGAATGAGTTACGAACTGAGTTAACGCGATCGCAACACCATTCTAAGGACATTGAATCCCAACTGAATCAGGTGCGAACTCAGTTAGAACAAGCTCATCAACATTCAGCGGAATTAAACGCTCAATTGAATCAGGTACGAACTGAGTTAGAGCAAACTCATCAACATTCAGCGGAATTAAACGCTCAATTGAACCAGGTGCGAACTGAGTTAGAACAAGCTCATCAACATTCTGGGGAATTAGATTCTCAACTGAATCAGGTGCGATCGCAGTTAGCTC
>CBFGOM010000177.1:0-13397 GCA_965650385.1 uncultured Oscillatoriaceae bacterium
AAACCTAAGCCGCCCTAATTTATCGGGGCCTAGTCCAGAATATCGAGGTGTTTGAAGAGTCAGCCATGAGTAAAACGAGCGAAACCGGGAACCACTGCAAGTCCAGTGTCAAAGTGGGAATATTGCACTCCCTGAGTGGAACGATGGCAATTGGAGAAGCATCCCTCAAAGATGCAGAGTTGATGGCGATCGCTGAAATTAATGCCGCTGGGGGTGTACTCGGAAAAGCCATAGAACCTGTGATTGAAGATGGCGCATCTTTACCCGCCCAATTCGCTCAAAAAGCTCGTAAGCTCATCGAACAAGAGCAAGTGGTGACGATTTTTGGAGGATGGTCTTCCGCATCACGCAAAGCGGTTCTACCGGTTTTAGAGGAGTTTAATGCCCAACTCTGGTATCCTGTGGAATATGAAGGTCTGGAATCTTCTGCACATATTTTCTATACGGGCATCTGTCCGAATCAGCAAGTGGAACCAGCCCTCTCTTGGGCGATCGCCAATAAAGGCAAGCGTATCTACTTGATTGGCTCAAACTATGTATTTCCCCGGACAATTAACAAAATTATTCGTGCCCACCTGAAACAACAAGGGGGAGAAATTGTGGGAGAAGAATATATTTTGTTGGGGGAACAAGACTTTCAAGATATTATCCCACGAATTCAAGCAACTCAACCTGATTTAGTCTTTAATAGTTTAAATGGAGATAGCAATATTGCCTTTTATCACCAATATCGCAAAGCGGGAATTAGCGCAACAGAGCTTCCCATTCTGGCGGTTAGTGTGGCGGAAGATGAAGTGCGCCGGATTGGGGAGGCGGCAACGGGACATTATGCAACCTGGGGTTATTTCCAAAGTGTGAATACCCCCCAAAATCAAAAATTTGTACACAATTTTCAGGCCCGTTATGGAAAAAACCGGGTAACGAGTGATCCGATTGAAGCGGCTTATACACAAGTGTATTTATGGAAACAATCGGTAGAAACAGCGGGAACCTTTGATGTAGAACAGGTGAGAAAAGCGGCCTATAATCAAACGTTTGAAGCACCCGGGGGAGTGGTGCGGATTGAGGCGAATAATCATATCTGCAAAACTTGTCGCATCGGAGAAATTTTACCAAATGGACAGTTTAAAATTGTCTGGGAAACGCCTGATGCGATCGCCCCTTTGCCTTGGTTGGGTATAGAAACGGTGAGTGGAAGTGTCTCGGCGGTGGCGATCGAGATGTTGGGGGAGGTGTCCCAGGCGATTCAATATAGTTGCCAAATGGAAGAAAAATCCCGGCAACTGGAGATGGCAATGGCGGAAGTCAAAGCGACAAATGAACGGTTGGAACGCACTCAAGCGGAACTAGTCGCTTCGGAAACTCGGTTTCGAGAACTGCGATCGCGGGTGGAACTCCTCAAGCGCCGCCTCTCTAGTCAAATTAATACCTCACTCAATATCGACACGATTTTAAAAACCGCCGTCAGCGAAATTCGCAATCTCCTCTCCATTGACCGCTGTCAGTTTTTATGGTACAATACCGACTGCAATCCACCCACTTACGAACCCAGCCAAGAGGCGCGCGACCCCATGCAATCTCCGGATTGTACCGACAATCCCCTCGCAGAAATTCCGCTTCTGGGAAAGGCTCTGCAACAGCTTCAACTCCTGCAACTTGATGATGTGATTGCCGATCCTCAACTGGACTCCCAAAGTCGCGATCGCTTACAAGGCGGCTCTATCCGCTCATTACTGGCGGTGGCGGTTCAAACCCATTCCGGACAAAAAGGAGCGCTCGTTTGTCTGCATGGCAGTTCTATTCATCCTTGGACCGAAAGTGAGGTGGAGTTGCTTCAAGATGTGGCAACACAAATTGCGATCGCTATTGATCAGGCCAAACTTTATGACCAAAGCTGTATTACGGCGACTGCTGCTAAGGCCCAAGCTTTCAAGCTGAAAACGGCTCTCCACGAACTGAAACAGACTCAGGCGAAACTTATACAAACGGAAAAAATATCGAGTTTGGGGTCTTTAGTGGCAGGGGTCGCACACGAAATCAATAACCCGGTGAATTTTATCTATGGCAATCTCTCTTATGCTACAAAGTATCTCCAAGAGTTGATGCAATTGTTGCGACTCTACGAAAAATACTATGGGGAACCCCCGGAAGAAATTCGCGCCTACAGTGAGGAAATCGAACTGGACTACCTCCTTGAAGATCTCCCCCAAATGATTTCTTCTATGCGAGTGGGTGCCGAACGCATTGGGGAATTGGCCCGATCGCTGCGCAACTTCTCCCGCGCTGATACTGGGGAACTCAAAGTTACGGACATTCACGAAGGGTTGAAAAGTACCCTGTTAATTCTGCATCACCGACTCAAAGCTAATCCCTATTGTGGGGCGATCGCCACTATCGAACAGTTTGGAGATCTTCCCCTGGTGGAATGTTATCCGAGTCAACTCAATCAAGTCTTTATGAATGCGATCGGGAATGCGATCGATGCCTTAGAAGAAATGAGCGGCAAATGGAACAATTCGGCGGAAGGGAATGGACATCCCTTAAACAAAGGCGATCGCCAGGGGAAGAAAACGGGAGGTGCAACCGGCGAAGTGTCCTTATCCGATCAGGATTTGTCTCAATCTCCCCTCCCTGTGTATCAATTACCCTTGCCGACTATTTGGATTCGCACGGAAGTCTTGCGGGATGAGGCGGTGGCGATTCGAGTGGCGGATAATGGACCCGGGATGACCCCGGAAGTCAGAGAACAGCTCTTTGAAGCCTTTTTCACCACAAAACCGGAAGGCAAAGGAACGGGTTTGGGACTGTCGATTAGTTATCAAATCGTAGTGGAACGGCATGGCGGGTCGATTTCTTGTATATCTGAACTAGGTCAGGGGACTGAGTTTCGGATTGTCATTCCCATCCGTCAAGGGGGTAAAGTGCGAGCATCAGATTCAGCAATGGATGCGATTCCGTCTTTGATGGGGGGAGCCAGCTAATCCGCTGGAGGGCCAGAATCTGAGGGGATTGCGCCGATGACCCGGACTTAAGTGCGATCGCACAGGAGCGGTTTGAGTATTTTTTATTTGTTGAAAAACTTTAAAAAACGTCATGTAAAACATACATAAATTAACATAAAAAATAGCATTGGGTGAAAACTCTGTAACTTCAACTACAAACTCATTCCCTGAATCGGCATAAAAAAGATATAGGGCAGGACTTACGCCTATTCTTTGAGCCAACCCTCAATATAGGGGCGATTGACAAATCCCCTCTATCCAGATAAAGGTAACGCGTCAGTCCTGTAGGGGAAAAAAACTCTATTTATTCGATGTGGAGTCAAAAGCCGTGTTCGGTTTGACCAACTGTTTTCAGATGGCCGAGATACAAACTATGCGAGAGATTAATGCGGCAGTAGTCAATATCAGTGGTCGCCAGCGAATGCTATCTCAACGGACCGCACTTTTTGCCTTGCAACTAGAACGCTCTGAGACAGCGGAAGATAGAACAAAATGGCGTTCGGCTTTGCGCGAAACTATCACCTTGATGGAAAAATCCCATAATGGGCTGCTGTATGGGGATGCGGCGTTACAATTACCGGGACATCCCTCTCCCACGGTCAAATCCATGTACTTTGAACCTCCGATCGATTTAGATCGGAAAATTAAAGCTTATATTGCCGCAGTCAATGAGGCGATCGCCTCCGCAGATGGGGAATGGACCTGGGAAAATCCCCATCTGCGTTATATCCTAGAGGCAGCAAGTGGACCCTTGCTTGATGACTTGGATGCGATCGTCAGTCAATATCAACTCGAAAGTAATCGTCAGCAAGAGGCCCTTGCCCGTCAGCAAGCAGAACTGTATCGTCAAAGCCAGATTGCAGCTACCCTCGCTCGGTCCCAAGCGGCTGAATTAAGCCAAGCCCTAGGGGAATTAAAAAACGCCCAAGATCGTCTGATTCAGAGCGAAAAAATGTCGAGTTTAGGCCAACTCCTGGCGAATGTTGCCCATGAACTCAACAATCCCGTGAGTTTTATTTATGGGAATGTTAACCATGCGATCGCCTATGTTCAAGAATTGCTAGAAATCATCGAACTGTATCAACAAAACTATCCCCATCCTGACCCCCAAATCAGTGAATATTTGGAAGAAGTTGATTTTAAGTTTATTGAAAAAGATTTGCCTAAAACCTTATCTTCAATTAAGTTAGGCTCAGATTCTATGCATCAACTCGTGCTATCTTTGCGTGATTTTTCTCGAAAAGATGAAGCGATTATGAAACAAGTGGATATTCATGAAGGCATTGAAAGCACCCTTTTGATATTACAAAATCGCCTCAAGGCAAATGGGAAAAGTCATGCTATTAATATCATTAAAGATTATGGTAAGATTACGACAATCGAAGGATTTCCCTGTCAGCTTAATCAAGTATTCATGAATTTGATTGGAAATGCGATCGATGCTTTAGAAATCAAACGGGGAGATTGGGGCGAGGAAAACGAAGGGTGGAAATTAGCCCAAGAACAGCTTGTCTCCTCGGACTTTTCCAGTCCCGAGGAGTTTCTTCCTACGATTTATATTCGCACTCATCTGAGCGAGGGTGAGCGAGTCGTGATTCAAATTGGGGATAATGGCGCAGGCATCAGTTCTGAGGTTCTCGCCTCTCTCTTTGATCCCTTTTTTACAACCAAACCCGTGGGAAAAGGAACCGGGTTGGGGTTGTCTATTAGTCATCAAATCGTCGTGGAAAAGCATGGCGGTCAGATTCAGTGTATTTCTACCCCAGGTGAGGGAACTGAATTTTGGATTGAACTCCCTGTTAAACAAGGTTGCCGAAGTCAAAAAGTTCTACAAGCTTAATTTAAAGAATGGGGTTCGGTTAAGTAGATTGGATTTTAGCACCGATAATTGGGGATGTTGAGCCGGAAATTTTCAGGGATAAATTGTCCCATTGTTTGACATTTTAGGGGTGATAGATTACACCCAATATTTTTTTGATTTAGTGATGGGGTTACTCCTGGGGAATTTGAATTAAAGGGGTGACCTTACCTTGTCATATTTAGCAAAACATAAAAAAAATATAAAAACTGCAAAATAGACTACAGAAATGCGGGGGCATGGATCCGTTAGAGTCTAAACCAGGAGAGGGGTGACCGCCACTTCTTGAAGTTCAAGTCAATTTAGTCTGAAAAATAAGGATAATTAGAAAATGCTGACTCAATGTAGAGGCGGGCAAATCCCAATGGTAGATCGATATTCCAACCCTCCTACAACCTCCAGTGCGATCGCATCCCTGCAATTGGTGTCTCAACGGATGAGCATTGCAGTGACTCTGATTGGTTTGATAGTGCTGCTGGGCTGGATTTTCAATATTCCTGCTCTCAAAAGTGTTTGGCCGGGACTCGTGACGATGAAAGCCAATACGGCGATTAGTTTTATTGTCTGTGGTCTTTCTCTGTGGCAATTGGGACGTAAACAGTCCCGATCGCGCCACAAGTCATCGTACCACAATCGGCGGCGACCCCTGAATAAAACAGCGATAGGTATTCTAAACCGGCTACTTCATCTTGTATCCTCAATCCTGCCCACTTTATCTTACTTGCCGATTTTGATTGGGGTGTTGACCTTATTTCAGTATATTTTAAATGTTAATTTAGGGATAGATCAATGGCTTTTTCAAGAAACAGCTAATGCAGTCGGGACTTCCCTACCCGGGCGGATGGCTCCTAATACGGCTTTTAATTTTGTATTATTGGGTTGTGCACTGGTTTTTTCTCAACAAAAACGCTATCAGATAGCACAGTATTTGAGTGTGATAGCTTGGGCGATCGGATTTTTAGGATTACTGGGTTATTTATACGGTATTTCTGCATTTTATGGTCTCGGACGCACTACGGAAATGGCATTGCATACCAGTGTCGGTTTTATATTACTTTCTGTGGGGGTGTTGTTAGCCAATCCGGACCGAGGACCGGTTGCCTTATTAACCAGCGATCGCACCCTACGCCTACTGATGCAACCCCAGGCGATCGCTGCTTTAGTTCTTCCTCCCTTGTTGGGAGGATTAATCCTCCAAGGGACGCAATTACATCTCTATGATCGGGGCGTAGCAATTGCCGTATTAAGTGTATTTAATACCCTTCTATTAGCAACGGCGATTGGGTGGAACGCTCATACTCTGAGCATTATGGATGCCAAACGGGAACAAGCAGAACGAGAACGATATCTGAGTGCGATCGCCGCTGCACGGAGTGAAGAACTCCACAAAGCTCTCCTTAAACTTCAACAGGCTCAAACGGAACAAAAGCAAGCCGAACAAAAATATCGCCGCATTTTTGAAAATGCTGTTGAAGGAATTTTTCAAAGTACCCTCAACGGACGTTATATCACCGTGAATCCCATGTTAGCCCAAATCTATGGCTATGATGGACCCGAAGAACTGATTGCAACCGTTCAGAATATTGAATATCAGGTTTATGTAGACAAAAATCGCCGGACCCAATTCGTTCACCTCCTCCAAAATACCGATGCGTTTTGGAATTTTGAATCTCAAGTGTATCGCAAAGATGGGAGTATCATTTGGATCTCAGAAAATGCCCGGGTGATTCGGAACTCTGAGGGACAAATTATTGGCTATGAAGGCACAGTTGAGGATATCACTCAACGCAAACAAGCCGAAGAACGGCTGGAAAACTCGCTATCTTTATTGCAGGCAACCCTAGAATCTACAGCGGATGGAATTTTAGCGATCGACCAAAAGGGTCGTATCACCAGCTATAACCAAAAATTCATTGAGTTGTTGAAAATTTCCCCGTCTTGGCTAAAACAAGGAACCTTTACGCAAGGATTAAAAATTTTATTAACGCAGTTAAAACAGCCCCAAGACTGCCTCAGTCAAGTTAGGAAATGGCGCAATTCCCCCAATGTGGAATTTTGGGATACCCTGGAATTGAAAGAAGGGAGAATTTTAGAGTGTTATTCTCGCCCGCAAATGATTGGGAATAACCGAGTGGGACGAGTGTTTAGCTTTCGGGATATCACCGATGCAACGTTGGCTGAACAGCATATTCGCTATCAAGCTTTTCACGATTCCCTGACGGATTTACCTAACCGAAATTTATTAAATGAGTGCTTATTTGAGATTTTGGAACAGGCGAAAAATACGACTAGTGAGGTAGCGGTGATGTTCTTGGATTTGGATCGGTTTAAAACGATTAATGATACCCTGGGTCATGCGATCGGGGATAAATTATTACAAGGAGTAGCGGCGAGACTCAAAGCGACTTTGGGAGATCAGAATATAATCGCTCGCTGGGGAGGGGATGAGTTTACTATTATCCTTCCCCAGGTTTCTTCCCGGGTTGCTGCGACGAAGATTGCCGAACAGATTATTCAAACCTTAAAGCCTGCTTTTTCTATTGAAAATCACCATCTTCATATCAGTACCAGTTTGGGAATTGCTCTCTATCCTCAAGATGGTGAGGATGGGGAAACCTTGATTAAACACGCTGATTCTGCCCTATATCGAGCCAAGGAAAAAGGCCGCAATACTTATGAAATTTACACCCCATCTTTTGATGTTCTAGCGAGTGAGTTATTAGAGTTAGAAAATAGACTACACCGGGCATTAGACCGGGGCGAATTCACCCTAGATTTTCAGCCCAAGGTGAATATTAAAACAGGGGAAATTAAGGGGATGGAGGCATTAGTGCGTTGGAACCATCCAGAATTAGGCTTAGTCTCCCCGGCGAAATTTATCCCTCTTGCGGAAGAAACCGGGTTAATTATGCCCATTGGAGAATGGGTTTTAAAGACAGCTTGTCGTCAAAATCAAGCCTGGATAGAAGCGGGTTTATCAGCAATTCCCATCGCGGTAAACCTCTCGGTTCGACAGTTTCAACAACCTGGCTTAGTCCAAAAAGTTGCCCAAGTTTTAGAGGAAACCGGGTTAGATGCTCAGTATTTGACCTTAGAAATTACAGAAACTGCGGCTATGCTCAATGTGGACTTTACCCGCCAGTTATTAAGGGATTTAGAAAAGATGGGGGTGAATATTGCGTTGGATGATTTTGGAACGGGATATTCTTCTTTGAGTTATCTGAAACAGTTTCCTCTCCATACGTTAAAAATAGACCGCTCTTTTGTGAAGGATTTGACCGTAGAACCGGCAGATATTGCGATCGCTCGTGCAGTGATTGCTTTAGGACATGGGTTACATTTAAATGTTGTTGCCGAAGGAGTAGAAACTCAGGAACAATTAGATTGCCTACGGATGTTAGACTGTGAAGAAATTCAAGGCTATTTCTTCAGTCGTCCTTTATCCTCCGAAGATGCAACCCAACTCTTGCAGAGAATACGCTTACAGCAAGAAGTTTCGATTTAAGGCGGTGAATTGGGGTAGGATTTTAACGGGAAATCCTGACAAGTTGAAAAAACTAGATGACCCTTGGTGACTGGGTGGATAGAGTGCGATCGCCTTTACGTTTCTGCGATCGGACGAACGGCGTAAGTGCCTTCTTCAATTGAAACTTTTGCCTCCAACCCCAGAAGAGGAAACTGCATTAGAAAATACTCCCCAAACTCTACCCAATTCATCTCAATTACATCGGCCAATTCGACTAAAAAGTTATGAGAAGACGCCCCCTCTTTCGCAGCAGCCGTTTGAGGAGAACGGGGAATAATCCGTTTTTCAACTAACCCGCTCAAGAGATCTAACAACCAATCCGGAACCTTTTCAGGGTCCTCTAAATCGCTATTCTCAATCACATCCCGCAACTCTTCAAGGGTCTCTTCAGAAGCAGCATGACCGCTGGTAACTTGTACCAATTCCTGCAAAATTTCAAAAAGTTTAGAATCTTCCATGATGAGTAAAAATTGAAGGGTGAATTAGGGTGTTTTATTATCGTATTCTTTCGGGGGACTGGCTTGAGGAAACAGGGTAATAATTTTATCATAGTCTTTATCCCACTTACCTGTACCTGTTTGCTCCAAAACAATCACCACCCAATCCACGGAGGTTGCTAACACTTGATCGTTACCGGACGGATCGAGTTTGTATGAAATGCCTGCACCCGGAATATTGTAAGCAAGGGTAATGCGCTTTTTACTTTTCTTTTTTCCTTTAGAGACTGAATCTTTCGCTGCATCAATGACAGCCTTGGCGATCGCTGTTTTCATCACCGCATCCGACGCAAACTTACTCGAACTCTCCGATATATCTGCCATCCGTCCCGAGGGGGTTTTACCTGTCTTGAGTCTCTCTTTGTGCTGTTCTGCGGTGGTTTGTGCGCCATGATCCCCATATCCATGACCCCCATCGTTGTCGTAACTGGAGGGATTATTGGCATCAAAAGCACGCTGTAGAGCCTGGAGGGAACCGGAAATCCCCACGGTGATTGGATAACGTGGGCTCGTTGTAGTTGGATTGTTTAAGGCAGAAGAGGCGCTTGCTTGTGGCGATCGATAGACTTTCCCCCCACTTTGCTGTACCACATGGGTCAACTCATGGGCAATTAACTCCTGTCCTCCCCGACTCCCCGGCTGGTATGCCCCCTGGCGAAAGAACAGATCTTCCCCCGTAGTGAACGCCTTTGCCTGAATTGATCGCGCTAGGCGATCGGCTCTCCCATCGGTATGCACACGCACCCCACTAAAATCTGCACCAAACCCTTGCTCCATCGGCCCTTTTACCTCCGCCGCCAGGGGGTTTCCTCCTGTTCGAGCTTGGCTTAACTCCCCTTCCCATTCCTGAGAAACTGCTCCCCCCTCCCCAGATGTCTGAACCGAGATTTTCCGTTGTACCGGAGTCGGTTCACTACTGTGAGCAATCACTCGGGGGGCATGGATTTGGTTAACCACTTGCCGCGCCACCCGGTCCGCTTCTTGCTCATAGCGATCACCCACCGCACCCACTGTCAGCTTAGGTTGGATAGAAAAACGCAGTGGGGAAGGGGGTCCCGGTGGCATCCCCGACCCCTTTTCCAGGCGGTTCACCCCCTGTATTTTTCGGTGAATTCTCTCCCCTAAATTGCCCTGATTTTCAGGGATATCCGAAGACAGTTCTGCCGATTCAAGCGGGAATGTAGGCGTCACCGATTCGGGGTTCATGAGCCGTGAGAGTACCGGACGATTTTGGACGAATTGTGGGATAAGAGGGGCCGCTGCACTCTCTATTTTCGCTTGTCCTTTCGGCGCAAAAGGACGAGGAGTAAATTGACCGGTTTGGGGAGTAACATTTGCCCTAGACTTGGGTGCAATCAATTTAGGGATCATCTGGATTATTCCTCCTAAATCAGGGGATGAGAGTCCATGTAAATCTTTTGTTTAATCCGCAATCAAGTCTTGATTTTTCCAGAGTTTAAAATCCGGTCAAAATCAGGACTCAAGCCCTGATCAAATTTTAGGCTTTTTCTGATTTAATCAGTTATACGCCTATTTTTCCCAGGCTTGTCTCTATCTGGAGAAATAGTTGGGGAGTCCTCGGGTTTTGGTCTGGGGGCTTACGTTCCAGACTAATCCTCGAAACCTTATTCTGCTTAAATTATACCTTTTCACGTCCTCGATATTTCCGAGATTAAGCCCTCAATGAGCATAAGCTACTATGGCGTTTCCCAGAGTTATTAGGCTCATTTTAGGAGGGCCAGCATCTGCCTCCCGAGACTGTTCCAGTTGAAATACTCAACCGCTTATCTAGTCACTCAGGGCCTGTTTGTTTCATTGGAGATCCCCTCAAGTGGGCTTCTCCCAGATGTTAAACTCATAGAAATATCTGAGCGGGTGGCATCATTCCTAAATAGGGGACAAGCTTTATTTAAATTTATTCCCAATTTGGGAACTTAATTCATTTATTAAGCGTAAATTTTAAATAGACTTCATCAAGGGAACAATCTGTTAATCCTGGAGGTTTAATTTGTCTGTATCTATTCATACAAATTAACATTTATTAACAGAAGCAGGCAGGGAGAACAATGATTGAACTAAGTGGTTATCAGATTAGGGAAGAAATTTACCGCAATAGTAAGCGGGTAGTGTATCGAGGGATTCGAGAAGCGGATGGATTGCCGGTGATTTTAAAAGCCCTGGGTACAGAGTATGCCAGTGTGACGGATATTGCTCAACTCTATCACGAATATGAGATAACTCAAGACTTAAAGTTAGCGGGGATTATTCAGCCTTTGACCCTAGAAATTAGTAGTAACTTGCCCATTTTAATTTTACCTGATACAGGTGGAGTTTCTCTAAAAACCTTTTTAAATCGACATTATTTAGACGTTGAGAGAGTTTTAAAATTAGGGATTCAATTGGCGCAAATTTTAGGGGAAATTCATCAATTTAAACTGATTCATAAAGATATTAAACCCAGCAATATTATTATTCAGCCTGAGAGTTTAGAGGTCAAGCTCATTGATTTTGCGATCGCCTCTAAATTATCCAGAGAAACTGCACCAGCAGTGCATCCCAATAGCCTGGAAGGAACCCTCGCCTATATGTCCCCAGAACAAACCGGGCGAATGAATCGGGCGATCGACTATCGTACCGATTTTTACTCATTAGGGGTGACGTTTTATGAAATGCTCACGGGAGAATTACCCTGTCAAGCAGAGGAGGCAGTCGAACTAGTTCACTGTCATATTGCCCGGATGCCAGTTCCCCCCACTGAACTCGTTCCCGAGATTCCTGTTGCGGTTTCTAACCTAGTTATGAAATTATTGTCAAAAACCGCAGAAAATCGCTATCAAAGTGGATTTGGGTTAAAAAAAGATTTAGAAATTTGTCTAAAACAATGGCAAGACAAGGGTGTAATTAATGAATTTAGTTTAGGAGAACAAGACGTTTCAGGTAAACTAGAAATTCCCCAAAAACTGTATGGACGGGACCGAGAACTCGCAACATTATTAGCAGCATTTGAACGAGTCTGTGGGGGGGCGGCTGAACTGATTCTCGTTGCAGGTTATTCCGGCGTGGGTAAATCGGCCCTAGTTCAGGAGACTCAAAAACCTTTAGTCAAACATCGTGGCTATTTTATTAGTGGGAAATTTGACCAATTCAAGCGCAATATTCCTTATGATTCTCTGATTCAAGCCTTTCAGTCTTTAATTCGGCAAATTCTCACTGAAAACGAAGCCCAAATCCAACAATGGAAAGAAAAATTGCTGGCTGCCTTGGGACCCAATGGACAGGCGATCGTTAATGTTATTCCAGCAGTTGAATTCATTGTCGGTAAACAACCGCCTCTTCCTGCATTAGGCCCTACAGAATCGCAAAACCGCTTCAGTCAAGTCCTCAAACAATTTATTAGTGTTTTTACCCGGAAAGAACATCCCCTGGTAGTTTTTTTGGATGACTTGCAATGGGCTGATTCCGCTTCATTGAAATTAATTGAAACCTTAATTAGCGATTCGGATAGTCAGTATTTATTGTTGATAGGAGCTTATCGAGACAACGAAGTTTCTGCCATCCATCCACTCATTCAGACTTTAGAAAACTTAGAAAAAGTCGGGGCAGCCGTCAAGACAATTTTCCTCGAACCTTTACAGTTGATTCATGTGGAAGAGTTAGTCCAAGATGCTTTAAATCAATCCCTTGAGTCCAAAGCGTTAGCAAAACTTTTATTCAATCAAGCTCAAGGAAATCCCTTTTTCTTAATCCAACTCCTAACGACCCTTTATGGGGAATCTTTATTGATTTACAATTGGGAATCCCAAAAATGGCAGTGGGATACCAACCAAATTCAGGCAGTCGGTATCAGCGATTATAACGTAGTTGACTTGATGATTCGCAATATTTCCCGATTGCCATCAGCAACACAAAAGGCATTAACCTTAGCGGCTTGTATTGGTAATACATTTAATTTAGAATTGCTGGCGATCGTTAATGAGGAATCTCTCTCAGTTACAGCAAATCAATTGCAACCCGCTGTCGAATCAGGTTTAATTTTTTGTGGTTGCAATAATTATAACAATTTATCCCTATTGAGTCAACCCGAATCCCAAGAGTTTACTCTCCAAAGCACCAAATCTGATTATAAGTTTTTGCATGACCGAATACAGCAAGCAGCCTATTCTCTAATTCCCGAAGCCCAGAAAAAACAAACTCACCTCAAACTCGGTAAATTGCTGCTACAAAATACCACACAAGCAGAACAAACAGATAATATTTTTGCCCTAGTTAACCAGTTGAACCATGGGGCAAATTTAATAAATTCTCAGGGGGAAAAGTATCAACTCGCCGCCCTTAATCTCATCGCGGGACAAAAAGCCAAAGCAGCAACAGCGTATGAATCAGCCGTCAACTATTTGAATGTTGGATTGGGACTGCTAGGGGAAGAGAGTTGGGACGGTCAGTATGAGCTGACGTTTACCCTCCATTTAGAGGCGGCAGAAGCGGAATTTATAACAACAAACTTCGAGCGATCT
>CBFGOM010000178.1:0-13246 GCA_965650385.1 uncultured Oscillatoriaceae bacterium
ATCTGATAAGCCTTCCGTTCACTTTCGCTGAGGGTCCCCAATACCGCCCATTTCGGTTTTCCATTTTCCAAAGTTTCGCCGGTTTTGGCAAGGGCCAAAACTTGATGGTGCGGATAAGTATGCCGCTGCTTATTGGGGACGAAAAAAACCTCAAATTCATTGGCTTGAAACGCTAAGGGATGATTAGCCTCAGTAATATTGGTGATGTCCAGTTCTTTTCCGCCGCCGGTTTGACAGCGCAACACTGGCCCCAACTCACTTCGGCGTTTCATATCCTGCTCTTTGGCGTAATTGAACAGGCGATCAAATTCAGTCTTCGCCTGCAATGCCCGCAACTTTTGGCTGGGTGAAAACACAGCTTCCCCCGTGGGGGTTTTACTGGGGAATAAATCTCGAAACTGCTCAATTGGACGAGCTTCTAGCTCGGTTCTTTGAAAATGGCTGTTGACATTTTGAATGTTGAGTTCTTTTAACGAGTAGCCATTGGTCTTGATGACTCGACCATTTTTGTAAATGTCTGGATGTTTTTTTTCCCGCAGATAACTGGGGATGCGATGGACGAGATTACCATATTGCTTGACCACTGTTTCATCCATCGGGGTAGCACTTTTTTTGCTATCCACGGCAATCTGGTTTTGAATGAGTAGGGGGGGTACGACTTTAAACCGAATAAATTGGCGATATCGGTCTAACTCTTCTTTAACTTGCTCAGGTGCGACAATAGGAGGTAGGGCCGCGAACGATTCAACGTCAGATCGAACGTCATCCGGGAGCCGCTGGCTCACCTGAACAGCCTGGCGATCAACTTGCAGCAGGGTTTGGTAATGGGAGTTAATTTGCCGCAGATAGCCTTGCTGCTCTTGAATTGAGCCATAGTCCCTCAGAACTTCGACTTCTTCCTCCACACAGCGTGCTGCTTTGACTTGATTATTAGCAATTCCGACCCAGTGGTTGGCTGTATGTAGCGCAATTTTGGTGAGCGGGGAAGGGGAGCCATCAGATTCAACAAAGGAAGCCTTCTTGAGCTTGGGCGTCGGTGGGTGAGCGTTGTGTGGATGTTGTTGTTGTTTGAGGTAGGCGGTCGTTTTTGGATAAGAGGCGCTCAGAGCAAAGGATTTGGAATCCCCATCATAATCTTCCCCGGCGGCTTGGCTGTAGGTTTGATGTTTTAGGGTGTTGTCCAGCTTATCCAAATGTTGCTGCAACTGAGTCTCCAGTTGGGTGCGTTCGGATGACTGTAAAGCGGTTTGGTCTTTTTGAAATTGAGTTTGGGCTTCAATTTTGATAAATTTTTCAGCAAATAGCCGCAGTGCATAATCTCGAACACTTTCGTCTGGGGCAATCGTGGGGCGATCGCGCAACGTTTCAGAAGAAATGACCGAGCAACCCGTTATTCCTTCAATTCGGCGGGCCAGGTATTCAGGATAGGACTCATCACTAACTATGGCGACTCCCACAAGCGGGCGTCCCTCTGGGTCGAGGAGGTCCGTGGTAAAAGTATTGCTTTGGACGGCGATCGCATCTTCATAGAGCAGGGGAGAGCGGAATCCAAGGATTTCATTCCCATAATCAAATTTGGGAACGCAAACTTGGTCATCATTTAACTCTTTTGAGGGGATAATGATGCTGGCCCTATCCCATTTAATCGCTCCGCCTGTGGCTATTTCTAGGCGAGAAGAACGCAAAAATTCATCCAGTTTATCTCGTACATACTTTGATTCTAGGAGTTGGGAATGACCCCCGGCTAGCTCAGCTTTCAAGATTTTGTAAAAAGTCTGTTCTGTTGAGGAGGGTTCAGAATCTTTTGGGGAGATATTTTGGTTGTCTTCAGTGATCGCATTTACCAAACGGGCCGCTTGGGCTTTTTCGTAAGTCTCGCAGTAAAGCCGCGCTACCTTTCGGGGATCGTTCGATTCAACGCTGAGAAAGGCTGCCTTTTTTTCTAGGGTTCGGAGGGTATCTCTTTCGATCCCTGCTTCTGCTGTGGAAGTTAAAGTCCATTCGGAAATTGATTTGACTCCCATCCACATCGAAACTTCGTACAGTCCAACCGCTGGTTTTTTTGTCCCACCCTTGAAACTGGAACGTGGCAAGATTAAGTCTAGGGGTTGCTGTTGGCTGGGGTCGAGTTCATCCAAAGATTTGGGGGCAAGTGTTCCCTTAGCAATTTTGGCTTCCCCTGGAAAATCAGGAAAAAAGGCTCGATGTTGTACGACATGGCGGATGATTTCATCGGGCTGTCCATCAATTCGGGGGCCGTTTTGAAGTTTAGCATCGAGGGTATTCCAAGATCGAGCGAGGGCCGGAGAAATTTTGCCGTGGGAGTCACCCACTTGGGCTAAGGCCAACCCATTGGGTAAAATTCCGCCATTTTCCCCCGCTTGTGGAGATTCCCGGTCATCCTCGACAATTAAGATTCGGACCTGTCGGCTGTTGAGAGTGTCCAGGCAACTTCCGATAAAGAGTGACCCATAAGCGGCTTTATCTTTTTCGTCGGGCAAGATGCGATCGAGTGCTTGCTTACAATCCTCGGGACCATAAACCAGCCGTTTTCCGGAGGCGAGGAGCAATTTATGTTGGTTAGGGTGTTTCTCTAAGTCATCGGGAGTGGTTGAGTTTTGGATTTCACCAATACTGAATGTGCCTTCAGGAGCCTCCGGGAAAATAGCCTCTAGCATGGTGTTTTCCAGAGATTCCGTCAAAATTTCAGGAGATTCTCCCTCGGCATTGATATAAATCCAGTCGTTGAGCTGGTTATCGAAATGTTGCAAATGTATCATGGCTTAATCTAGGAGGTGAGCCTTATCCAAAAATGTATAATTTAAGTAAATTCGCCCTGAAAGCAGAAAGAGTTAAGCAATGGAACCAACAAATTCTAAAACTTTATACAGCCAGGTCCGGGATGCCTCAAATAGTCCTGAAAGCTTTGAATCTAGGGAACCCCAGAAGGCAGGATATGCCCTCGCCCCCAGGGAGATCCGGGCGCACTACAATGCCGATGGGTCAATGAAAGAAGAGTTTAAGGGGCAGTATTTATTTCGGGGATATACAGCCCAACAAATTCAGGAATTTGAGTTTGAAACCTATCGAGAATTAAAGGTATTGACGGCCCAAAGGGAAGCCTACGAACGTAATTATGGATGTGATTATCCCGTGGAAGATTTAGGGAAAAATGAACCACCCGAACAGATGAAACGAGTGGTCAATCTACGGGCCATTCGAGAGGGTGAAGGTTTAACGGAACTTCCCTACGCAATGGAAACAGCCGACTATTATGACATCAAAGCTGGTTCGCCGGTAAATCCACTGGAGGAAACGAATGTCTACCAGCTTTATCCCGAGCTGTTTGTGAGCGATCGTCAAGGGAAGGAACCTAACTCCTTTTAGCTTAATGAACGGATATGTACTCATTACTGGCTAAAAGGGTAATGAAGACAAGGATGGGTAAGAGGAGTGGCATTACTTGGCCCCTCCTATTTTTTTTAAGGGATTAAAAAAAACATTGCAGGTTAAGCACTAGGGGAAATTTATTCCTATTTTAATCGACCCACTTTCTCCAGGTTTTTCACCACCTAATTTTTCATTCCCTCTCTACCTCCAGATAGGGAGGGTGAGGGACCCAAAGCACCCATCCTACTGATATCAAAGATTAAAGGAGGGGAAGGGTTTATACGAGTTAAGTAAAAAGTTAGACCGAATATCCAGATACTCCTCGAAATTGGCCTGATTATCATCTTAAAATCGCTCCCTAGAGGTATCCTCTATGGAAGCTATAAGTTTTAGTGAGATTTATTATGTTCCTTGAGGTAGAACACCTAAGTTACTCACGATTGCTAACACTAAAAGTAACAGAGTTGATTAAATTGTACCAATGAAACTCCCTATTATCTCTCACAAAACAAAAATAAATGGGACCTATCTCAGGCCATTGGTTTCGTTTAACCACTTATTTTGGATAGCTTGTTGTCTTTTAGTGGTGTCGGGAATCATCCACTTCAGTTGGTTTATTTTTCTAAAATTTTTGTTGATATTCTCAGGGGCCTTAGCATTAGGGCTGGAAAGAAAGCGGGGCAAGAAAAAAGGGCAAAGATTTCAATGGCGTTCTCCCGTTTACCCAACTCAGATTCTAATTTTCATGTCAGTGTTCCTCGTGTGGTGGCTAGATATTTTTTCTGGACCCGGAATGGCTCAATTTTTCCAGGGAGGAGAAGATTGGATGTCTCAGCAGTTCCCCGAAGCTGGAGAAGTTGTCCCTTTAGTCTTCAACGTTTTGCGAGGGATTTTCTTGATTTATTTAGGAATTGCCTTGGTCCGAGTGATCAATGCCGTTCGGCAGGATGAGGATTGGCAAACTCTAGCGCGTCAACCCCTGATTATTTTGATTGCTGTGACTTTAGGAGATGTGTTAACCAATTTGATTATAGGAGGGGGCGGGGGAGCTTAATTGCTCTAGCAACTCGTAGACCTAAACTACCTAGCAGTTGGGATAATTATGTCCTCCACTCCATCTTTCAAAAAAGTGAACCAAGCTCTAGGAAGGCATCCTAATATCGGCCCCTTCCCCGCCGACCAATTATTACCCTGGGTAGCCATTGCCGGAGCATCTTATTACTTAATTAAAGTAGGGTTAGGCCAAAACTGGGTCGTGACTGGGGCAGTGGCTTTTTGGGGAATCTCGACCTGGTGGATTCTCACGGCTAAAGGAGCTTGGTGGTATCTCAGTAAGTTTATCCCGGTTCCCAAGTGGTCCCGAGGTTTTGCCAGATTTACTCCACTTTTAGCTAAGACTCCACCCCGTTCATCTTATTCACGAGGAAAAAAGCAATGACCAAAGTCGGAAGACAATCTATTGATAGGGGCTGGGGAAATCAGCGGTTTACTCCATTAGAAGATGTGGTCAACTTAGCTTCTTTAGTTCGTGTTGATTTGGCATCTTCTCCTATCGGGGTTTATTTGTTAAGAAAAGGAGAACATCAGTTTAAACTTATTTTTGGGTTTGATTGCCAAGGAATTCATGCGACTCTCACCGACGAAGAGGTAGAGCCTACCCTTCAGGCAATTGAAGCGGGATTGAAAGATTTACCCGTCGGTGAAACCTTAACCGTGAATTTGGGTTCATTCGCAGATAGCACCCACCGGGAACAAGAACTTCAAGATTTATTTGACCAGTGTTCCAATACGGAATTGCGCTATTTATTGTATGCAGAGCGGATGCGATTACGAGAACTCACAGAACGGGGCCAACGAAAGCCGGTATTTTTGCGACTGTATGTTACTTATACCGTGGAGGCATTTGCTCATCAAAAAACAGATTGGATTGAGAAGTTATTATCCCGAGGAGAACGGTGGTGGCATTCATTTACGGGACAGTTAGAAGAACGGCAATATCGGAGAGTAGAACAAGTGTTACTCTGTGCTTACCATGATGGGTATCAAATTTGGCAGCAACTTTTAACCAATGGCATGGGATTGTCTATTCGACCGTTAAGCGATCGGGAATTATGGAGTCACTTATGGAAGCGGTTTAACGAGACGCCGCCGGTGCCGATTCCGCAATTGTTGGTACTTGATGAAACGGGAGTCAGAGAAGAAATCTATTCTAAGTATCACCTCGTAACCATCTTGATGCAGTCGGAAAGCTCAATCCCCATCCCCGATCGCCGCTGGATTTATCTTAATCAGCGCTATATTGCCCCTTTAGCATTTGTGGAAAAGCCGGGAGGATGGCCGGATGCGCGCCGACAGCTATGCTATCTATGGTCAGTCATTTCTCGCGATCGCATCCGGGATACCGAGATAGTCTGCCAACTTACGCGAGGTAGCGATACCTTGGTCAAGACCAATATGCAGCGGTTGGTTAAGCAATCCATGACGGCTCAAGAGCGCTCACTGCAATCCAATTCGGTTGATGTGAAGGCGCAACTCAACCTCAAAAAATCCATAGCTGCCCAAGAAGAAATCTTTGAAGGCTCGATTCCCATTCATGTTGGGGTTGTTTTTTTAGTTTACCGAAAAACCCGGCAAGAATTAGATGAAGCCGCACGGTATTTGGAATCCTTATTTTTGCCTCCAGCATGGGTGTTGCGGGAAACGGAATATCCTTGGAAACTTTGGTTGCAGTGTTTGCCGTTGGTATGGGATAAATTATTAAGTACCCCATTCAATCGGCGGCAACTTTATTTGTCTTCAGAAGTACCCGGATTAATGCCTTTAGTCCGAATTAAACCCACAGATAAGAGGGGATTAGAATTAATTTCTCAAGAAGGGGGTAATCCCGTCTATCTTGATTTATACACTCAACATCAAAATTTAGGGTTTTTTAGTACAAGTCGAGGGGGTAAATCTACTTTGGTTGGAGGATGCATCATCCAAGCCTTAGCCCATCAAATGCCTGTGGTCATTATGGACTACCCCAAACCAGATGGCAGCAGTACCTTTGATGACTTAACTCGGTTTTTGAAAGGAATAGGAGCCTATTTTGACATTGGCTCAGAGTCTAGTAATTTGTTCGAAATTCCTGACCTCAAAGGACTTGAAGGGAAATTGCAAACCCAACGATTTCAAGATTATCAAGACTTTTTGCTATCTGCCTTAATGGCAATGGTCGTCGGGTCAAGGCTAGGTGGGATTGCCGATCCAGTTTTAACCGACACAATTCGTTCGGTGTTAGGGTTAGCATTAACTGCCTTTTTCACGGACAATCAAATCCGTCATCGTTATGCCCGGGCCTATGTGGAAGGGATTGGCTCTTCAGCTTGGCAGGATATGCCCACTTTAAGCGATTTTATCTCCTATTGTTCGGGAGAACGGTTACAATTAGAGTTGATTCCAGGCGATACTCAAACGGCAATTGAGCGGATTAAACTCCGGTTGCGGTTTTGGTTAACTTCTCGTGTCGGGCAGGCGATTTCTTCTCCGTCAACCTTCCGTAGCGATTCCCAACTGTTAGTATTTGCCTTACGGAATTTATCGAATGATGAAGATGCAGCAATTATTAGTTTAGCGGCCTACTCGGCTGCACTCCGTCGAGCTTTAGCCGCTTCTGCTTCAATTTTCTTTGTAGATGAAGCGCCGATTTTATTTCAGTTTGACAGTATTGCCAACTTGTTGGGTAAACTTTGTGCCAATGGAGCCAAAAGCGGAATCCGGGTCTTATTATCAGCCCAAGACCCAGATACGATTGCCGCCTCTTCAGCCGGGGCCAAAATTCTTCAAAATTTAACGACTCGCTTGGTCGGCAGGATTCAGCCTTCAGCGGTTGAAAGCTTCGTAAACATTTTTCGCTATCCCCCATCCATTATCGAAAAAAATGCTTCTGCCAGTTTCTTTCCCAACAAAACAGAGGGTTGTTCTCACTGGCTTGTAGAAACTCAGGGGACTTATACTCCTTGCCGTTACTATCCCAGTTGGCAACTATTGGCGGCCTTAGCCAATAACCCCGAAGAACAAAAAGCCCGTCGAGAAATTTTAGAACGCTCAGGTAACTCGTTAGTGGGGCTAACGAAATTTTCTCAACAAATTGCTTCTTAATGGTTGAAAACGTAGAGAATATTATGAAATACACCAGCAATTTAATTGTACCACGTGCCGTCATCTTAGTAGCTATTTTGAGTGAAGTTTCTCCAGCCTATGCCTTAGAAACGCCTCAAATCTCCCAGAGTTTACTTAAGTTTCCCTTACAGGAAATAGTTCAAGAATTTAAGCAAAGGTTATCCTCCTTAGAATTTTATGTGGATGATATCCTTGGAGAAAGGCTTAATTCTTTATCTGAACAGGTGCAAACCGATATTTTTGCTCTGGTCGAGGATGCAAAAGGACGGTTAGGGATTCCGGATCCTGGGGAAATTCGCTTAAGATTAGAAGAGGTAGTCACTAACGAAAATCCTAGCTATGATGTGGAGTGGGCGGCAACGGAAGTGGACCGACAATTAGCCCAAGCACAGGCTGCAGAAACTTTTTCTAAATCAGGGCAGATTTTACAAGAAGAACGACTCGAAAGAATTCAAGCTTCAGTCGAACAATCTCAACAACTGGGAACGGCAGCGCAACAAGATCAGGCTACACAAGATGTCATGAAACGGATTGCCGCGCAAAATACTGAACTGGGTGCTTTACTGGGCAGTATGTATGCCGATCAACAGCGAGTTCATCGGTCTGGGGATTTACAAAACTTGCAACTTTCTAATATTTCTCGGACCTTAGATACTCAAACCCGTACCCAAAATGCTCAAACATTAGGAGCCAGTTTTCAGGTGATGCGTACAGCGGGTTTTGGACGCTTGTTCTAAAGCCGATTTTATCGGTCGATGAGTCTTTAAAAACCATGTTTAGCTTGAGCGCTAATTTCTATTGGATTGCTAATCTAGGTCAATCATCTGCTTCCATTATTGAACAAAGCGCCCAAGGTGCCGAATTCATTTCAGCGGCGATGGATCAGCTTTGGATGGATGTAATTGGTGGGGGACTCTATGTCAGCATTGCTAACTTGGGAATTTTGTTTGCCGTTGGTACTTTAATGATTTGGGTCGTGCAGACCTTTGGGGCATTGCTCTACCAAGAAGATTGGCGAGGATTTGACCAAATTATTTGGCCGATTGTTATTGTGATTTTACTATCCAATCAAGCGGCAGTTTTATCAACCACCACCTTGCAATTGCGCTCAATTTTAAATGGAGTTAATCAATCCTTACTGGAGCAAACATCTGCTTCAATCCGTTTATCCGAAGCCTACCAGCAGGTGATGGAAGAATCTGCCGCTGAAGATGCTGTGCGAGCGATTCTGAGTCAATGTTCTGGATTGGCTGACCCACAACAGCAGCGGCAATGTTTTGAGCAAAAAGTTGCACAAGCCGAAGACATTGCAGCCCAAGTTGAGCAACCTACCGGACTCTTAGACCGAATAATTGATAGCACCTTTGGATCGGATGCCGTGGCATTTATGAATACCAACATTTTTCAGATTGCCGTGAAAGGGCTACTGATTAGTTTATCGATCGCCTTTCAATGGATTGTAGAAATTTCTTGGTTATTGACGGCACTCCTTGGTCCTTTGGCTGTAGGGGGTTCTTTACTCCCGGTAGGTCAAAAAGCAATTTGGGCATGGCTATCTGGCTTTTTTTCTGTGGCAATGGTTAAGCTCAGTTTTAATATCATCAGCGGATTAGTTGCCACCTTAATTGTCAAAGCCGAGCAAAATGACCCCTTAATTTTTGCATTTGCGGTCGGGCTACTTTCTCCAATTTTAGCCGTAATTTTAGCCTCGGGAGCCGGAATGGCTGTTTTCAATAGTTTATCTTCATTGGCTAAATTTGGGCTGGAATATTTTTTCCCTCTTAAGAAATCTTAAAATCTCCTAAAAATGGAAAATAAAACATCTAACCCTACTTTGAGGTTTTTATCTCGAAACCGTGACGCAATTTCTAAAAAAGACGCTTTAGGGATTTTATGCATTACAACATTAGGCTTTCAAATCGTCACCTTGGGAATTTTAGTCGTCTTATACGGAGCCTACTCCCGATTAGCCGATCGCCCCGCTCCTTCTTTAGTGCAATTGCAAACCGGGGAAGCCGTTCAAGTCGCGGCGATCGATTCAAAGGAGCGCACCCCAGAAGTGATCCAATCCTTTGTCCGGGAAACCATGAGTTTGTTGTTTACCTGGACAGGAGAACTCCCTCAGTTGCCCGGTGAAAAGGCCAACTCTTCCCAGCCTGATTCGGGGATGAATATCGCTAAGAGTGGCGGTCCGCGTCGGTTGGTAGCTACTCCAGCTTGGCACGCTTCTTTTGCCTTATCCCACGATTTTCGGAATGAATTGTTAGCTCAGATTGCCGATTTAACGCCTCCTGGGGTTTGGCGTAACCGTTCCTCAGTAGTTTTGGAAATTTTGGAGTTGAGTTCTCCTCAACAAATCCAAGAAGGTGAGTGGAAATTGACATTAGTAGCTAATTTAGCATTTTTTGACCACAATAATGCTTTAGCAGAATATACCCCCTTTAACAAGGAAATTTTCGTGAGGGCAGTTGAACCGCCTACATCCCCTTTAGCGGAAACTGGCATTGAAGCCATCATTTCAACTGTCCGCCAGAGAGGGTTAGAAATTTACGCAATTCGAGATATTTAAGGAGGAATTCAAAAATGAAATCCAATAACCCATCTAACTCCATAGACGAGATGTTTGACAGGGCGGGACCTTTATGGAGTGAAGAAGAAATCGCTAAACTATTTGAGCTTAATCCGGAGGTTGATACTTCTGTTACTGGACCTAAAATTCAGGATGAAGTTATCATGGAAACCTTTCCCCCTTCCGTTAATTTAAGGGATGATGAGGAATCAGGAGAGTTAGGAATTACGGCCCAAGACTTGATAGAAAGTGACGACAATCCTCATAACAACTCAACTAAACCCACCTTTTCGGGCAATCCTTTTGCTAAATTTGGCGCAGTTGGATTGATGATGGCTGTCTTATTTGCAATGGGGGCAATTTTTTTGAATGGAGTGATGAATACTCCCATTGGTCGCGCGCCCTCCTCCACAAAAGAGTCCACTAAGGAATCGGTCGCCACCCCGTCTAATTCTGATGGTTCTGAAAATGAAATTGGGGAATTGAAAACTCAATTGGCGCTTGGGCGACAATCTGAGCAACTTGAGGACTGGTCCCAGCGCCGTCGAGAAGCCGTTCCAACGGGTGTAGAGTCTCCAGAAACTTTACCGGGTGGAGAACAAGATGCGGAGGAACGCTCAGACTTGTCTGAACCAGAGGTGACATCAATCTCCCCTCGACCTTCTCCACCACCTGCGCCATCTCCACCACCACCGGCAGTCAGACCCGTTCAATCGGTTCGGCCTGCAACTCCTCGGACTGAACCCATCCGGGAACCCGAACCCATTCAGAAACCTGAACCCATCCGGGAACCTGAACCCATTCAGAAACCTGAAACCATTCGGAAACCTGAACCTATCCGGGAACCTGAACCCATTCAGAAACCTGAACCCATCCGGGAACCTGAACCCATTCTGGAATCGCAAAGAGGTCCGGTTCCCGAGGCGATCGACCCCATGCAGCAGTATGCTTTGCTGGGAGCTTTGGGTTCTTATGGTCAGATATCGGTTCCAGAAATGTCTCACTTAGAAGACCCCTCTGAAGTAGCTTCTGTGGATGATATCCCGATCGCTGAGTTGGTACAACCTTCGTCTGAGGGATCACAACTCTTACCTGAAGAACAAAATATTTTAGCAGCAGCCCCTAGAGTACAACCCTTACCCGAAGAACAAAATATCCTAACGGCAAAGCCCGTAATACAGGATACTTTTCAGCTTGCAAATGCTCCCGATGAAATGGGGATAACATTTCAAGCAAATCAACTCCAAACCGAGGCCGGAGTAAAGTCCTCCTCTGCGGGTAGAGTTGCCCCTGCGTTGCTGAATGGGACGCTTGCTCAGAATCAGTTACAGATTGGCCGATCGCTCTCGGGGGAGTTGCTGACATCTGTATGGGTAAATCCTTCTGAGGGGTCATCAAATCTATTCGTTGTCAAACTAACTGCACCCTTGAGCTCGACTGATGGAACCGTGTTATTCCCAGTCGGGACTCGGGTCATCTTTGAAACAAAAGCAATCGCCTCCAATGGGGTAGTTGAAGCCACCGCAATTGCCTTGGTGGATGGGCATCAAGAATACCGGCTGCCTCCCTCCGTATTATCGATTCAAGGGGAGAACGGACAACCCTTGATTGCCAGACAACGGTCAGCCTCTTCGCAGGGCATGGCAAATCGGGATGCCCGAGCTTTTGCAGTCGGGGCCTTAGCCCAAGTGGGGGATGTCCTGAGCCAACCGGATGTCATTGAGCAGTTTTCGTCCTCGGGTAGTTTTTCCTCTACTCAGTATTCTCGCTCGCAACGGCGGGGGGGATGGCAATCTATCACCGGCGCTGCTTTATCTGGGGGGTTGGGCGCTCTTTCCCAACGCTTGGAGGAGCGGGAACGCTTGGCATTAGAACAATTGGAGCAGCAATCACCCCTATGGATGGTTGAAGCAGGTACCCCCGTTACTCTGTTTGTCCACGGTACTTTTGAATTTGGACTATGAAAAAGCATTGGTATCAAATCGTAGGAAGTGTTTTATTCGCTGGGTTGCTGGTTGGACTCTCGACAGAAGCGATTGCATCGGGGATTTTGCGTGTGCCGGTCTCATCCGCCCGAGGTGAAGTAGATGCGCCAGTCTCAATTGGCTTAATCCCAGGCCAAGGGGTAAATATCAGTGTCATTCCCACCGGCGAGGTTATCAAAAAAGTGTGGTTGGATAATCCGTCCTTCGCCACGGTCGATGTGGATGGCTGTTTGGAGGGATTAAATAACCAAAACTGCGATCGGCCTGGTGCGCGAGTCGTCCATCTAAGACGCATTGAGGCGATTGATTTTCCAGGCTTGCCTCCTGCACAGGATTCTTTGTTGACGTTAGTTACTCAGACAACAGAAGGAAGTTCTAATGTATATGTTTTCCGGTTATATCCCAGTGAGACTCCTTCTTATTCAGTTGTGAAAATTGAGTTAGATTCGCCCTCGCCCGAATCTATTGATAATTTATCCATCTTTGACGGGAGCATGAATCAGTCGCCGTCACAATACCTTCAGTTGACTTCTACTTTTGAAAATTTTGATTTGCAACAGTTTAAGCGGGGGGTGATGACGGCGCAAAATCAACGGTTATTAGAAATCAATGGGGCTTTAGACCAACGGTTAAATGATTTTATTAACCGAGTTGAGGAGGGTCAATTTCCAGAGAATGCAGCAAGGGCAGTCGGGATTTCTGATGCACTCATTGAGCGGTTGTTACACCTGGGTGGGTCAGATAGGGCGGTGATTGAGACGGGACAGACTGCTCTGTTGATAACTCAATTGGCTTTCGGCTCTTAAAGAGCAACGGTTAAGTTGAGCGAAGTGACCCGTTTAGAAAACTTAATTTGCTCAATGATTCAGCCTTAACTGACCCAATCTAACATAAATTTTTTCATAATTCAGGGTCTTAAATAGCAAACTTTTGGATAAATATTGTAGAAAAGTGCCATGAACAAAATAAGTAAACCCATCCGATTTGGCTACTGGGCTTTAACTGGACTGGCTTTGTTGTTATTTATCAGCGGGATGTTATTACCTGGACTCAATGCTCAAACTACCGGCGTTCCTACCCTAACTTGGAATCAAACCCAAATTCCAAACTGGGGGGAAATTACGTTCGGTTCTCTGCCGCC
>CBFGOM010000179.1:0-13235 GCA_965650385.1 uncultured Oscillatoriaceae bacterium
GGGCTGTTGGTAACGATCGCAGCTGCTGGGGTGGCGCAGGGGGATGGGTTGCCGGTGGTGGAAGTGGCATCGGGTTCGGGGCGATCGCTACGGTTGCCTTCTGCTTCGTCTCCTCGCAGTAACGCTGTTGTTACGCTGTCATCGGCCCTGAGGATGGCGACGCCTGCTGCTGCAATTGGTGGCGCTGCCGGGTTGGAACCGGATCAATTTCCCCAGGCGATCGCGCAGTTGCGCGGAGTCATTGTGAGTTTTCCCGGAGGTTGGCCGGATAGTTATTGTTTTAATATTCGGGAATCTATCTTAAGTGCGAAACTGGTTAAAGAACCATCCCAAGTGCTATTTGTGGAAAATGCGATCGCCGCATGGCTTTCGGTCCTTCCGGGAGTCGGTGCAGAACGGGTGACGATTCCTTCAGTTTTGTCTCGACACTTTCACCCCCAGGAAGGACCGGGAGCAAGCTGGCATCGCTCTCGGGCGGTGGGTACGCGCTATGGCTTGGCGATCGATTCTGGTGCTACCATGACCGAGTTGGCGTTGGTTGCTGTGCCCGAAAACTTGGAGGAACTCAGTGAGTCTCACTTCAAGACTCGCTGTTTCCCTTATGCGGGTCAAGGATTAGATCAAGATATAATTTGTCAGCTATTTTGGACCGAAATAGCCCGTCGGGAAAATCTCGGATATTGGTATCTGGGGTGCGATTTGGAGTTACCCCGTCCGGGAGAACCTGATGGGGTGCGGCGAATGCAGTTACAGCAGCGATTACTTGAACATCCCGCCGGACGAGAGTTGTTAGCGGCAGCGGAAGAGGTCAAGTTGGCTCTGCAAGAACGAGATGTATATCCGGTGACGGTGGGTGAGTTTCGCTGGACGATCGCTCACCGGGAGTTACAAAGCTTAGTGGTTGAGCCGTTTCTAAACTTTTTGAATCAATCCCTGAATGGATTGTTGATTGAGACGGGTTTATCAGAGATCGCCATTGAGCGTGCAGTCTGTACCGGGGGGACGGCACAATCCCCTTCGTTACGGGGTTGGATTCGACAAAAACTCCCGAATGCGACGTTAATTGCTGATCCACCCCGGGGTAATCGGGGCTCGGGTTCGAGTCGGATTGCCTTTGGGTTGGCGGCGTTGCCGTTGTATCCTCGGGTTCTGGACTTGAATCGGCAGCAGTATGGGGATTATTTTGTACTGGCGGAGTTGTTGCGCGCTATCCAGGACGACGGTCCCCGGTCCTTGCGGGAAATTGTGGCATTGCTGGAACGTCGCGGGATTCATGGGCGATCGCTGGACAGTCGGATTCAAGGGTTCTTGGAGGGGGATTTACCTCCGGGGTTAAGTTCAACGGGGAGATCTGCTGTCCCCATGCCAGAACTGGCGGCAACGACGGAATTTCCTCTCACACCGGATATTCCTCTCTTTGAGTCCGTTGAGGGCACTTATCGGGTTAATCTTGAACAGTCTCGGCGGTTGTTACACTATTTGGAGGCGATCGCCACAACCACCCATCAACATTTTGAAGACCCTCTACTTCTTTATTTAAGTGAGTTTTTAACCCCTCCACGCCATCATTCCGAAAAATTTTCTCGATAAGGGTTAAAAATGTATTGAAAAATACAGAAAAAAGTAAATATATCGAATATGTATGCCAACCTAGGAGCCAAATATAGTACCCTTGGGTCAGATCAACGGAGCGATCGCTAAAAAGTAGGGTCGCGCCCGTTGACTTTAACGGACTAGGAAGCACTTCAACCCCTCAAAAAGCAGGAGCCAGGTGTGGCATTAAACGAGGGCTTTATTTTAAACAACATGAAAACTTTACAAAACTGACTAATATTTCAAAGTTTAAGTAAATACCGGGGGGTAGTGGTACCGAATTCCCGAAACATTGAGTAGAGTCAACTTAAGAATCAGCATCATCACCCCAAACCCAACGGGAGAAGCGCGTGTTAACTACTCATAAAATTAATATATCTATTCCCTTTACACTTAATCAAGCCCCTACCTCCCCTATTGAAGTAATTGCTTCTAATCCAACGATTTGCCAAGAAGGTCATCCTTCCCTTTCCAGTAAAACAAAGCGTTTTATTGATATTGTTGGAGCATTAGTCGGGTTAGCAATCACCGCAGTCCTTGCTATTCCCATCGCGATCGCGATGCAGATTGATAATCCGGGACCTCTACTCTATAGCCAAATCCGTTGCGGCTATAAAGGCAGCCACTTCCGGATGTGGAAATTCCGCTCAATGGTTGTCAATGCGGAACATCTGCAACATCTGGTCAAAAATGAAGTACAAGGACATCTCTTTAAAAACGAAAATGACCCTCGCATCACCCGAGTTGGCCGGTTTCTTCGGCGGACGAGTCTGGATGAACTGCCTCAATTTTGGAACGTTCTGCGGGGGGAAATGAGCTTAGTCGGCACTCGTCCCCCTACCCCAAAAGAAGTTAACGATTACAAACCTCACCATTTAGACCGCTTGAAGGTCAAACCGGGTCTAACGGGAGAATGGCAGACCCATGGACGCTCCAGTATTAAAGATTTTGAAGAAGTGATTCACCTAGATTTGGAGTATCAGCGCAAGTGGTCGGTTTTTTATGACTTCCTCCTGATTGTGAAAACCTTCCAGGTCATTTTTAACCAAAAAGGAGCTTGCTAAAAGCAGCTTTCGGGGACAGGACAGAACATTCAGAGCCAAATTATGTTAACCTAGGGCCAACCAAAGGATTGGCCCTAGGTTTTTTTATTCTGTTCTGGTGAGCTATTTATGACGCTCTCAACTTGGATTACTTTCTCCCGTTTACTCGGGGTGCCTTTTCTACTGTATTTCCTGTCAGACCCTACGCCGAGGTTGCGATGGATCTCTTTGGTGATTTTTTTGGTGGCAGCAGGAACGGATTGGTTGGATGGCTATTTAGCTCGAAAATTGGATCAAGTGACGGAGTTGGGGAAGTTTCTCGATCCGTTAGTGGATAAGTTATTGGTACTGGCTCCCTTGATGTCCCTGATAGAACTGGGACAGTTGCCTGCTTGGGGGGTCTTTTTGATTTTGTTTAGGGAATTGGCGATCGCCGGATGGCGCATCAATCCTGCTTTAACGGGTAATACGGCGATCGCCGGTGCTAATCTGTGGGGGAAGTTAAAAACCATAAGTCAAATCTTGGCGATCGCTTTGTTGATTGCGCCTCTGCCAGAAGAATGGTCGGCGATCGCCCTATTTGCCTTCTGGATTTCTGTGGCCCTGACCTGGATTTCTGGAGTGATTTACCTTTGGCCTCAACGGAGTGACGCTTAATCCTTAATATAGGTTTGGTTCCGGTGAATTTTCTTCCTATAGATAGAGATCCGGTAATCCCAAATGGAACAAGATCTGCCCTAATTCCATCACTCTGTTCAACTCTATTCCCATGACTGTAGGGGACTCAAGACCTGAATCATCCGATAGGGAAACGATCTATCGACAGAGGGATTAGCTTTATTTTAATCATCGCTAAACTAGGGAATAAATTCAGCCCTACAAAGGGGAGTTCGAGATGGTATTCCCATCGAATGACCCGCATTTCGAGGAAGGCAACCTTACCACCAACCTTCAAAGTTACTCCCCCAGAGGGGATGCTATTGAGGATAGACAGGGGACTGTGCTTTTGGAGGTGTGGTCTGTCATCGATTTCTCAAGCACTAAAGATAGACTTGACAGTTTCCCAAAATAAAGTTTAACCTGTACTGGTTGAGCACGTTGAAAAGGCAATCTATATAAGCTGGTATCTAGTATTGTTTGGGTATTCCATTCGCTTCTTTGAGGGTAGGCTCGTTTGCGTGATGCCTCACGTCTGGGAACTTCACCCCCTTAAGCTTACTATCCCCTACAAGCGCCGATTTCCGCTTTTACTACAGCAGCAGATAGTTATAATCTGTTAGTCATCCTGTTTTTTAGGGCTGTTCTAAGTTTGCCGCACCCAGTAGTTGAGACTGAACTCAACACCGCCACCTGTGATGGGTCTAGCTTTGTCAAGCCTAAGCCCCCCTAACACAGTACAAGCAAGAGTGATAATGGAGACTTTTTAAATGTTAAAACGACTTTTAGCCGCGAGTTCTGTACTGGTATTGCTGCTGATCGGAACGATTCCTGCTGCTTACGCACAAACCCAGGAAACCTCGCCACAGAGTCCGGTAGAAGTTATGGATCGCGCTCAAATTAGTGAGGAGGAACTCGATAATTTTTCTCGGGCTATTTTTCAAATGTTGACCATTGAACAACAGTTTCAAGAAAACATCTTGCAAATCATCGAACGGCAAGGGTTTAGTCAAGAACGGTTTGCACAGATTTATCAAGCGAATGTTCAAGGACAAGGGGATCCCGCTACTCAAGCTGATTTGAATATTTCTCCAGAAGAACAAGAAAAATTTGTTCAAGTCATGGAAGAAGGAAAGCAAATTCAAGAAGAGTCGCAGGAGAAACAAGAGCAAGCGATCGCCAGTCTCGGACTCGATCTCAATCGCTTGAATGAAATTGGGGCTGTTATTGAACAAAATCCCCAACTTCAACAAGAAGTCAGAACCCGATTAGAAGAACTCATGGCAGAATAAAATACTCGGCGGATATGACTGAGATTGCATTAAAAATTTAGGAATAGAGGTGTAAGAAATACACCTCTATTTTTATGACTATTCCTGTTCCCAAAACTTCATACAGAATCCGGTTTTGAACCGCCTATCAAACCCCTCAAGGGTCTGGCTACACGGACGTTAGGGAAATCCGGGCCGTTAGGGCTATAGCCAGCAGGCGCGGCATCAGAGAGAAAACCGACTTTTAATAACCGGATTTAGTATTAGTCTTTCCTCCGAACAAAGGGCAGAAAGATAACCGACTGAAGTCCTTCTTATCTGCTTAAGAAACTAAGACCTAACTAAGGGTTTTGATAATTTCATCATCTACAGAAAAATCAATCCCTGCTGGGTCTGAACTGTTTGCCAAATAGTCATTTTGAAAAGAATCTTTTAACCCAGATACTAGGTCAAATTTAGGTTGCCAGTTCAAGTCTTGCATGGCTTTATGAACATCCGCAAAGAAGTGTTGAACCCGCATGGGAAAGGCTTTGCGTTTGCCAAAATCAAATTGTTTGGGGTCATAATGGATGAGTTTGACCTCGGATTTTCCGGCTGCTTCTGCACAGGCGCGGGCTAATCCATCAAAGGTGACATAACGATCGCCAGAAATATTATAAATCTGCCCGATCGCCTTTTCGTTTCCGAGGACGGCTGCCATTGCGTTGGCTAAATCGTAACAGTGACCCAATTGAGTGATATGAAATCCATTTCCTGGAATTGGGACCGGGCGATCGTTCACGATCCGATCAAAAAACCACCCTTCTAACGGATTATAATTCTGGGGTCCATAAATATAGGTGGGACGAATAGAGGTAAACGGTAATCCCTGCTGGGATAAATAGGTTTCTGTATCGTTTTTGCCTTTATGCCGACTCTTCGGGTCTACTGCATCTTCTTCTCGATGGGGCATTTGATCAGACTTGAGATAGACCCCAGCAGAACTCATATATACAAAATGTTTAACTTTACCGTTAAACAAATCAGCCAGGGGTTTAGTGTCGCTGAGTTCCCGTCCGTTATTGTCGAAAATGGCATCAAACTGTTGCGAGGCGAGTTTCTCTTTCAGTTGCGATTCATCGGTGCGATCGCCATGAATTTGCTCGACTCCCTCAACGGGGGCGGGTTTATTACCCCGATTGAAAAGCACAACGGAATGTCCTTGTTCCACTAAAATTTTAGTGAGATAAACCCCGATAAATCGGGTACCGCCCATCATTAATATCCGCATGATTGTTACTCTTTTTTGTTGTCAAGGCTTATTGTACCGTAGAAGGCGACTGCCCTTTTTGGTCCGCTGGTTTTCCTATAATCCTAAAAGGGTAACGGCTATATTCCCAGAAAAGCAGACATCGACATCGGTACCCGGGGTACGCTCGCGCAACCCATAAACCCCTTCATAATAGTAATACTCGTCTTCAATGCGATATTTAACCGGCAAGGGTTGCGTTGAGGGTTGACAAAATACAATTTTCGGGTCCGGTTCGTCAGGTTCGAGAAAGGGTAGGTTGACATTCCAAAAAGTGCCCGGTTCAAGAGGGCGATCAAATAATTCCTGCAAGACGGCGATCGCGAATTGGGTCGTCCGTTCCCACTCCACCAGGCGTCCCCCTTTGCGATATTGAGAAATAGCGACGGCGGGAATGCCGTGGATGGCAGCTTCTCGGACGGCAGCAACGGTTCCAGAGAGGTAAACATCAATGCCGAGATTCCCGCCATTGTTGATACCCGAGAGGACCCAAGCGGCATCGGGACAGAGACAAGAGAGGGCGATGCGAGTGCAATCCGCAGGGGTTCCGCCGATCGCATATTCCGTTGGGGACCGGCGATCAACGTGAATGGGGCGATCGGTAATCACCTGATGACCACATCCCGATAATCCCTCTCGGGGTGCCACCATCACGGTTTTGTGATCGCCCACGGCATTCAGAAGGGCTTGAATACCAGGGGCATCTATTCCATCGTCGTTGGTTAAAATCAGGGTCATTAATTTTGTCCTCGGGTTCGTTTCCTGCGCGGCGATCGCCATCAACTTTCCAGGATACCTGCAATTGCAGCCAACAGTGTTTATGCTCATGTTTTAGGTGAGTGAGCACTTTTTTTGTTTATCCCTTCAAAATCAGTCCCATTCAGCCTAGAACCCTGGTTTTTTGACAAAGGAATATCCCCATGAGCAACCCTTTTGCTGTACAAACCCCCTTACTGGTTTAATTATTTAATAGATACCCTCATGCCCTAGGCTAAAAATTTTCCGCCCAATTCATCAATTTTGTGTTCTATTTAGCGGCGGTTAAGTGCAAAAAAGGGATAAACTTAATAAGCTAACTTTAATCACTTTTTTTGAAGTCTTCTTGTAGTCTTTTCCATTCATTCCAGGCCCCACCATCAGTGTTGACAAATATGCCATCTGCTCAAACCCTCCTCAGCCAGCTCCCCTATTTGAGTGATGAGACTCTAAAACGCGACTATCTCAACCATTTGCAATGGACAGATACTATTGCGAATATGCTGGCAAAGGTTACCGCTCGCACAGAAGCCATGCGGATGGTGAAACTAGGCTTTGAAATCGATTTACAACTGGGGACAAAACTTGCGGGTTCGGTTAAAACGCAATTTCAAGAGGCAGGATTAGATTTACTTGATCGCCAGGTTTTACCACCCAAGCTCAAGATTCGGCTGTTTGGAATTAGTGGGTCTAATTATGCTATTCCTTATTTAGAAAAAGCGTTAAATGATCTAGATTATCGGATCAGAGAAAATGCGGTGGAAGCATTAGGTGCGATCGCCTCCTTAGCGGTGGTATTTCCCCTGATTCAAGGCATGAATGATAAAATGCCCAGCATTCGCCAAAAATCCGCAGAAATACTCGGAAATTTGGGGTACAGTACAGGAATTGATGCACTGATTTTAGCCCTAGAAGACTCGGACCGCGCGGTGCCCTTAAGTGCGGCAGAAGCCCTTGGAAAAATTGCCACACCAGTCGCGATTACGGCGCTTAAAAAAGTGTTTTCTCATCAAGATTATTCACCCACTTGGTGGAGTGTGGCGATCGCTCTGGGAAAACTGGGCGATCGGCGCGCCCTTGATACCATTTTGGCTGCCTTAAATCATTCAGTTACGAATAACCGGATTGCAGCAGCGGATGCGTTAGGAGAAATTGGTAATGAAGAAACCATTACGGCATTGCTCAATACATTAGGCGACTCCCACGAATTTGTGCGCACTCGCGCCGCCTATGGATTAGCGAAAATTGCTCAAGATTCAGTCATTGAACAAGTGATTTTGGCCTTACGTCATCCCCGGTATTTAGTCCGAGAAAGTGCAGCGATCGCCTTGGGAGAAATTGGCACCCCTGCGGCGGAAAATGCCCTCAATACCGCCTTAACAGACCCAAATGAATGGGTGAAACTCCGTGCCCAACAGGGGTTAGATCGCATCCAGGCTGCCCGGATTGCCCCCGCCTGTGGGAATGACAAAAACTCAGCGTTCGAGCTATCTAAACCCTTCAATGAAATCCTGGAAAATCTCTCAGATAGTTCAAGCTTTGTCCGAGAAAAAGCAGCTAAGATTCTCGGACAAATTGGCTCCGATCGCGCTGTGGAATCTTTGCTCAATGTCGCTTTAACCGATAATACTTATTCCGTGCGAAAAACGGCTATTGAGGCATTAGGAAACTTGGGAACTTCTATAGCCATTGACGCCTTACTTTATACCTTGAATCAAGGCAATAGCTTAGTGCGGCAACAGGTAGCCGAAGTGTTAGCCCAGGTGGGGGAAGTAGGAATTTTACCTCTTTTGTGGGAGGATTTATTTACGAATGGAGATTTATATTTACTAGATGCGATCGGCTCTATTCAAGCTCGCTGTGGGTATTACAATCCCTTGAATTTTTAAGACCCTTAAACTTGAAATTAAGACCAACTTTTATAGGTGATAAAATGGGCGCACAGAGGCGTGCGCCATAGCCCAACAGAAACTTATCCCGAACTTCCCTATCGCCTCCATAAGCATTAGGGTCAGAACAGGACCAGCTTTTACCCTCTATGAAGTTACATCACCCAATTTGGGTAACTCTTCTCAGGGATTGGAAACAGACTTATAACCCCGTATAGTTGCGCAGGGCTGTGTGAGTTTTTAAGCCCACAACACCATCAGCTTCTAAACCATAATCTTGTTGGAACTGTTTGATAGCCGCTTCAGTGGCTTCATTAAAAACACCATCCATTTTCTGATAATCGAAGTATTTTAATGAGCTTAACTGCCGTTGGACTCTTAAAACTGTTCCGCCACTGCTGCCAAGTCGAACCGTTGGCTGAGTGGTGGGTTCTGGAGTTTGAGGATAGTCTTTTTCAAGAGCAGCTTTCGTTTCGGGACCAACAATTCCATCAGGAGTTAATCCGTTTTTTGCTTGAAACTCCATGACGGCGTGTTTAGTTAAGTCGCCATAGTAACCAGACTTTTCAGGGGTAAAATAGCCAAGTTCCTGCAAACGATATTGCAGTTGAATAATTTCTGAACCTGTATCTCCAGGACGAATCAGGGCCACTGCGGGAGAACCCATCGCCAGGAAGGAGGTGACAGCACCCAGAGCAAGTGCTCCGATCCGGTTTCTCCAGCCTTTTTTAGGCCAGTTTACCCCGACTGAGGGGATTTCTAAAGGTTCATTATAGGCTTCAGCAAGATGGATGTATGCAAGAGACTCCATTGCGTTAACTCCTCGGGTAGATCTACCAAAGATTCTAATCGCGATCGCCCCCTTTTGGGATCCCGTAGGTTGAAAATTTTTCTTAAGGAAAACGGGATGGGGGATGGGGGATGGGGGAGATGGGGGAGATTTCCTTGTGAGGTTGTGCTGCGTCACACACATCGGCAACTTCAACGCCTGGTACAAACTTACTCGTAACTTGGCTGTACCAAATCAGGAGGAAATCCTCCCTATCTCACCCATCCTCCCCGTCTTCCCTATCTTCCCTATCTTTTAACTTAAATAAGGCTGTAAATAGGCCAATAATAGTTTTTTAATTTCCTGTCTGACTCGATGCTGAAATTGGTCATCTCGGCTTAGGGAGAGTCTGCGCAAATTGCGGACTGCTTCTACGACAACCAAGGCGATCAGTTCGCCGGTGGATGGATCGAGGTTGGGTGCTTTTAATTGATAAAACTCTGCTAATTTACCGGCAAATTGAACACATAAATCAGAATCCATGTCTTGCACTTCTTGGCAAGCGGCGCGGGATTTGAAAAAAACAGCTCGATACCCAGGATGTGCCGTGATTAATTCATCAAAGGCATCCATCACTCGATCAATATAAACCTCTAGGGGTAAGGTTGCCATTTCGGGCGAATGTAACTGAAAAAACATTTCATGCATTTGCTCCAGATAGCGGGTGGCGAGTGCTTTGAGAATGGATTCTTTATCGGGAAAAAAACGATACAGGGATCCAATGGAGGTCCCAGCGCGGGCGGCGATCGCATTGGTGGTGGCCCCTTCATATCCGACTTCCGCAAACAACCCATCTGCCGCATCTAGGATCTGATTCACTCGCTTAATCGCCCGCATCTGCTGCGGTTGACGCCTCATCCCTTCTACTTTTGAAAATTCTTCTTCCATTTTTTCCCCAGAGCGTTGACAAACATGAGCAGTTACTCGTATATTATAAACATGAGCATGAACTCGCGTGTTCAGCGGCATCGCCAACCCGTGGCAGGAACCCCGACTCCCGAGAGGGATTTCACCCCAGGCGATCGCGCAGCAAGTGCCCCAGGAGTTAGAGTCAGCATCAGTTCAGATCCTGGCTTTCCCAAACCTGAGTAATTTTGCGGTTGCCATTTAAAGAACAAACGCCTGAATTGCCCACGGCTATAAAAATTCACCGGATTGAGTTTACCCCAAATCTCGATAACTCGGACTCAACTTTACCCATTCTTATTAAATTTCCCATAACGGGGACTCATCTGCCGCCTACTGAATCGGTAAGATTCGCCCAAAATTTCTCCAAGAATCAGCTCCATAATCGGGAAATTATCAACCCGGCATTTTGAAACTTTATCGGTAGAAAATAGCGACTCAAACGCATCAAATTCCCTTTTGTTCAGGGACAGATTTAAGAAAAAATTAAACCCTCATTAATGGAGAGCCAAGGATGATTGATCGCTTAGAGAATATGGATGGGCTAAACTTATCGCTCCCCGTTGTCCAGTCTGGAGCAATTGCCCAACCGAACGGACCCACTGCCGGGGGAAAAACTCGACAAAAATCGGACCCATCCAGACGAAAATCACCGTTATCTTGGCTTAAAAAAAGTTTAGGATTCATGACATTGTTCGCGGCGATCGCAGCAATTGGGAGCGTGGGAGCCATGCGGTTAAATAGCCAAACGGAAGCAGAAGAAGCCACCCCAACTGAGGTACAACCAGCGGGATTGCCGGTGCGTGTGGTTCCGGCGCAGTCGGCCCCCATTCAAGCCTGGGTCTTTAGTGATGGGTTTGCCTCCGCTGTACGCAGTAAGCATCTCACTTTTGAAGTGCCCGGAACGATTACTTATATTAAAAAAATCGAAGGGCGAGATTTGCGAGAGGGCGATCGCGTGCGGGAAGGCGAATTACTCGCCAAAGTAGACGATCGCAAACTCGCAGCGGACATCACCCAAGCTCAAGCGGGAACTGCCGAAGCCCAAACCCAGCGCAGTGTCGCCCTTGCCAACCTCGACCAAGCCCGCGCCAATTTACAACAGGCAAAAGCTGGAGTGGAACAAAACCAAGCTTTGTTAGAACAATCCCGCTCTAAAGTAGAACAAGCGCGAGCGAATCTAGCACAAATTCAATCCCGAGTGCAACAAGCCCAAGTCGGGGTACAACAAGCCGAAGCCAAAGTAGAACAAGCCCAAGCCAACGTCGCCCAAACTCAAGCGCGACAGGGACAAACCCTCGCCAATTTAGCCCGTTCCCAAGCCAATCTCCAAAAAGCCGAAGCCGATCTCGACCTCGCCATTAAAGAACAGGAGCGACGTCTAACATTATATCAAGAAGGGGTAATTTCTCAAAGTGATTTGGATGTTTATACCAATCGCCGCCAAAATGCCGAATCTGGCTTGAATGCTGCCCAAAATGAAGTGAAAGCCGCCGAACAAGAAGTTCAAGCCGCCAATAGTCAAATTATCGCCGCTCAAAAAGAAGTGGAAGCCGCCACAAGCCAAGTGAGCGCTGCACTCCAGGATGTAGAAGTTGCCAAAAGCCAAGTCACTGCCGGGGAACAAGAGATAGCCGTCGCACAAAGTCAAGTCACGGTTGCCAATAGTCAAATCAGCGCCGCCGAAAGCCAAGTTCAGGCAGTGGCAGGACAAGTCCAGTCCGCACAAGCCCAAATTTATGCAGCAGATGCGGGGATTGCCTCCGCTCAAACTCAGGTCACCCGGGCCGATGTGAATTTGGAAGATAGTGCGATTTATGCCCCGTTTGATGGCGTTTTGGCCTATCTGAATATCACTGAGGGAGATTATTGGTCACCCCAGCGAGTCCAACCGAGTGGGGAATATGAGAATATTGTGGAACGAGTGCCGATGATTGTGATTGACCCGGGGGAATTTGAGGTCAATGTAGAACTTCCGGCTTTTGAAGGGGACCGAGTGAGACCGGGACAACGGGTTTATATTGTGTTGGATCAAGAGATGAGCGCGGCATCGGCGGGAGAAATGACCAGTGATGAACTGACGAAACTGGCGAGGGCGACGGGACAGGTATTTTCGGTGAGTCCTTCGGTGACACCGGGAGGGCGTGCGATGTCTGTCACGATGCGAATTAAGCAAGGAAGTGAGAATCTCCGGCATGGGTCCCGAGTGTCCGCCTGGATTGCGGTGGAGGAAAATCCCAATGCCACTACGGCACCGTTTGAGGCGTTTGTGTTTCGAGATCGCGAACCTCATGTTTTTGTCGTCAACCCGGAAACAGGACGAGTAGAACAACGGAAAATTACGCTAGGTATTGAAGGAATTTCTCACCGGGAAATCGTCGAAGGAGTGAATCCCGGAGAGTTATTGGTAACTGAGGGGAGTAATCGGTTGGTAGATGGTGCATTGGTGGAGATTGTGGAGGTTTTGGATTGAAGAAGGTTCTCACACTTGGGTCCCGGAACCTCACCCTAACCCTCCCCTTCGCAAGGGGAGGGGACTGGAAGGATTGAAATGAGCTGTTAACCGATTTAAGTATAAAAAATATCATGACAACTACCATTTTACCACCGCAACCGCCTCAAAATGACGACTCACAACAGCAGGATATTCCTGATGTTCAAAAAGCATCTTCCCTGACTAAATTCTTCTTTTTAAAGCCGGTTTTTGGAATTTTACTGTGTTTTTTACTGGTGATTGGGGGGGTGATTGGTGCAGTTTCGATGGTGAAAGAAGGGGATCCAGATATTAATGTAGCGATCGCCAGTATTGAAACAATTTGGCCCGGTGCAGACCCTGAAACCATTGAAAATCAGATTACGGACAAAATAGAAAATGAGCTTAAATCCCTCAAAGGGTTAAAAGAAATTAGTAGTGCTTCTTATGATGGGCGATCGCGAATTGTTGTAGAATTTCGCGCGGAAGCCCCTGTCAATGAGTCGATCACTTTGCTGCGGGCTCAAGTC
>CBFGOM010000180.1:0-12879 GCA_965650385.1 uncultured Oscillatoriaceae bacterium
GATAAATACAAACCCAATCAGGAGCTTATACAAATGACAACTCAACCGAAACAACTCCGGCAAAATCCCTACATCACCTATCGCGATCGCATCACCGGACAATGGGTGGTTATCAAACAACAAAAGCAGGCAGCATGAGGGGAATGACCTCTCTTCATTCTGTATTATTGATAACAATTTTGACCTTCCCTCAAGCCTGGATAGGAATAAACAATCAAGACCTGTGGCATAATTGCAAATGATAGTGTACCCAAAGCGGCGATCGATGGCGATAAAACTCTGGAAATTTCTCAAGACCGATATTCGAGAGTTGAACTGGGGCGAAACTCTCGAAGATGTGAAAACCGGATCGGAAGCGGGTAAGGCTGTTTTTGAATTAGCCCAAGTGATTCAGGACCAAGGTAGCAACCTGGAAACCCTGAAACCTTACCTCGACCCACTCTCCTCACTGCTAGATGCGTTGAATTCGCCCTTGGGTGAACTGGCTGGGGCCGTGATTCCCTTAGCCCCTATCCCCATCGCCCTACTCAAAATCATCGCCAAAGCGACTAAAAAAGAGCCGACTCTGGAGCAGTCGGTTGCCTTAGTTAGTCAAACTGCCTATATCGAAAGTTTGAAGAAGATTCTCAAGGAAGATGAGGCACTGCTGCAACAAATCGGGGATTCTCCCGTTTCCAAATCCGTCGCGAGTAAGATTCAGAAATTGGGTGACCTAGAATTCGATGAACGGGATGCCAGAGTGGCAGTTTTGTGTTTTCATGAATCGAAACTGGCCCAGGCATTTAATGAGGTTTTAGCACAGCGATTCCAGGAGGCGGGATTAGGCGAGGACCGGGCCAAAACTCTCACCGAACAAGTGGCGCGACAGACCCAGGAATTGCTGATTTCTACTTTAGCCGAGGCGGGAGGGGAGGCGGTAGACCGCTTGGTGAAATGGTATCAACTGGGAGGGGCGGAAAAACTGGAAAAATACCTCAGTATTGAGGAGTATTTAGACCAGCAGATTAAACCCAATCCCGAGAAATTCATTTTTGATGAAACTGAAATTACCTTTCGGGATTTGTATGTCTCGTTGAATGTCTGCCTGCTGGATAGTGAAGGTGACCCGATTGAGGACAAAGACCCGATACAACTGGAAGACTGGGTGAAAATGATGCTCCAGGACTCCAGCAAAGATAAGCAAGTGTTGTTTATCCAGGGGGAAGCGGGACGCGGGAAAAGCGTTTTTTGTCGGATGTTTGCGGACTGGGCGCGGCAGAACTGGCATCCCAACTTTACCCCGATTTTGATTCGGTTACGGGAGTTGCGCGCTTTAGCCGGAAATCTCACGGAGACTTTAAACACTTACCTGCAAACTGTAGATTTTGTAACAAGCGACTCGGGTTGGCTAACGGATAAAAATACGCGATTTTTGTTCTTGCTGGATGGGTTTGATGAATTGTTGCTCGAAGGACGTGCCAGCGGTGGACTCAAGGATTTTTTGGTGCAAGTCCAGGACTTTCAACGGCATAGCCACCATCGATTTTTAATCACTGGGCGTCCTCTGGCATTGCAAGGAATTGATCGCCAACTTTCCCAACACCAACAGTTAGAACGAGTGGCGATTTTGCCGATGGATGACGAGATTCGCCAAACTTGGATCAAAAACTGGGGTAATAAAGTCGGAACCGAAGAAGCTAATGACTTCCAGCAGTTTTTACAGGCTTGTCCCGCAGAAATTAATGATAATCTCGCCCGAGAACCGTTACTTCTGTATCTCCTGGGACGAATGCACCGGGAAAAGGCACTGAATGCGGCGATGTTTGCCGGAACCTCGGACCAAATTACCGCAAAAATCCGCATCTATGATGAAGCCATAAACTGGGTTATCAAGAAACAGCGCCAGGATGAAAACCTGCGTTTAACCGGACTGGAACCAGAAGATTTGCGGCGGTTTCTGGCAGAGGCGGCGTTATGTGTGGTGCAGTCGGGGAATGAATGTGCCAGAGTTGCCATGTTGGAACTACGACTCAAGGATACTCATAACCCAGTAGCTCAGTTGCTTGAGAATGCCCGAAAAAAAACCGAGGTAAAAGAACAGAAAGCCCTTAATAATCTGTTGGCAGCATTCTACATCAAACCGGCCTCCGGGGACCAAGGCGGATCGGTAGAGTTTACTCACAAGAGTTTTGGAGAATTTTTATTTGCAGAACGACTCATGGAAAGCTGTATCGATTGGACTCGTACCGTAACCCGACGTTGCCGAGAGGAAGACGATGTAGATACAGACACAATGGATAAGCAGATTTATGATTTGCTTGGGTATGGACCGTTAACCCCAGAAATCGTGCAATATCTGCCCGGATTATGGGCGAAGCACCCAGAGGTGAAGCCGATTCGCTTGTTTGAACGATTGCAGGACTTTTATCTGCGCTGGTGTGAGGGCGAGTTTATCGATGCACCACGGGAAACCCTGCCTCAAATTAAGATGCGTCTGCTCAAGGAGCAACTGGGAGAGGTCGAGAGTCAATTGGGACAGCGACAGGTGGATCTCTATACCGGACTGAATGTGATGATTCTCCTGCTAGAGTTGCACCGTTACGGGCAAACTCAGGAGGAACTGAAAGATAAAATCTATTTCTATCCCTGTGGGGAACCGGAGACAGACCAATTTGTCCGAGACCGCTTGCTTCAGATTATCGGCTACAGTCATTGTTTCAGTATATCCGCTTTTCGCCAAATCATAAGATTCTACCTCAGCGGTGCCAACCTCAGCGGTGCTAACCTCAGCGGTGCCGACCTCAGGCGTGCTGACCTCAGGCGTGCTGACCTCAGCGGTGCCAACCTCAGCCGTGCCACTCTCTTCGATACCAACCTCAGCGGTGCCGACCTCAGCGGTGCCACTCTCTTCGATACCAACCTCAGCGGTGCCGACCTCAGCGGTGCCAACCTCAGCGGTGCCAACCTCAGCAGTGTCTACCTTAGAGAAATTGTCTGGGATACTGGTACAACGTGGGAAAATGCTATCGGGTTGCATCACGCAGTGGGGGTATCGCCCGAATTGTTAAAGCAACCCAAATTTTCGGCTGTGGTTGTCTTGAATAAAGGTCTCCGTTGGGTGACGGAAGGCAAAGTTAAAGCAGCAATTGCAGCTTATAAGAAGGCTCAACAGCTTGATCCGAATTTGCATATTTCTGCTAACTTTTGGAGCATTCTGTGCTGGTATGGCTGTTTATATGGAAATGCTGCTGATGTCCTTGATGCAGGTCAAAAAGCGGTGAGTTTAGAGCCTGATTATATTCCATATCAGGAGAGTCGTGGACTTGCTAGAGCATTGACTGGGGATATAGTTGGGGCTTTAGCAGACTTTCAGGCTGTTTTAGATTCCCCATCCCTTCAATTTAATCGTTTTTATCGGTTTTATTGTCGTGTTGATCACCAACGACTACAGCGATGGGTAGAGGCACTTAAAGCGGGTAAAAATCCGTTTACTCCCGAGGAAGTGGAGGCGTTGCGTGCGTTAGATTAACAGATAGGCGCGATCGCCCAACCCATAGGAGCGATCGCCCAAGTAGAAAACCCTTCCTGTAGCCCCATCGCTCCTATCATCATCTCTACCCCCTCCCTTTCTTCAGATTCTTCCGCGCTACCTCTAATACATTTTGCTTCAACAAATACCCAAACCCTGCCTTCTCTAACCGCAAGGCTAATTCATCCCGAGTTTGCCCTAATTCCCGGGCAGTTGTTTCTAAATTCCAGTCATATTTCGCTAACTGACTTAACAGATACACTCGCCGAGTCTGGGCGGCAGATAACCGATAGGTTTTTAAATATTGAATTTCTCCGGTTTCGGAAATAATCGCCTCTCCAATATGATTCTCTCCCTTGGGTTCGAGTTCGGTGATAAATCGTTGCAGGCCAAAGGGTCCAGCGGTGTAGACTCGCTGACTGTTTAACTCCCGTTGTAATAAATTGGTCGCCATAAATCCATGAAACTTTCCCCACTGCGATCGCATCTCAGCCACCGCCTTCCTTAACTCCTCCAAACTCTGGATTTTATCCGCTTCAATGGCAACATCCATCGGCAATGGGGTATCATAAAGTAACCCATATTGAAAAATCAATTCTCCATAAAAATCTTCCAACAAAGTGCTATGTAAGGCGCGATAATCTTGGGGGTTGGGAACGATAAAGGCGGAGGCGAGGGCATCGGCAACAAATACCAATACTCCCACTTGATTTTCGTGAATTTCAAACACCCGCAAGGCGTCGGCAAATCCCCCGACTGCCCGTCCACTGTATGACATCTCCCCCCGCGAACCCAATCCCTCGGATAGCACTTGCCGGGAATACTCCTGCCATGCGATCGCCGGTCCGGAAAAGAACATCCCCAAAAATCCCTCCATTGCTAAATGCAAAGGCAGAAATCTCAGGGAATTCTCGCTTTCCCGTTTCGCCATCCGGTGCATTAGTCGCACTTTCGCACAACCATAATCCACAACTTTGCCATCCCGTCCCTGCAATTGTGTCCCGAATGCTACATCCGTTGTCCCCTCGTCCCAGGACAACACTAACCCATGTGGAATATAGGAAATATAGCTCATCTCCGGGTCCTGCATCTTTCCCTCTACTGCCACAGAGGCGATATCTTCCCGGTAACGGCGCTGTCGCAGGCGTAAATCCGGGCGGAAATGCGATCGCAACAAAGGCACCAACCGAATCCCGCCATACACCTGGGATGGGGCAATCTCTAACCCGCGCAAGGATAATTTATCTAACAACGATAGTTTGCGACTCATTCCCAATCCTATTCTGAAAGTGTTCTTAGCCCGCGCAGGCGGGCTTCGTCTGTATAGCCCCAGGCTTCAGCCTGCGGGCTTCTCCCCCTATTCCTCCCCCAACAGTTGCCTCACTTTAGCTGCCAGATATGCTTCCAAATCCGATAATTCCGCAGTCCCCTCGGCAAAGCGGGCAAATCCCAGCAGGGTCGGCAAATCCTCCGCTTCCCGCAATCCCACCGTAGGAATCGCAGGAGTGAGACTGCGTAATAAAAAGTCATCGGAATCAAACACGGGATTACAATGAACAATTGCCGTCCGTCCCTGACTATCTAACTTAGTGCGATAAATTTCCAGCACTTGTGCCGCACCACGGGGAGGGTCGTTTTCCCAGCCATCGGAGACGATCGCAATTAAATCCGCACCCCATTCCAATGCATCCAATACCGGCGTCGCTAAGTCCGTTTGTCCCCGGGGAGTGACCAATAGTGCCTCAGTTCCCGGGATGGTCCAAAATGCCCGATACTCTTGCGCTGCGGCTTTGAGCAGATAATGGGCAGCTAAGGCAATCCCCAGGGGACGCCGCCGTTTTTCTGAGGAACCGGAGGCGGAATAACTGCAATCGAGGACTGTGGCGACTCGTCCCAGGTGCAGGGGAGAGCGTTGTAAGGTGCGACGGGCGGCGCTGTCGAGGGCGTCATCTAGGATAGCAAAGCGATCGCCTCGTTCGGCCCGGGATAACGATAGCACATATAGGGCTAATTTTGTCAAGGGCATCTGGCCTAAATCTACAGCAATTTCCTGTTTCTCCCGATTGGCTGTTTTTTGCAACCGTAATTTTTCCCCCGGTGTCATCTGTTCCTGAATGCGATCAAGGAAAATCTCACGTTTAATTCCATGTTGTGCCGCAAATCCCTCAGCAATGGTTAAGGGTAAGGCATAAATCGCCTCTTTATTATACTTAGCCTTCCGGAAATCCTCGAAAATCTCCGTTTGATAGGCTTTAATTTTCGTCGGATCGAATAAAAATGCTGCCAATTCTGTCTCTAATTTGAGATGATTATGAATGGCGACTGCCCGTAATTTAGAGCGATATTTTACTGCTTGAAAGCTGATGTCCCGGCGAGATTGGATATAATCTTTCACAATCGCCCGACTGCGCCGGTTATTGATTCCCCTGCGGCGAATTTCTGCTAAAAGTTTCCACGCCCGTTGGGGAGGCAATTCATTTAAAGCAGCGGCAATTAACGCCCCTTCCTCCTGGCGATGTTGCAGTGGGGTATCCCGTCCCGTTGCCAACAGTTTTAAAATGATTTGGGCGCGATTAAAATGATTGATGCCTGCGGCTAAGGTTCGGGCGTATAATAACCGATAATTGCCTAAGATATAGTCATGCAAAAAATCAATAGAAACACCCTGACTGTTGTGATGACTATAAAATTCGCGCTGTCCCGTACAAGAGAGACAGGCATTAATAAACATGACTAAATCTTGCCGTTCAATTTGGGAAACCTGTTTTGACCAGTGGGCGTCCACGTTAAAGCAGTTTTGTTTTAAAAGACGCTAACAAGGGGAGTGACGGGACGACTTGTAGAGCCTAACTTTCCAGGTTATTTCCGGAAGTCGCACCAAAGTCCCGCTTGTTAGCTGGTTTTAGTATAACAGGTTGAAGGCGAAGTTGTCAGGGGCATTGAGGTTCCCAGATACACTCATTTTTATACTTTTCCAAAACTAAAAAGAGTTTTCGTAGAATTGTAACTCCTCAATGCCTTTTGACTCTTTTCCCAATCCGGTTACTCCAGATAAGATATCAGAATCTATCCCTTATTCTTAATAATCATGACCTGGATAATATCCTGGGCAATCGCTTCAGGAATTTCTAAAGCTTGACACAAACTGGTTAGGAGGTTCTCTTCTTCTTGTGTAACTTGTCCATCTGCTAAAATGAGATCGGTGGCGACAGCAAAGGTTGTATCATATAAATCCTGGGGTAATGACTTAATGGCAGCCTCGATTAGGGCTTGCGAACCATGTCGCTGCAAAAGGTTACCGAGGTTATCAAACATTCTTCGCATCACATCGCCGGGATAGCTACGAAAGAGTTGCATTCGACTTAAGACAGTGGTTAATAAACTCACTTCTGCATCAGCGAGATAACCATCCGCAGCAACCACTACTAAGGTAATCGCCGCAAATGATTCAGCCGGACCTAATGTAATTTCGGTTTGCTGAGTTTTAGCTTGACGGATTTTATCAAACAATCCCATTTTATATTTCGCTCCTAATGATGTTGTTTGTTTAGCAGTTAACCAATGAAATACAAGAGCCCGAGCTTTATCAGGTAGGTAGACCTGTTAATTTGAGGATATTATTCACAGATTATTAGTTTTTATATCTGTGAACAAGTGATTGGGCTTTACAGATTTGCTCCAACTAGCTCAATATAATATTTTGATGCAGTCAAGTTGAAGCAATGTTGATTCCTTTATAACATACATTTTTAAAGGAAAAAAGAATTTAATAATTTGTAATAACAGGGTACAAGGTGATCGGAATCACATTGTAATCCTTTTTTAGAGTCCCTACTAACCTAGGTATAAATGTCAGCGGGTTGGATACCGGAAATGTCTAATGAAGATCGCGTCTTAACCATTTTTTAGAGTAAATACTAACTCCGGTGCATTTGTCAGTGCGCCCGGTACCCTAAATGTGCGATCGCAATCATATCTTGCCCTTAGTTTTATCACCTTCCCCGGCTTATTCCTACAATAATATAAATATAGAACCAACTGAGGGAGGTTTTTGCAATGGCAACCCAGACCAAACCACTCCGGCAGAATCCGTTTATGACCTATCGCGACCCCGACACGGGGAAATGGTTGGTTGTGAAGCAAGAACAACAACAGGCAGCATAAGGTGCAATCAGTTGTTACCGTTCCTGGAAGCAGGATGATTCACCGTCGAACCTTGAGGGGTTATCCGATTTTTTGAGTTGATTAAGGAAAAAAAAATTTAGCGATCGCCTTCCAATAAACCGGCGATCGCCCCAAGAGTGGGTGATTGAACTCCGTGCAACAGGCACAGGTTCGATCAACCCACTGCTTTTTTCATCGGCATCTGATGAATTGCCTACACCGGCATTAAGAAATGGGAAACATTTTCGCTTCCAATGACTTGAGAAACTCCGTATTCACCCCGGATTCGCGAGTCAGGGCTATTTTACCTGTGCGGGAAATTTCCCGGATACCGAACTTGGCGAGGACCTGGACGATCGCCACCATTTTACCCGGATCTCCGACTACTTCAATAATCAGCGAATCTTCCGCTACGTCTACCACCCGGGCTCGGAAAATTTGAGCCAGTTCCACAATTTCAGGGCGGTTATTGCTGTTTGCATTCACCTTCAGCAGCATCAACTCCCGTTCGACACAGGGAGTCTCCGTGATATCCTGCACCTTGATCACGTTAATCAGCTTATATAGTTGTTTCGTAAGCTGTTCAATCACGCGATCGTCCCCAGGCACTACCATCGTAATCCGAGAAATGCCTAATTGTTCGGCGGGACCCACCGCCAGACTTTCAATATTGAACCCGCGACGCGCAAATAGTCCGGCGATCCGGCTCAAAACACCGGCTTCATCTTCCACCAAAACCGAAAGAGTATGTTTCATAGGACAAAAGCGACCCAACCAGGGCGATCGCTACTATTTTTTGTATTCCATTCAGTCTATGCCAGCTAATTTTATCCTGACCTGCCGGGGTAACCCCAATTTTTTAAGAAAATCCTCAACTCTCGTCATTTATGCTTGGGGCCACTGACCCTCCATCTTTCCCGGGAAACCCCCAACCTGTAAGCATTACCGGTTTATAAATTCCGAAACCAGACCCCGTTCTAACATGACCTCGCGTAGGCGCTTTTCGTGGAACGCCCTTGGGGAATAGAGTTTAGGGGTAGGCTGTTTTTCCGGATCCCCAAAATCTCACCCGAAAAATGCCTCAATCTCTGCGCCCAGGGACCTAATTCCCCCTCCTAGCCATCCGTGCTAGGGTGCTGGAGAATTAATAGCGCTACAATGATAGCGACTATCAGAAGATAGCATGGGGTGCGAATAAGGATAAACAGCAGCTTGCTCTAGTAACTGCCTGAGAAATCCTCCTAGAGATGGAATAGAACCACTCTGAAGTTCGCCTAAAATCTGGAAGCCCTCAAAAATTTAGGAGTCAATGACAAATGGGTTTGTTACAAAAATTATTCAATCTCGGGAAACCGGACAAATCTAAAGAGACAACGGTTCAAGCCCCCCCAGCCTCCAATCCTTCTGCTCCCGCACAGAACTATACCGTTCCTGCCGCTCCCCAAAAGCCCGACATTCCCCCCGAACGGTTAGGATTAAATGGGGAATATGACGATAGCGGCCTCGCCAAGCGTGTTGCCCTTGCTATCGATGAAAACCCCAGTACCACCGATTTTGACCGTCTCTGGATCGCCCAAACTGGCAGTACCGTAGTATTCAAAGGAGAAATTCCTTCCCAAGCCGATTTAGATCGCGTGGTTGGAATTGCTCGTGGGGTTTATGGTGCCAAAGATGTCAACACCACTGAAGTAAAAGTGGGTTAATTTTCCCCGTTCGGGAACTTTAAAATAGAACGAATTTCAAACTAGCGAGCTTCTTGCTCGCACTGTAGGGATATAGCTTTGCTATATCCCTATCTTGTTTGCATTGCCACAATCTGGGTTTTCTGATAATTTCCCACAGTAAGTTTATCTAAAAAAAAAATAATGAAATAGCCCATCTAAAATAAATTCTGACCCTTCAGAAGGGGTGGATAGGGTGCGTCAGGACGTTTACATTACAACAGGTAATTATTTCGTTCTGACGCACCCAACAATCCCGATTCAGAGTGAAAATCGCTTGCTCATTTGGGAGCAGATCCAGCACTTTCGGTTTCGGGTAATGGATCTTTAAAGGCAACGCGCAGCAATGGGGGTGCTACAAACGTTGTTAGGATCACCATCATAATAATCGCCGCTTCTAAGGATGGAGAGAGTGCGCCACTGGCGACTCCAACCCCAGCAAAGACTAATCCAACTTCCCCTCGGGGAATCATGCCGATGCCGATCGCCAGTCGGTTGATGCCCGGTTGACCAAAAACGGCAAACCCCGCCATCACCTTGCCTACCATCGCCACCGTGATCAGAAATGCGGCAATAATCAATCCTTCACGATTGCTAGGAATCGCGGGATTGAGAACCCCTAGATTAGTTTTGGCACCGACTACCACAAAGAAAATCGGGACAAAGAAATCAGCGAGAGGAACCACCTGTTCTTGTATTTCCTGTTGTTTTTCCGTTTCTCCCAGGACTAACCCGGCAGCAAAAGCCCCAAGAATTGCTTCTAATCGAATTGCTGCGCCCACATAAGAGAGGACAAAAGCAATAATTAAAGCCGTAATTAGCAAGGGTCCGCGAGTCTTTAGTTCTTTGACAAAAGCCACATAATAAGGACTCAGAAAGCGACCCAGGAGAATGACGCCAATCAGGAAAGCGCCTGCACTGACAATCAGATAGGCAATATTGGTGATTTCGATTTCACCGGTTTTGACTAGACTCGCAACGACGGCCAAGACAATAATCCCGAGGATATCATCGAGCACCGCTGCACCAATAATGATTTGGCCTTCTTTGTCACCCAGACGGCCAATTTCTGCCAGAACCTTAGCAGTAATCCCGATACTGGTCGCAGTCAGGGCCGCCCCTGCAAAAATGGCGGGGATGGTGGCAACGTGAAATAGACTAATTAAGCCTAGGGTTCCCGCGCCAAAGGGTAAGACTACCCCAACCACGGCCACTACTGCTGCTTGAGGTCCATATTTAATCAGTTCTTTGAGTTCTGATTCGAGACCAATTTCAAGCAGCAAAATAATCACCCCGAGTTCTGCCAAAATTGCAATCACTTCACTCTGGGCCGCAAAGGTGGCAACAAGGGCTTCGGGTTCTAAACTGGTGGTGTTTTGCAGCAAGTTCATAATCACTGAACTGCTGGCATCTTCCCCGCCTTCGGGGAAAACAATCAGCTTGAGGACAGAAACCCCAATGATGACACCACCCACGAGGTCACCTAAAACCGGGGGTAGGTTAATCCGTGAACAAATCTCGCCCCCTATTTTGCTGGCGAGGTAAATGACGACTAAACTCAGTAGCACTCCGGCTACAACGATCGCTTCGTCTACTTTTACCGAATGAGCGGCTGGGGCCACTTCGGTCCCTGCAGTTGCCAGCAGAGGTAGAGTGTGGTCAAGGAAGGAAGAAAAAAGTGTTGGGGTGAGGGAATTCACCAATGTAAGGCTCTCTGCCATTTATTTTGCAGAACTCGTCCTGTCTAATGTACCTGTTTTGTTTACAAGACTGATGCCCTCGACCTCAGAAACCAAGTTTCCAAGTCAGGATTGAGAATCTTGAGCCTGGTAATGGTCTGAAAGGGTCAGTCTTGATTTTATTGTCTTCTTATTGTCTTCCCATAAGGAGCGAGTCCGATCGCAAAATATCTTATGGTTACTATAATCAGCAAGGGGTTTTCAGGCCAGAGGACGAGAGGCCACATCAACCCGATGTCTTTTGCAACTCAGGTTAGGGGGTTTAATGGCAGGACCGGGGAGTTAAATAAAAACTCGGTGTTGCAGGGAGGGCATTTGCCGACGGACTTGTTCGAGGCGGGATGGGCTGATTTCGGCGATCGCCACTCCGGGTTTGTCTCCGGCATCGGCTAAAATTACGCCCCAAGGGTCGATAATGAGGGCGTGACCGTGGGAATGTCTCATGCCATAGTGACGCCCGGTTTGTGCTGGGGCGATCGCATAACAAGTATTTTCAATCGCCCGCGCCTGGAGCAAAATCTGCCAATGATCTTTGCCGGTATAAGCTGTAAAGGCAGCCGGAACAAATAAAACTTCGGCCCCTTTGTAAGAAAGATGGCGATAGAGTTCGGGGAAGCGCACGTCATAGCAGACTGATAATCCCAAAGTGCCGAGTTTCTCTGAATAGTAAATCGGTGGCAGGGTTTCTCCAGCTTTAACCGTACTCGATTCTTGGTAAGTGTTCCCATCGGGAACGTTGACATCAAATAGATGGACTTTTTGATACCGTGCCACTTCCTGTCCATTCGGTTCTACCAGGATGGCGGTGTTATAAACTTGACCTTGATTCACCGGAACCGGAAAGCCACCGCCAAGGATGGTTACCTGATACCGCTGTGCCATTGTTTTGATAAATTTTTCGCTTTCAACGGCGATCGCTTCAGCTTGGTGAACCTTTTCTGATTCTTCTCCCAAAAACGAAAAATTTTCCGGTAACCCGATCAACTCGGCACCCCGGCGCACAGCCAGATCGATCAGTTCTTCTGCCTGAGCCAAGTTTTTAGCAAGGTCCGGCACGCTGGTCATTTGAATCGCGGCAGCTAGGTAAGATTTCATCTATGCAACTCGAAATTTTTGGCAGGTTAGGAGGGTCTGGCTCTAGTGGGTTGGATAGGCGAGGTGCGATCGCCGGACAATCCCCAAAAGTGCGATCGCACTGACTAGATAGACTTCCTAATTGATCCCCAATTTTATCAGAGATTTAACCGGCCCAAACACGGTCTCCTCACCCTCCAAACCTTTATCTCCCTCACCCTGAAGAAGCATCCCTCTTTTTTCTAACAGATTCCCCATTATTTGCCCTGGTTAATCATAAAACTGTCGGAATGTCAATAACCTCGTCTCTCCCTGTGCAGAATGAGTTAACGCAACCGGACTGTTATCAAAAAGTCTTAATTCAAACCAGCTATTGTCAATTTACTCATAAAACTATCAGATTTTTGCCTTGTTAAGTTATCTATAAACACGAACAAAATTACTTTTTTTAATAAGTATGATTTATTTTTTAGATAGGATAACACACTTTATACACAGGTTTAGCTTGGTTGTTTTCAGGGAAATTGTTGCCGCAATAGTTGCCCGATTCTGAAACAACTATCTCTGCCTAAAGGAGTACAAAGCAAGATCATTCTTTCTTAAGATAGATTTTGCTTTGGTTTGTTTGCACATGGGAAACCCCAAAGCACTTGGGGCGGTCATCAAGTTTCAG
>CBFGOM010000181.1:0-12866 GCA_965650385.1 uncultured Oscillatoriaceae bacterium
AAATATGCAAACAGAAATCAAAGCTTTGACCAATTATCATTGGTTGACCTATTGATGATTTGTTGTAGACTTTTGCAAACCGGATTGCGTATTAGTTACAAATTAACTCTAACTAAAATTTGTCATGTTTGGAAAATTAATGACTACGCCAACAGATTGAGTCGTTGTTTACCAAAAATCGGTATAAAGCCCTCGGATTTATCCGTGGGGATATAAGCCGAGTGACTGAGCAAAACTTACCACCTGATTAAACCCCAAACACAACTGGGTTTATCTCAAAACAACGTGGCCTGATTTTTTTCCCAAACAATGGCCCTTGTCTTAGAGGCGATTGCCTACGGCATAGCTCCGCTTATCGGTCAATTGCTACCAGACCGATCGCTGCTAGAGAACCACCAACACTACTGCCCCCTAACTCAAAAGTGGTCCTATTGGCGACGAAAAAGATGGCCCTTTCGGTTGAGGTGATCGGTAAATCAGCAATGGACTGAGCGGTCAAAGAATGGCCCATTCCTTTCAGGCAGTCGGCTACCTGCGAGGGACCGGGTAGGAACTGAACAAGCGCTCTGATGAGGACGCTCGTTTTTCAAGTGTTCAAAATGAGCACTTGAAAAATGTAGAGCAGTTGACCAACCGATTTAATCCTTGAGGCAAGCGCCCTCACTAGAGGCCATTTGCGACCAAGGCTGTTTCATTTATAAAATTTTGCCTACGCCAAAACCCTGAATGGGAGAAAGTTTGACCCGGTTAATAAAAAAAGATGGGCCCTTCTCTCAGGTGATCGATCATTTAGCAGCAAACTGATCGCCTGAGAAGGCAGTCCACCCTTCTACTTTTGAAAAAGAATGCCCCCTTGACTTGAGGCGATCGGTCAATTATACCAAATCCGGTGGGTCAAACTCGGTTTTCTCTCGGACGGCAGCAATTCTCATTTTGGTAAAAAACTGTTCAAGTCCCCTTGAACCCTGTATGGTAATGATATCTGCAAAACCCAAGAGAGCCAGAGCCATTGAAAAAGCCAGGATGGTTTGACACTGTAGTGAGTTCTTTTCGCGAGTGCTTGTCATCGCTACCGGACAAGCGTCGGGGTAAAAATACCAGCTATGGAATGGAGGATGCTGCGTTGAGCGCGTAAGCGTGTGTTTTTCACCCAAACTCCGTCGTTTCTGGCCTATCAACGTCTGATGGAGGGTAGCAAAGGCAAGAGCAATGCCCAAAGTCTGTTTGGAGTTCATCGGATTCCCTGCGACAACCAGATCCGGGATTTATTAGATCCAGTGTCCCCAGAGCACCTGTTTCCAGTGTTTGAGGAAATTTTACAAGTATTGGAAGTCCAGGGGCAGTTAGAAGACTTCCGTTACCTAGCGGACAGTCTATTAGTCGCATTGGATGGCACTGAATACTTCAGTTCCCACAAAATTCACTGCCCCCACTGCTCGACGCGCACTCTGAAGTCAGGAGAAACTCATTACTTCCATAGCGTTGTCACCCCAGTCATCGTCTGTCTGGGACAGACTCGTGTGATTCCCTTGGTTCCTGAATTTATCGTGCCCCAAGATGGTCATGACAAGCAAGACTGTGAGAATGCTGCCGCGAAACGTTGGCTATCGCGTCAAGGGCAACGCTTAAGGGCTTTGAACGTTACGGTTTTAGGGGATGACCTCTATTGCCACCAACCTTTGTGCCAGCAGTTTCTAGAGCAGCAACTTAACTTCATCGTGGTCTGTCGCCCCGAGTCTCATACTACCCTCTACGAACACCTAGAGGGCATCGAACTGCCAACAATCAGAAGCAAAAAGTGGACTGGGAAAGTCGAAAAAACCTATACCTACCGCTATCTCAATGGAGTACCCCTCAGAGATAGTGATGATGCCCTGTTAGTCAACTGGTGCGAACTCACCGTCACCACGGCCTCGGGCAAGGTGACCTATCACAACTCCTTTGCCACGAGTTATCCTCTGAGCGATGACAATGTAGCAGACGTTATCATCGCTGGGCGAACCCGCTGGAAAGTTGAGAATGAAAACAACAACACCCTCAAGACCAAGGGCTACCATCTTGAACACAATTTCGGGCATGGCAAGCAGCATCTTTCCTCATTGCTGGCGACCTTCAACATCCTCTCCCTGCTCTTCCATACCCTACTGGAGTTGCTCGATGACAAGTACCAGTTGCTACGAGCGCACTTGCCCACCCGCCAAACCTTCTTTGATGATTTGCGGGCGTTAACCCGTTACCTGTACTTCGACAGTTGGGATCACCTTCTGACCTTTATGCTTGAAGGACTTGAGTTAGACATCCCCCCCAATAGCAGTTGAATTTCCAAAATGAGAATTGCTGCTCGGACGGCGCGTAGGCAGGCTATCGCCCTAACGACCCGGGCTACGAAGCCTGTCCGTGTTTTTTCCCAGACTTTCTAAGCGGAACGCTACGTGAACAGTCGGCAGGTTTTTATAACCCTTTCACAACCGGATTTGGTATTAGCACTGAACTAAGCATCCAAGAATGGCCCCGGTGTTTGAGGCGATGGCTCAACTACCACCAACCCAATCTCATGAGTGAATCACTAACACAACTGGCCCCAACTCAAAACAAAGTGGTCCTAATTGGGAAAAAAAAGAAGCCTCCTTCCTTTGGGGCAATCAGTCAATCAATCCCAAACTGAGCGTGGGCGCTGTCAAAGGTTTAGTCTAACCCTTTGACAGCGCCCAAAATCACATTTTCAGCTTTGATACGGCTGGAGCAGGGGCCATTTATTGCAAATATTTTAATTAAGAGATGGCTTGTGAGTTTTACGGACATCGCTGTCCGTAAAGGGTGATGTCTGCCCCTGGGATCTACTGCTCTGATGGATCCAGATGAGACTATTCCTCCAGTTAGTGCATAATCTGCGATCGCCACTCCCAGTAAAAAAACAAAGGCGATCGCTGCACGGTTTTTGACTATGTGCATAATTTGTGATCGCCACTCCTAGTAAAGGGGTAAGCGAGTCAAACAATGCCAGCAAGATTGCCGATGAAACCATTAAAACGCCATTTTCAGCCAGCCTTTCAAGAAGCGCGATCGCCCGATTTGCGAACCACATGGGACTCCCACAATAACTTCTTCATCAAAACTTTACAAACCTAGCCCGTTGTTTAAAGTTTTAGTGAAACGCTGCGCAACTGTAACGAGGACACAGATCTGGAGATCCCTATTTATGCTCCAATTAGAAAATAATCAAAAAATGAAAAATATTGACTCGAAACACTCCAAAAATAGCTCTTGAAAGATAACCCTTTCCAAAACCTGGGAAATGATAATCGCAGTAGTTGAGTCGTAACGAAACGGCTCCATTACTCGAAACCATGAGCCGAACAGAATCGCAGGACTAAATAAATGTCAAGTGACTTGGGTTTACTGATAAATAATTACAGCTACACTGACTCGGTGATCGCACTTGACCCTGAGGATATTTACCAGTTCCAATTGGGAGAAGGGGGGAGTTGGAGATTCGGTGTAACTGGATTGGAAAGCGCCGTCGATCTGGTGCTTCTCAATGCAGAGGGGACGATTCTGCGGACATCAACACTTACCGATACAGCAGCTGCTATCACCCTCAACGATTTATTGCCGGGAGATTACTCGCTACAAATTCTCCGAGGCGATCGCGATACACCTTATACCCTCAATCTCGATCCAATTACGGGGTCACCCCTAGAATCCGGCTATGTAGTAACGAAGGATACAGAAGTTAAAGTCCAGATTGCTTATGCCGATAAGCGCGAGCGCGAAATTGGCTTATTTAGTTTGAATGGAATGGAGCAATTTGCGCCGGATTCTCCAGCTTACTATCAAGAAGCAGCGCGACGGGTGTTGAGCAATTCCAGTCTCGGACAATTATTAGTTTCTCAGGCGAGTCAGCTATCTTCCGTCAACGGTAGTTTCCCCTGGGAAAGTAACTTAGAGGGGGAGTTAGAGGGGGTACAGTACCGCGCCAGCCAAACTGTATTTATGGAAGCGGGGGATAAGTTTGGTTTCATGATGGTTCCAAAAGGAACGATTCAGGAGGTATTGGACAATCCGAATAAGCTCAATGGCAATAATCGTCCGGTATTCTCCCTGGATACCAGCTCAGGTGGCGGTTTCCATTTTCAGCAACAAGAAACGGTTGAAGGGACGCTGTTTACTCTTGATAATGATGGCAACCCGAATGATATCGTTATTTATGTAGAAAAAGATCCAGAAGAGGCGATCGCGCCTCAACCTATAGCGCCAGAAGTAACGACGCCGGAAGTAGAAGTACCGACACCGGAAGTAGAAGAAACACCATCTGTAGCGCCGGAAAACGATCTACCAACTCTGACACCACCGACAGAAACGCCAGAAATTGACACACCGGGAAATAACAATATTCCGCCGAAAGAGTTAGACTTTGCGATTGAAACTGATGGGTTAGGGAAACCGACACAGATCGCCGGAAGTGTAAGCGATCACAATGGGTTTAAGGATATTCAGCGCGTAGAATTTTTGTTGCAAACCCCAGGGGGAGAGTGGACGGATATCGGTTCGGTGACGAACTTTGCGGCAAATGCTTCAGACGACACCGTTGCTAACTTTACCTACCAATGGACTGAGGGATTAGCGGCGGGTGATTACAAAGTGAAGGCGATCGCCTACGATCTCGCTGGGAAATCCAGTAACGTCGTAGTGGAAAATTTCACCGTTGTGGATGCGCTACAAGAGACCCCCAGCCAACCTGCACCCCAGGGCCCACCGGAGAATAAACCGACTCTTCCCCCAGCGGCGATCGACAAAGTACCCGATTGGATTCCGCCAATAGTGTCAACGCCAAGCGCACCTATCTTACCCGACAAGTTACCCAACTCCGCACTAGGAGACTTGCTCTTTAGCATTTTGCCACTTTATATAAATGGTGAAAGCTTAAACTTTAATAATGCTAAGATCTACGATGCTGATGGGACTGACGATCTGAATCGCGTCGAATTTTCCTTGCAAAAATCTAATGGCGAGTGGATTTATCTGGGAGAGGTGACAGAGTTCACCACGGATAGTAATGGCATGAGCCGGTTTAATTTCAGCTATGATTTGAGTGAGTTAGAACCGGGTAGCTATGAATTGAGAGCCGTTGGTTACGATCATGAAGGAACTCAAACAAATGTTGCCAGCGATCGCTTTTCGATTATTAGCGATCCCGGCGATGGAGAATTTCCAGATGAACTGCGAGTAGCGATCGCCAATTCCGCCGATCTCGAACAATACGATCCGGCGCAACTGGCGAAAACTCGAGAATGGTTAGTGTGGTTAACTCCTGGCGAATCTTCTGCAGATTTAGCAGCGCTGGCGGGTGTAGTGAGCGAAGAAGCTGGCAAGCATATTCTCAATACCTATATCTGGGAATTTCCTGACACCTTGACTCCGGAACAAGTCGCGCAGCAACTCCAACAGATAGCCGGAGTTGAATTTGCAAGTCCCCTAGTTCCCGTCCAATTCGAGTTACTTGACGAACCCAAGGAGGAACCGTTTGTTAAAACTCCGGAAGTCTTCGATCTATTGTATCCGGTTTTAAATAAAGAAGATACTTCATTACATGATTTTCTCAATAGCTATCAATGGCACTTGCGCTCTGGGGTGAATCGTGATACAGATGCCAATATCACCGAGGCTTGGAAGTTTGCCAAAGGCAGTGGTGTCGTCATTGGGGTAGTGGATGACGGGATCGATTACAATCATCCAGATTTACGCGAGCGCTACTTAGCCCATTTGAGTAAGGATTTTAATGAAGATGATAGCGATCCATCACCGTTTTATAATAGGCTGGTAGCCGGAGAAGAATTACCTGCTGAAGTTAAAGATTTTTATACTACGGGTTTTCTACTTGATGTCCCATTAACTGGAGTTATAACCGATCTAAACGTACAGTTGAGTTTAGAATATCCTAGCCTCAATCAATTACAAGCGCTACTATTTGCATCGAATAAACCGATGTTAGACCCCTTACAACGGTTTTACTATTTTAGTTCTAATCGGAGGATTGGTGGTGGTAACGGGTCTCAGCCTCCCCCGGTCGAACTCTTTGGGTCTAATGTGCTAAATGGCAAAGAGTTACAGCAAACCACTTTTGACCAAGATGGAGATTATTTATCCATTATTAACGGAAAGTCTCCCTATAGCGAAATTTTCAAACCCACTGGAAATCTGGATGATTTTAACCAACAATGGGCTGGGGGTGTATGGAAACTACAAGTGAGAGACAATAAAGCGAAAAAAGGGGAACTCTATCAACTGGGTTTAGACTTCCAAACCTATAATCCTCACGGTACTGCAGTGGCGGGATTAGCCTTAGCAACCGGAGATAATGGATTTGGGGGAAGTGGGGTAGCCCCCAATGCATATTTAGCCGGATTGCGGTTAATTGCCGATGAAGTTAAGGGCAATATAATTGCAGATGCTCTATCTTATGAAAATCAAGAAATCGACATTTATAATAACAGTTGGAAAGCCAAAGACTGGTTGTGGAAATCACCAGAAACCGTTGCTGCAATGGCACGAAGTAGCAAGATTGGACGGGCAGGATTAGGGAATGCTTTCGTATTTGCTGGAGGGAATGACGGTTCATATCTGGGTGACGTGAACTACAATGGCTTTGCCAACTCTCGATATGCGATCGCCGTAGCTGCGATCAATCATATGGGGAAAAATGCTTTCTACAGTGAATCAGGCTCTCCACTATTAGTATCGGCCTACTCTAGTGGGAATAAAGTCGGCATGACGACTACTGACATGGTGGAAAGTAACTACGGGTATAGTGCCGAAGATTACACGAATAATTTTGGGGGGACTTCTGCTGCTGCACCGATTGTTTCCGGCATTATCGGCTTAATGCTGGAGGTCAATCCAAATTTAACTTGGCGAGATATTCAACATATTTTAGTGGAAACGGCTCAGAAAAACGATCCGACTGATTTTGATTGGACGCAAAATCAGGCAGGATACTGGGTGAATTATAAATATGGCTTTGGTGCAGTTGATGCAGAAGCTGCTACTCAACTGGCAGCCAATTGGACCTCAGTGACTCCAGAGACAAAAGTCACATCCGCGCTAGAAAATGTCCTAGAAATTATGGGCGAACAAGAAATATCTTCCACCATAACCATTGAGGAAGATATTACCCTAGAAAAAATTGAAGTTTTATTTAATGCGAATCATAAAGATTGGGGTGAGCTAAACGTAGTGCTGGTTTCTCCAGATGGTACGGAGTCAGTTTTAATCGATTTACATGAACCTAACCCGCTTGAGGAGAACACTTATCAACCAACAAATGATGATAAGACTGAGTTTACTAATTCTTGGACTTTTGTTTCAAATCGTCATTGGGGAGAGTCTTCCAAGGGAGATTGGACTTTAAAAGTAACGGATGATGACGGAAACGATGTTGGAGATAAATGGAACTCGTGGAAACTAAATCTCTATGGGACGAAACCCACTGTTTCAGTGACGGCGAAGGATGCGATCGCCTCTGAAGATGGGGATCTGGGTCAGGCGATCGTCAGTCGCACAGGCAACCTCAAGCATGAATTGGTAGTGGATTTGGCTCTTGAGGGGAATGCAACTGCTGGCGTAGATTATACGGCAGTGACGAACAATACGCTGATTCCACCGGGGGTGACAGCGAGTGTGGTGATTCCCGCCGGACAGGAATCGGTGGCGATCGATATTAGTGCGATCGATGATTTGGAGACGGAAGAAAATGAGACGGTAGCCTTTACCTTAGCGGAAAATCCCAGCTATACAGCGGGAACTGAAAGTGTTGCAACCGTCACGATTCAGGATAATGACCTCACACAACTGTTTACCGATGTCGGTTTATCGATTCCCGGCGTAGAACATGGTTCCGTAGATTGGGGCGACTATGACAGCGATGGCGACCTCGATCTCGTATTGATGGGATGGGATGGTTCTGCCCGAGGCATCCGAATTTATCAGAATAATGGCGGTAGCTTTACAGATATCGGTGCTTCTGCTTCATTTATCGATGCCATTGGAACAGCAACTTGGGGTGACTACGATAACGATCGCGACCTCGATCTTCTGGTTGTCGGCTGGAACGGCACTTGGGGAGGCACCAAAGTTTATCGCAACGATAGCGGCAACTTTAGTGAAGTCGTCAACCTTGACGCTGGTGGATTAGATGGTGCAGCAGATTGGGGAGATTACGACAACGACGGCGATCTCGATATTGCAGTCGTTGGCGAACTGGGCAACACCAAGATTTATGAAAATGCCGACGGTAGCTTTACCGAAATTGCCACGATGTCGGTGGGGAATCGCGGTGCCAGCGTTGCTTGGGGAGATGCCGACAATGACGGCGATCTCGATCTTTTAGTCGCGGGACGTTTAAATTCTCTGGGTGCAACCGCACTCTATCGCAATGAAGGCAATGGTATCTTTAGCGATAGCGGCGCTACTTTAACCGGGGTTTCTAATGGTTCGGTGGATTGGGGAGACTATGACAGTGATGGGGACTTAGATATCGCCCTCACCGGACTTTCTGGTTCCACAGGTTGGGGAGATGTAACTGGAGATGGCTTCCCCGATATCGATGCACCGGGTTCTGCTTTAGTGACCAAAGTTTACCAAAATGATGGCAGTGGTAACTTTGCCGAAACCGCATCGTTAGAGGGATTGTGGGATAGCTCAGTTGCCTGGGGAGATTACGACAACGACGGCGATTTAGATCTGCTTTCTACGGGTTCGTTTAAGGCGAAAGTTTACAACAATAATAATGGCAGCTTTACCGCGATCGATGCCGATCTCAAAGGCGCTTACAACGCCAGCAATCGTTCTGCGGCGTGGGGTGACTACGATAAAGATGGCGACCTGGATCTGTTTATTACCGGACGTGAAGCTCCAGGAACACCTATCAATCGGTTAGCGAAATTGTATGAGAACAATTTGTCAACTGCGAACGCAAATCCCACTGCACCGAGCAACTTAAATGCAGCGATCGCTACCGATGCAGTAACGCTTAGTTGGAATCCCGCAACCGATGCAGAAACGCCTCAAAACGGCTTGAGTTACAACCTGCGAATCGGAGCCACTCCCGGTGGTTTGGAGATTATGTCTCCCATGTCTCTGGGTGAGGGGACTCGCCAAGTTGCTCAACTGGGTAACGTGAATCAGAACACCAATTGGACATTTCAGGATTTAGAACCCGGCACTTATTATTGGAGCGTCCAAGCCGTTGATAGTGCCTTTGCGGGTTCAGAGTTTGCCACTGAAGGGAGTTTTACAATCGAAACCACTCCCGATCGACCACTGGAATGGATTCGCCAGTTTGGAACCGACAGTAATGATTTTTCTCTGGGAGTAGCCGTAGACAGTGATGGAAATACCTACGTTACTGGACAAACCTATGGTTCTCTTGCTAATCCTCAAGCTGGAGAAGGAGATATTTTTGTCACCAAATATGATCGCGCTGGCAATCAAGTCTGGACTCAACAACTCGGAACTCCTGGAGAAGATTTTTCATTTGATATCGCTCTAGATAGTAATAACAACATCTATATTACTGGCTATACCAAAGGAACGTTGGCTAATTCCAACGTAGGTGGCGATGATGCTTTACTCGCTAAATACGATCGCGATGGTAATTTACAGTGGACGCGACAATTTGGAACAACGAATGACGATAAGTTCCGCAGTTTGTCTATTGATAGTGCCGACAATATTTACATTTCAGGCTATACCCAGGGAGCCTTAGCAACCAGCAATGGCAATTGGGATGCCTTTGTAAGCAAATATGATACGAGCGGGAATCAGTTGTGGCTCGAACAGTTTGGCACTGTCAATTCCGATCAAGCGTGGGGTAGTGCAGCTGACAATGCCGGAAATGTTTACGTGACAGGATACACGACTGGATCTCTGGGAGCCTCTAATAGTGGTTCGAGAGATATGTTCCTGACAAAATACGATACCAATGGCGGCTTGGTTTGGAATCGGCAATTAGGAACTTCTGGCTCGGAACAAGCGATGGGAGCCGCAACAGATAGTGTTGGAAATATCTATATCACCGGCTACACAAACGGTGATTTAGATGGAACTAATATTGGTGAAAATGATGTAGTTATCAGTAAATACGATAGCAATGGTAACTTAGTCTGGACTCGACAATTAGGAACAGCCGCTACTGACGAAGCGCGGGATATTGCAGTGGATAGTGCTGGGTTTATTTACGTTACCGGCGTGACTTCTGGTGCTTTAGACGGAACGAACGCTGGAGCGCAAGATATCTTTTTCAGCAAATATGATGCTGATGGCAATCGAATTTGGATTCGGCAACTGGGAACAGATGTAGCTGATTTTTCAGATGGGATGACCGTAGATAGTGCGGGTTACATTTATCTGACCGGGCCGACGAATGGTTCTTTGGCTAATACTCATGCAGGGGGGTGGGGCGATGTATGGGTCGGTAAGTTTAGCTAGAACGGCAATGGGAGCAGAAACAATTCTAAACCTAACAGTAAAAGCAATATAATCCTGAACTTATGCAAACCATCCCTTCTCTGACAATTGACGAACAACCCCTCCCCCTGAGCGAAGCTTTTAAGTACCTGCGAACTTCGGGGGGACTCAAGCGCGTCTTGGACGAAATCAAACGTCAGCATCTTTTAGAACGAGAAGTCAAGGAACGAGACAATATCAAAGTCACGGCGATTGAGGTCGAAAAAGCTATTTCTACTTTTCAAGGTCAATATCAACTGACTAACCCCATGCGGTTTATGGAGTGGTTGAACCAGAATGAGAAAACTTATGATGACTTGTACCACGAAGTCGAATTTGCCCTGAAAGTGAGCAAGCTAAAAGAATCGGCGATTAGCTCCAATCAAATTCAGCAATATTTTAAAGAAAATCCCGAAGAGTTTAAACGGATGGTTCTGTCCCGGATTATAGTTGCCGATCGCACGAAAGCAGAAGAACTAAAACAACAAATTGACAGCCTAGAACACTCTTTTGAAACCTTAGCGCGGAAGCATTCGATCGCCCAGGAAGCGAATGCTAATGGGATGATGGGGCCAGTCCGAGTCTCTACTTTGCCTGATGCCATCAAAACCGCCCTGGAAAATCCTACTCCTGGGGAGGCGATCGGCCCTGTGGAATTTGAAGGCACCTATGGATTGTTTAGGGTTGATGAGGTTCTCCCTGAACCTAAACTGAACGAGAGTTTAAAACAAAATATCCGCAATCAGTTGTTTGAGAAATGGTTGCAGGATAAACTAGCAAAAATGAATCTTAAACTGGAGATGGATTGAGAATGGTAAAATCCGATCAAATATGGGGAGCTAACTCTCTGAATCGGAGTCCCATATAAGCCTGATTATTTTAACATTTGAACCGACGATCGCCACCGTAAAATTCTGCTAAAACCCCCATGCTAGGTTAGCGCATCCTTTCGGTACAGAGTCAATCGCGAAAATCCAGGAGTAAATCAATGTCTGTTCCCTTCGGTTTAACCACGAACTATAGCTCTAGTGACTCGGTACTCGCTCTCGAACCCGAGGATATTTACCAGTTCCAATTGGAAGAAGTGGGGAGTTGGAAAGCAACGGTAACGGGATTGAGTGGGAACGTCGATCTTATTCTACAGGATGCTCAAGGAACGATTTTGCGGACGTCCCAAGTTACAGAAGCTGGCGGTGGGATTACTCTACATGATTTATTGCCGGGAGAGTATTCGCTACAGATTCTCCGAGGCGATCGCGATACGAACTATACCCTTAATTTAGACCCGGTTACAGGTTCCCCGATAGAATCTGGTTATTTTATCACTCAAGATTCTGAAGTCAAAGTCGATATTGCTTCCGCCAATAAGCGCGATCGCGAAATCGGTATTTTTAGTATTCGAGGCATGGAGGAATTTGCCCCCGATTCCCCAGCTTACTATCAAGAAGCCGCCCGACGGGTATTGAGCAATTCCGAGTTAGGACAAGTTTTAGTCTCCTCTTCCAGTTCGCTTTCTCCTGTGACTGCCAACTTTCCCTGGGAAAGCAACTTAAATGAGCAACTAGACGAAGTACAGTACCGAAATACTCAAACTTTTTTAGCAGAACCGGGGGATAAGTTTGGGGTAATGATGGTTCCGAAGGGGACGATTCAAGAGGTTTTAGACAATCCTAACCTAAACGGAAACAATCGTCCGATGTTTTCACTAACTCCAAATCTTCCGGGCAGTTTTCATTTCCGCCAAGAAGAAACTGCTGATGGGATTTTATTCCGAATCGAACGGGAAGGGGGAACTCAGGATAAAGATAATAACCTGAAAGATATCGTTATTTATGTAGAGAACGATCCAGAAGTAGCGATCGCGCCTCAACCTGCACCAGAAGAACCGATCCCTCCACCTGGAGATAACAATCAGCCGCAACCCACTCCCTCGCCAGATACACCGATTCCGGGCAGCGACCCCCCGGAAAATAATAATATTGCGCCAACAGAGTTAGGGTTAACGATTGAAACCGATGGGTTAGGGAACCTAACAGCGATCGCCGGAAGTGTGAAGGATGCCGATGGGTTTGCGGATATTCAGCGCGTTGAATTATTCTTGCAAACTTCAGGAGAAGAATGGACGGCGATCGCATCCATGACGAACTTCACCGCGAATGCCTCAGAAGATACCATTGCCAACTTTACACACCAGTGGAGTGAGGAATTAGCCGCAGGTGAGTACGCAATCAAAGCGATCGCTTACGACGTAGCTGGGAATAGCAGTAACGAATTTATCGAAACGTTTACCGTACAACCGACATTCGTCGAACCCACGCCAGTGGAACCCACGCCAGTGGAACCCACGCCAGTGGAACCCACGC
>CBFGOM010000182.1:0-12845 GCA_965650385.1 uncultured Oscillatoriaceae bacterium
TGGACACCATCCGAGTCCTACTCAAAGCAGGTGCGGACCCCAATGCCGTTGCCACCGGAGGCAGAACCGCCCTCATGAAAGCTGCTGATCGCAATTTGACCGAAGTTATTGAGGTCCTGATTGCTGCTGGTGCCGATGTCAATCGCCAAGATGACGCTGGGGCCAGCGCCTTGATGTGGGCCGCTCATCGCGGGTTTGAGGAAGCGGTGCATCTGTTAATCGCTGCGGGTGTCGATGTCAATCTCAAAAATCGTGGAGGTTACACTGCCTTGGCGATCGCGGAGTTTAACGGGTACAAAAAAGTAGCGCGATCGCTCCGTAATGCTGGAACTGAAGAGTAATCGTCTCCCCCACCAATCCCTCGATTAGGGTGGGGTTCACTCTCCAGCAAATCCACTTCAAATCCCCCTAAAACCCCTACTTCATAGATTGGGGAAGAAACTGTTTTAAAATCGCTTTGGGTTCCCGGTCCCACGTATCAATATGGTCATAAATCAACCCAGTTTCATCTAATTTGTAATTAGAATATCCATTAAAAAACAATTCAGTTTTCCAGGGTAACCGTAAGCGCCCGCGCACCGTCCAATTGGCTAAAATCCTATCCGGCGCAACCTGCTCAACATCATGTAAATCAAAATAAAGTTCTGTAAAAAAGAGCTGCCCATGAAACCGTAATGTCCAGAAAATAATTCTATAATTGAATTTTCCTTTAAACCGATTTACCGGGTCTTTGAAAACGATATCTTGTCTATAAATATCATAAGAAATATCTTTTTCAAATAACGTGGGTAAGTCTTCCTTTAAAGTGGCGATCGCCTTTAAAACTTGAGATTGATACTCATCCATTATTCTCTAACTCCGCATACTCATTTAATTTTAGGGTAAGGGGGAAAGATTCTGGAAACACCTGCAAGGCCTCCTCTTCACTCACCCCACCCCGCAAAATCAGGACCCCTCGGATATCCGAACCCTTCTCATCTAATTCTCAACCCCCGCATCTGCATCTAAACCCGCTAAAATTGTTAAGAAATGTATAGTTAACTTTTTATGCCTAAACGTGCCAGTGCGTCTACCCAAAAACCCGCGCAGAGCTTGAATGGATCCACCTTGACTGAGGCGGTGGTCAATCCCCGGGATCACGGGATCCGAATTCGGGGGGCCAGACAGCACAACCTTAAAAATATTGACCTTGAACTGCCGCGCGATCGCCTGATTGTCTTTACCGGGGTTTCGGGGTCCGGGAAATCCTCCCTCGCCTTCGATACCATTTTTGCCGAGGGTCAGCGACGGTATGTGGAGTCCCTGAGTGCCTATGCCCGTCAGTTTCTCGGACAACTGGATAAACCGGATGTGGAATCCATTGAAGGACTCTCTCCAGCGATTTCCATTGACCAAAAATCCACCTCCCACAACCCGCGATCGACGGTGGGAACGGTGACGGAAATTTATGATTATCTGCGCTTGTTATTTGGACGGGCGGGAAAACCTCACTGTCCCATCTGCGATCGCTCGATCGCCCCGCAAACCATTGATGAAATGTGCGATCGGGTAATGGAACTGCCGGATCGGACAAAATTTCAAATTCTGTCCCCGGTGGTGCGTGGGAAAAAAGGCACTCATAAAAAAGTGCTTTCGAGTCTCTCTTCCGATGGGTTTGTGCGAGTGCGGGTAAATGGCGAAATTCGCGAACTTTCCGATAAGATTGAATTGGATAAAAATCATACCCATACGATTGAAATTGTGGTTGATCGCCTGATTAAAAAAGCAGGCATCCAAGAACGATTAGCAGATTCTTTAACCACGGGGTTACGTCATTCCGAAGGGATTGCGATTATTCAATTATTAGACAGCACCACCGATGACGGAGAGACTGAATTAGTCTTTTCTGAGAAGTTTGCCTGTCCAGAACATGGGGCAGTGATGGAAGAACTTTCCCCGCGTTTATTTTCCTTTAATTCTCCTTATGGTGCTTGTGAAAGTTGTCATGGATTGGGCAGTTTTCGCACCTTTTCCCCCGAGTTAATCATCCCGGACCCCGATGCGCCAATTTATGAGGCGATCGCCCCTTGGGCAGACAAAGAGAGTGCGTATTATCTGTCCGTATTGCAAGGGTTGGCAAAGGGATACGGATTTGAGTTAACCACACCCTGGAAACAGTTAACGGCAAAACAGCAAAAAACTATTTTATATGGTGCTGATGAACCGATTAATATCGAAGGATGGGGAAATAATCGGCGCTATGCCGGTGCATTGGCATTGTTGCAACGGTACTATGAAGAAAGTGCCTCGGAACTGCAAAAACAAAAATTAGAACAGTATTTAGTCGATCGCTCTTGTGAAAGTTGTCACGGAAAACGATTGAAACCGGAAGCATTGGCGGTGCGCATTGGGGATGAACATATTGATGATTTAACCTCAGTTTCGATTCGAGAATGTCGCGATCGCATTGATCAGTTGAAATTGAGCGATCGGCAAGCACAAATTGCCGAACTCGTTCTCCGAGAAATTTGCGCCCGACTACAATTTTTACTCGATGTGGGATTGGATTATCTCACCCTCGATCGCCCTGCCATGACCCTTTCTGGAGGAGAAGCGCAGCGCATTCGTCTAGCAACCCAAATCGGTGCAGGATTAACAGGTGTATTATACGTTCTCGATGAACCCAGTATCGGATTGCATCAACGAGACAATGGACGATTGCTAAATACCTTAACCAAATTACGGGATTTAGGAAATACCTTAATTGTCGTCGAACATGACGAAGATACAATTCGCGCGGCGGATTGGATTGTAGATATCGGTCCTCGCGCTGGGGTACATGGGGGCGAAATTGTCGCCCAAGGACAGTTAGACGCTCTTTTAACAGCAGAAAATTCTCTCACCGGGTCCTATTTATCCGGGCGGTTACAGATTGAAACACCCGGGGAACGACGGGAGGGCAATGGCCGTTCTTTGGTGATGAAAAACTGTTCCCGCAACAATCTCAAGCAGATTGATGTCGAAATTCCTCTCGGAAAATTAGTCTGTGTAACCGGAGTTTCTGGGTCGGGTAAATCGAGTTTAATTAATGATTTACTCTATCCGGCATTGCAACATCATATCACCCGAAAAGTTCCCTTTCCCGGCGACATGGGTGCACTCAAAACCGTAGGGGAAAAGAGTTTAAAAGATGCGGTAGATAAGGTGATTATCATCGACCAATCCCCCATCGGAAGAACCCCTCGGTCTAACCCTGCTACTTATACGGGTGTTTTTGATATGATTCGCGGGTTATTTGCCGAAACCATCGAAGCAAAAGCGCGCGGATATAAACCGGGTCAGTTTTCTTTTAATGTCAAAGGCGGACGTTGCGAAGCGTGTGGCGGACAAGGGGTGAATGTCATTTCTATGAACTTTTTACCCGATGTTTATGTGCAGTGTGATATTTGTAAAGGTGCGCGATATAATCGTGAAACGTTGCAAGTGAAATACAAGGGATATTCGATTGCTGATGTCTTAAATCTCACTGTAGAAGAATCCTTAGAACTATTTAAACACATCCCTCGGGCGGCGACAAGGTTGCAAACTTTAGTGGATGTCGGATTAGGATATATTCACCTCGGACAACCGGCACCTACCCTCTCCGGAGGTGAAGCGCAGCGGGTTAAACTGGCAACGGAACTCTCCCGCCGCGCCACTGGAAAAACCTTGTATTTAATCGATGAACCGACGACAGGATTATCGTTTTATGATGTGCATCAATTGCTGAATGTGTTGCAACGGTTGGTGGATAAAGGAAACTCAATTTTGACCATTGAACACAACTTAGATGTGATTCGCTGTGCCGATTGGGTGATTGATTTAGGACCAGAAGGCGGGGACAAAGGTGGAGAGGCGATCGCCACCGGAACCCCAGAGGAAGTCGCAGAAAATCCTCATTCCTACACCGGACAATTTTTAAAGCGCGTCTTGCAGCAATATCCGGCCAAATCCTAACGCTTAGAAACCGGGTTTCTTGACTAAAGCTATGGCAAATAGCAACAACTTATGAAAGAAACCCGGTTTCTAGTCTTCTTAACTTGTGGAGTCCTCAATCCCTTCTTTTGTTAAAACATGATTACAATGATAATGATTGAGAGTCCTGTAGAATCGCCCCCGGCAGTTTTAACCCAAAGGACAAACCGAATCATTCTTTTAAGAGACTACTTTGAGGGACTATGACATTAGAACCAGATGCGCTACTAGAGACCCATTTAGCCTTTACAGTCAAACCCTACGATCTTGATATGACCGGGTTTGTGAGCCAAATGATTTTGATGCGCTGGATTGAAGATTTACGCTTAGATTTATTTCAACATTATTTTTCTTTAGAACAACAATTAGAATTAGGAATATCTCCCCTAATTGGCAAAACTCGCTTAGAATATCATAAACCTATCAAATTGTTTGATTTAATTCAGGGTCGAATGTGGTTTAGTGACATGGGGTCGGTTAAATGGATTGTCAAAACTGAGTTAATCGTGGATGAAAAAATTGCCGTTACCGCCAAACAGACGGGATGTTTTATCCATGTTTCTAGTCATCGTTTAGTTGCCATACCGGACAACTTAGTGAAAAAATTTGCGACCCATTCATCCGAGGGAATGAGTAGAGAGTGATGCTTGGGGGAACATCCCCCCAAGAGAGTTGGTCCCGAGGCGATCGCGTCTGTTCAAAGATTTAACAGTTGGCGGGGGTCAGTTTGGGGAGGGTGAATCCGTTGATAGCGGGCGTGTACTCCCATATACAGTCCATAAATCACCAATCCCACCGCTACAATACCCAACAAAAAACTCCCATAAGGCTGGTTCAATAAAGCCTCTAACGTCCCAGGAATTGCCTTAGCTTCATTCGCATCGGACTGATAAGCAGCCTGCATCAAAAACCAGCCAATCAGAGTAAAAATAACACCCCTTGCCGATAACCCCACTCGACCCGCTATCATCACCCATTTTTCCTCCTTGGGGGTCATTTGTCTGATGTTTAATTCTTTGCGAAACTTCCCCGTAAAGGCTTTATAAAAATAATAAAATCCTAAACCCATCACCACTGCCCCTGCCAGTCCCACCAACCATTCCCCAAAAGGTTGTGAGAGAAACCGCGCGGTCCAATTTTGAGCATTTTGATCACTTTGTTCTCCGCTACCTTCTGCACTACCCATCAAGAGTTTAATAGCAGTCATAGCAAACCCGGCATAAATAACCGCACTCATTCCAAATCCAAATCGCTCAATTAACCCTTTAAAATTCGTCCCTTTATTATCTGCATCCATAAAGGCTTGTAGAAAACGCCACATTGCATATCCAATGAGTCCAAGGGTTACAAAAGATAGTAATGCTTGTCCAAAAGGTTGCTCAATTATTTTATAAAGCACGCCCTTTTGGTCTGTGGGTTGTCCCCCTTGGGTGAAGGCAGCTTGCAAAGCTAGAATACCAACCAAGCCGTAAACAAATCCTTTAGCCGCGTATCCAAAGCGAGCAAAACGCTCGATCCATTCTGATTGTGTCAATTGATTCATGATGTATATTCGCTTTAAGTGCGTATTTTAAACAATTAATTTTTGAATGAAGTAATAGAAACAGTTTCCCCGGGGAAAGGTTTGATACTACTAAAATTCACCTAAAATTCACCTCTATGCTGTCTAGGATACAGAACTCTCTTCAATTGCACCTCTATCAAAAGGCTCAAATTTGGGGTGTCGCCGCTGGAATAACAGACTCCCACCCCCAGGCGATCGCCTACTCTGGCCTCAGTAAAATCAAGTTTTCATGATAAAGAGGTTGGTAAATCGTGGTAAAGTAAAAGTGAATCAATCAGAGGATTCAACCCTAATAAAAGAAAGTCTATAGAAACAAGCTAAACCATAACAATCAACAACGAACCGATAGAAATCCACTAGAATTATCCCTACAAAGGAGTTAGCAGTGATGGATATCCCTCACGATCGCTCAGAATTAACCCTATTAGGACTGCCTGCACAACAGGGCAGATGGTTAATGATTCCCCTGGGAATGAGCGTTTTACTGTGTCTGGGGAGTGTTTACTCTTGGAGTGTGTTTAGAAAACCCCTAGAAGGAGAACTCAATATTGGCGCAACAGAAAGTTTGTTACCCTATACTGTCGCCCTAGTTTTTTATGCCGTCATGATGCCTGTTACCGGGTTTTATATTACTCGAATTGGCTCAAGAATTGTAACAGCAGTTGGGGGAATCATTGTCGGACTCGGTTATGTTCTGTCTAGTTTTGCTAACAACATTGTAGCCATGACCCTCACCTACGGACTGATTGCCGGAACTGGCGTGGGAGTTGCTTATGGCGTACCCATGGCAGTCGTGGCGCGATGGTTTCCGGATAAAAAAGGATTAGCTGTAGGGTTAACCATTATTGGATTTGGACTCTCGCCGTTAATTACGGCACCTCTGGCAAAAGGGTTAATTGATGCCTACAGCGTGAGAGAAACCTTGCGGATTTTAGGGATTGCCTTTACCCTCATTATTTTAGCGATCGCCACCACCTTGAAAATGCCACCCAAAGACTGGCAACCGTCACAACCCCTTTCAGCAGCCTCCTGTGTTCTCCCCCGCGCCTATCCGAAGAATTTACTCAAAAGTCGGTCCTTTTATGGACTGTGGATTTGCTACAGCATCGGCACCTTTGTCGGATTGAGTGCGATCGGCATTTCCAGTCCCGTCGGAGAAGAAATGATCAAAATTGACCCGGCATTAGCAGCCAGTAGCGTCTCATTATTTGCCCTCTTTAATGGCATCAGTCGCCCCCTATTTGGCTGGTTGAGCGATCGCTTTAAACCCCGCCATGTTGCGATCGTTTCTTATAGCCTCGTCTTAATTGCCTGCCTATTGATGCTGAATGTGCAAGAGGGACAAGTTGCCACCTATTTGCTTGCCTTCTGTCTTTTTTGGGCATCTCTAGGGGGATGGTTGGCGATCGCACCCACCACAACCCTGCGCTTATTTAATCCCGATAATTATGCTCAAAATTACGGAATTGTCTTTACAGCATACGGCGTCGGCGCATTGTCAGGAACCCTAATCGCCGGACAAATTCGCGATTGGTTCGGCAGCTATACTTATGCCTTTTATCCCATGATATTCTTGGCAATTATTGGGATTGTTGTTGCCAGTTTGCTCTTGAAGCGGGATAAGGTGATTGAGGTTTAAAGTTTAATCCTGACCACCAGCGGGGCTTTAAATCCCCGCTTCATCACTAAACTTGGTTTGAACTGCCTGTAGATTAAAGTTTGTAAATTTGGTTTTTAGAAACACCTGCGATTGAATAGACCTCCTGCAAAATATCTGCTTTTGCCCTAGCTTATACTAAGCTACCTCTCAGTTGTAATAAGCCCCGGGGAAATCGGGTTGGAGGCGAATTGCTTCATTGTATGAGGCAAGGGCATCCTCCTCTTGCCCTAGATTATGCTGCGCATTACCTCGGTTGTAATAAGCGTCAGGAAAATCAGGTTTAAGGCGGATTGCTTCATTGTATGAGGTAATCGCATCTTCATATTGCCCTAGATTATGTTGTGCATTCCCTCGGTTGTAATAAGCATCAGGCAAATCGGGGTTGAGGCGGATTGCTTCATTGTATGAGGCAATCGCATCTTGATATTGCTCTAGGTAACCCTGCGCTATCCCTCGGTTGTAATAAACGTCAGAGTAATCGGGTGTGAGGCGAATTGCTTCATTGTATGAGGCAAGGGCTTCCTCATATTGTCCTAAATAAACCTGTACATTCCCTCGGTTGTAATAAGCTTCGGGGAACTCGGGTTTGAAGCGAATTGCTTCATTGAATGACGCAATAGCATCCTCATATTGCCCTAGGTTAATCTGTACTGACCCTCGCCTATAATAAGCGTTAGGCAAATTGGGTTGGAGGCGGATTGCTTCATTCAATGAGGCAATCGCATCTTCATATTGTCCTAAGCTATATTCCACTAACCCTCGCTTCAAATAAGCCTCCATCCAATCAGGGTTAAGGCGAATTGCTTCATTGAATGAGGCAATGGCTTCCTCATATTGTCCTAGGTTAATCTGCACTGACCCTCGGTTGTAATAAGCGTCACAGTAATCGGGTTGGAGGCGGATTGCTTCATTCAATGAGGCAACGGCATCCTCATATTGTCCTAAGTTACCCTGCGCGTTCCCTCGCCTATAATAAGCTTCGGGTAAATCAGGTTGGAGGCGGATTGCTTCATTGTATGAGGCAATGGCTTCCTCATATTGTCCTAGGTTATACAGCACTAACCCTCGTTTGTAATAAGCTTCGGGTAAATCAGGTTGGAGGCGGATTGCTTCATTGAATGACGCAATAGCTTCCTCATGTTGCCCTAAGTTATCACACAGCACTTCTCCTCTGCTAACATAAGCTTCCAAGTAATTCGGTTTGAAGCCGATTGCTTCATTCAATGAGGCAATGGCTTCCTCATATTGTCCTAGGTGACTTAGGGCTAACCCTCGGTTGTAATAAGCATCCGAGTAATGGGGGTCGAGGCGGATTGCTTCATTGTATGAGGCTATGGCTTCCTTATACTTCCCTAAGTTACCCTGCACTAACCCTCGGTGAGCATAAGCTTCGGGGTCATCCGGTTTGAGGCGGATCACGTCATTGAATGAGGCAATAGCATCCTCATATTGCCCAATTTTACCTAGGGCTAACCCTTGGTTGTAATACGCATCGGGGTCATCCGGTTTGAGGCGGATCACGTCATTGAATGAGGCAATGGCTTCCTCATATTGTGCTAGGTTACCTAGGGCTATCCCTCGATTGTAATAAGCATCCGAGTAATTGGGTTTGAGGCGGATTGCTTTATTGTATGAGGCAATGGCTTCCTCATATTGCCTTAAATTACCCTGCGCTAACCCTCTGTCATAATAAACATCTGGGAAATAGGGTTGGAGGCGGATTGCTTCATTGTATGAGGCTATAGCTTCCTCATATTGACCTAAGCTATACTGCACTAACCCTCTCTTGTAATAAACACCTGGGAAATAGGGTTGGAGGCGGATTTCTTCATTGAATGAGGCAATGGCTTCCTCATATTGCCTTAAGTTACCCTGTGCTAACCCTCTGTAGTAATAAACACCTGGGAAATCGGGTTGGAGACGGATTGCTTCATTAAATGAAGCAATGGCTTCCTCATATTGCCTTAAGCTATACTGCCCTACGCCTCGGCTGTAATAAGCGTTAGAGTAATCAGGTTGGAGGCGGATTGCTTCATTCAATGAGGCAATAGAATCCTCATATTGCTCAAGTTGACCTAGGGCTAACCCTCGGTTGTAATAAACACCTGGAAAATTGGGTTGGAGGCGGATTGCTTCATTGTATGAGGCTATAGCTTCCTCATATTGCTTTAAGTTATACTGCCCGACGCCTCGTTTGTAATAAGCATCAGAGTAATCGGGTTGGAGGCGAATTGCTTCATTCAATGAGGCAATGGCTTCCTCATATTGTCCTAGGTTACCTAGGGCTAACCCTCGGTTGTAATAAGCATTAGAGTAATCGGGGTCGAGGCGGATTGCGTCATTGTATGAGGCTATGGCATCTTCATGTTTTTCTAGGTAACTCTGAGCTATCCCTCGCATATAGTAAGTGTCGGGCAAATTGGGTTGGAGGCGGATCATTTCATTGTATGAGGCAATGGCTTCCTCATATTGCCCAAGGTAACCCTGAGCTATCCCTCGGTTGCCATAAGCCCCAGGGTAATCGGGTTGGAGACGGATCACTTCATTGAATGAGGCAATGGCAGCGGTAAAATCCCCTCTCTGAAGTTGCTCCATCCCACGCTGAAACCATTCCGCTGCCTCATCCTTCTCCTGCACCGCCCCTGTCTGCCCCTCTTTCCCAACTGGATCTGGTATCTGTGCTAATATCTCGCTGCCAATTCTTTCAGCAACTGTTCCCAATTCTCCTCGATGAAGTTGCCCAAACTGGAGTAGGCGTTGGGCTATTTCCCCATGAGTTTCTGAGGAACCCTGCAACCGTTCCCCGAAACGCTGCAACCAGGGTATCCAGTCTGCTTCTGTGATGCCGGTTGCCATTCTCTGCGCCTGAATCTCTCCCCCAGTGGCACGGTTTGCTACTGCTTCGAGTAGCTGCATGAATTTTGTCTCGAATTCAATATCGGGGATTTGACGCGGTGGCGGTTCCGGTTTTTGGAAGCGTTGTTGTAGGGATTGATAACATTGTTTGAGCCACTGCCACAGTTTGCGCCACATCTGCTGTTCCCCCGGGTTGATGTTGATTCAAAGATTATTAAAACACAGATTACACTAATTTTCACTGAGGGGAAGATTAGCCCGGTGGTGGGGGTTAGGATGATAACCGACGTTTATCTAATTCTTGCTGTGCTTGTTCTCTTTTGATATATGCTTCCTGCTGATGGGGATTGAGCTGAATTGCTTGGGTATAGGAGGCGATCGCTTCTTCATATTGTCCGATATTAAACTGTGATACTCCGCGCCAGTAATAGGCTGTGTCGTAATCGGGTTTGAGGGATAGGCCTTGATTAAATGAGGCGATCGCCTCTGCATATTGCCCTAAACAATTACATTGCACAAAACCTCTAAAAAAATAACCGCTGAGGTACTCGGGTTTGAGTCGAAGGGTTTCGTTACAAGAGGCGAGTGCTTCTTGATATTGACTTAATTCAAACTGAATTAACCCTCGGATAAAATACGCATCTGTGGAGTTCGGGTTTAACTGTATGGCTGCATTCAATGAGGCAAGAGCCCCCGTATAATCTCCCTGTTCAGATTGTTCAATCCCTTTCTGCCTCAATTCCTTTGCTGGATCATTGCTTTCCATCTCTAGCAACCCTAAATCATTTTGATAATTCATGCGATACCGAATTATCTAGGAGTGCAAGCCTTTTGCTCACACTCCTGTCAATATCTGTACTTCGTGAGTCCGGTAACTGCTATACCCTGTTCGCGGAGCGTTCCGTCAGGAAAGGGTGGGGTTATACGAACGAAGCCCGCTTGTGCGGGCTAATCAAGGAAACTGATTTTTGAACTCCTGATTTGGTATTATATGGTTCTTCTAATCCATCCATTGAGGGTGAATCGGCTATTTTTGAAGTCTTTAGAAGGGCAAATAATAGGCCGAACTTCATGGCAACAGTTACTGACAAAAAAGACGATACTATTGTTTGTGGGAGGGATGTCGGTAAAGGATTCTGCTAAGGAATAGGAATTATCCCCCAGTTTCCAGGTATCGTACATCCGCAGTTCTCCTCCGCTAAAGGGTTTGGGTTCTCGGTGGAAGTAGTAAATGTAACTGAGGACTCGATTTGCGGTGATTTCATCTCCGTTATCGTTATGAGCTTTATAGTAATGTCCGTCGTTGTGGGCGGTGATTTGGGATTCTATTTCAGCAATTTCAAAGGGGGGAACTCCCAAATATTCTCTAACTTTAGGAAGGGTTTGTTTGATTCGTTCTCGAATTAGGTCCCCAAATTCCTCGAAGTAATAGAAGATTTTAGATCGCCGATAGTTGGGGTCGTTGGTTCCAACTTTACTATCTTCAAATTCTCGCTGATTTTCTATCACATAGTTGAGAATTCTTTGGTTTTCGGCTTCGCTTAAAAAGTTCTGGATTTTGAGGAACCGGGATGTGATTAATATGGGTGCGTTTGCTGCTGCCGATCGCTGAATGGGTTCGGGTTCTGGGGTAATTTCGGGTAGTGGAACCGGCGGATCGGTGGCGATCGCCACGATGGAACGACTTGGAAAGTATAAAGTAGGTCCTCCCTCTTCCATCGGGATTTGGAAGAGTTTGTTAGGTTGCGATCGCTCAGGGTGAGAACGAAGGGCGATCGCTTCTAGGATATCTTGCAACAATGGCGCATCCACTGGCAGGGACAATTCACACTGATGTCCCCCGGAAATCAGTAGCATTACATGAACGGTTTGTGTCTCGGTGAGATTTGATGTCATACATTGAAATTTATAGCAAGTACACTGTAAGACGTGGGCAAATTGAGTTAAACCCACTTAACCTGATCACCACATCCACCCTCTCACTCGGAAGCAGCGATCGCCAAATGCTGGAGAGTTCGGATGTACCGGCAGCATTTCATAAGTATTCCGGGTCAAGAAAAATATAATACTATTCTGACGCGGTTCTATGGTTTTATAGGAGGGTGCAACAGTCACTTGATTATTCACAATTTGACTATCATAAACTCGCAGTTCGCCTCCGACAAAAGATTTGGGAGTTTGATAGAAAAAGTAACAGAAATTCAACACTCTTAAGGCAGTTTCGGGACTATTTGCATCGGTACAAATTGGCTGTCCCTCGGTGGCATGGTTCGGAATCTCCTCTGCTTCCATTGCTGTCAATGGAAACCCCTCTAATCCTAACTGAATTAGTACATCAGGAAGCATCATTTGTACGCGGTGTAACAGCAGTTCCCGCGACAGTGCAAAGGATTGAGGTGTAGGCAACTGAATCCCCGTAGAGGCGGTCCCTTCTTGGGGAAAGATAGTCTGGATGAGTTCCTGATACTCTGCCGGATTGAGAAAATTATCCAGTTGAACGACACTGGATTCTATCAGTTGCTGGGGTGGTTGGGGACTCGGTTCCGGTTGTCGAGATAGGGGTTGTAAGTTGAGGGATTCCACGGGGATGGGAGGAATAGTCGCGATCGCGGCGATCGCATCCCGAGGAATGTATAAACAGGACCCATCCTCGTTATTGGGAATTTTAATTACCTCTTTTCTCCCATTTTTTCCCCGATTGCTTAAAGATTGAAACAATTCTTGTAACAACGGTTCATCCCGGGTTAAAGACAGTTCATATTGATGACCTCC
>CBFGOM010000183.1:0-12708 GCA_965650385.1 uncultured Oscillatoriaceae bacterium
CCCGGGTGCGTGTAAACCAACGTCTACAAATTTAATCCAAATCACTCAATTTTCAAAAAGTCACTCTAAAAAAGGGTGACTTTTTGAAGGCTGAAATCCCTTATTTGTTGGAGTTGGAATTCACTAATTTTACCACCATTTTAAATTTAAATTTTAAGAAGTCGGCAATTTAAAGCAACACTTAATATTCGGTAATTAGAGGTTTTAATTAAAGCACAAAATACCAAAGGTTACTAATTCTATAGAGGGATTTTTCTTCCAACTATTCTAAATATTCGTATGCCTAACTGCTGAGAGGACCGGCTATCTCCCCGGGAAATGTCCGACTCGCGAGAGAGGGCAACCGGGCTAGGGACATGAAAAAATAAAGTTATTCCGGACCGTTCTTTCTTTTGCCAGAGAATTGAAATGTGGGAGTCCAGATTGCGACTCTAATTCCATCCCCGGTGATTACCCCCAGGAGACCTTCTGAAGATTACCATGCAACAACGGATTTTAGCGAATGCAGCCGTCCTTTTTTCTTTTCTAATTCCCGATCCTGTTATGGCAGCAAACTTTAGTGAAATATATGTTTTTGGTGACAGTCTCTCTGATACGGGGCAATTGTTTCAACAGTCCCAAGCTCAAATCCCCCCAAGTTCCTTGTACTTTCAGGGGCGGTTTTCTAATGGCCCGGTGTGGGTAGAATATCTGGCAGAACAGTTAAATATCCCCTTTAATCCGGATACAAATTTTGCATCAGGGGGGGCGATAACTGGGGAAATGAATCGGAATGAAACTCCGTCGCGAGGGCTTTTAGATCAGGTGAATCGCTTCCAACAAAGCCAAGATTCAGCAGACCCCAATGCTCTTTATATTGTCTGGGCTGGACCGAATGATTACCTGGGAAATCAAGAGAGAAATCCTACTCAACCCGTGTCGAATGTTTCCGAGGCGATCGCCACCCTAGCGGCAATGGGCGCTCAAAATTTCTTAGTGCCGAATCTGCCGGATTTAGGGAATTTACCGGCTACTAGAAATCGTCAAAGTTCCGTGCAGTTAAACGAATTAATTCGCCTGCATAATCAGGGATTAGCTCAGTCTCTGCAACAGTTAAGCAGCCGCCTGGGTTCTGAGGTGGAAATCATTCCTTTGAATGTTAATGAAATTTATAATCGGGTGTTGGACAACCCGGCAGATTTTGGGTTTAGAAATGTCACTGAACCTTGTCTGAATCAAGAAAGAGGGATGATTTGTCAAAATCCCCAAGAGTATCTATTTTGGGATGAGATTCATCCCACAACTTTTGCTCATAAAAAGCTCGGGGTCTACGCATTTCAGCTATTAGAAAGCAGCGAAGCTGCGATCGCTCCGGATCTGAGTTCAGACCAAGAAAGACGCGCAGTCCCTACACAATCGAAAGGCATTAAATCCCGGATACCGGCTCAAATTAGCTGGAATTAAGGGCATTTCAAGACCTTAAATCTTCGCGCAGAGATCCCCCCAACCCCCCTTTTTAAGGGGGGCTAATTTTGTCAGAATTTCTCGGTTAAAAGGGGGGATGGTTCTAGCAAATTTGTGATGTAGACGAACTTTTGTTTCAGGAAAAGGACAAGACACCGGGTTTTTGCACTAAATTTTGGCAGTGAAAAAAACCCGGTTTCTCTCCCTGGGTTAAATTTCCCCAGCAGAATCTTGGTCTAAAAATAAGGTGGCGTGGGATTGCGATCGCAGAATTGTCGCAGGAATTTCGGGGGTGATGGGATGAGATAACATCTGTTGGACAATCTGAGTTTTGCGCCGGGAAGGGGCGAGACAAATAATCTGTTGGGCGGCGCAAAGTTGGGGAATAGTGAGGGTAAAGGCATATTTCGGCACTGATTCTAGGGTGGGAAATTGTCCTTGATTCACCAATTGCTGATGGGTAGCATGGGCTAATTTTACCAGTTTAATGGGGTAGGGGTCATTAAAATCTGCAATCCCAGGTTCATTAAAGGCTACATGACCATTTTCTCCCACCCCCAAGCAGCATAAATCAATGGGTTTTTCTAACAGAAGTTGGCTGTAGCGATCGCATTCTTTGAAAGGTTCGATCGCATCTCCGTTGATGTAATGGAAGGCGGCAGGATGAACCTGATTTTCTACGCGATCGCGCAAGTAGCTACGAAAACTCGCCGGATGGGTGGCAGCAATTCCCAGATATTCATCTAAATGAAAGAAGACAACCCGGGACCAATCCACCCGATTTAAGGCGATCGCTGCCTCCAGAAATTGAATTTGAGAATTCCCTGTTGCTAAAAGTACCCTTGCCTCCCCCCGTTGGGCGATCGCCTTCTCTAAGATGTCACTAGCAGCAACCGCAGCATCCCATGCCATCTCAGCTTCTGTGGCAAACAGACGAACCGCCAAGGCATCCACCGAAAAGATTTTCAGGGGAGAGGGGAATGGGGAAGAATTCGATGGATAATCCATAATTTTTGCGGTAAGAGAGTTTTCAACGAGACTCTCCTATTTTCACATACGGGAATGGACAGTTTTGTACATTGTCCCTAATCCGCTAAATAAGCGATTAATCCCTTCGAGTGCAGTTTCGCGGTCCAACCCAGCGTAGGAAACCCGTAGGAAACACCCCTTTTCAATGCCAAAGGTCGTACCGGGGATCGTGGCAATCCCAAATTTTTCAATCAGAAATTTAGCGGCTTCCATTGGGGAGAGTTCGGTTTCCAATTTGACTAAGAAATAAAAAGCCCCCTTGGCTTCAGGGACTGTACAAAATTCGGATAATTCTGAGAAATATTTTAGACATAAATCGCGCATTTCTGAGATTTGGGGAAGATGTTCTAAGCAGTATTTTTTCCCGGCTTCTAATGCACCTAATGCCACATACTGAGACAAAATTGGGGGACAAATTAAGAGAGTATCTTGAATTTTTTTAACCCCAGTCAGAAGAGATTGGGGAATGACCATGTAGCCAATTCGCCATCCTGCAAATCCATAAGCTTTGGAAAGACTAAACAGGGAAATAGTGTGGGAATGGCTATTAGGGATAGAACCCGGTGAAAAATGGGTTGCGCCATCATAAGTAAAATATTCATAGGCTTCATCACTGATATGATAAAGGCCGCGATCGCCACAAAGTTGATTGATTTGGCGTAAGGCAGTTTCTGAATAAACAACCCCGGCGGGATTGTTAGGAGAAATGGTAACAATTGCCCGGGTTTTGTCCGTAATAGCAGCAGCGATCGCCTCGGGACAAAGTTGATAGTTTTCATCCGTTGCCACACACACTGCATGACATCCGGCAATTGCGATCGCCATTTCATGATTGAAATAATAAGGAGTTTGAATAATAATTTCATCCCCGGGGGAAGTAATTGCCAGAATGGCATTCATAAACGCCATATTTCCCCCAGCAGTGACAACGATTTTACTCTCATCGTTGATGGGAATCCCGTTTTCCGATCGCAGTTTAGTGGCGATCGCCGCTTGTAATGCCGGAATCCCTTCTACCGCTTGATACTTATGATTATTCGGATCCGCTAAACATTCGCTAATGCGTTCAAATGCCGCAGGCGGTGGGGGATAATACACCACCCCTTGTCCCAAAGAAAGTGTACCGGGATAAGCGCGAATCAGTTCCCCAATTTGGGGAATAATTGGAGATTGCACTCCCTCCATACGAGATAGTATCGCGTCCATTCGTTTCATCCTCCATATCATTGTTTTCTAGCATACAAGAACTGGGGATGAAAGGGGCGATCGGCTAACCCACAGCCATTAAATGTTCCACTAAGATTTTGACACCGATTCCGATTAAAATCACCCCGCCTAGAATCGTCACTTGCTTTTCACAGAAGTGACCCACGCGATTTCCGATATAGACTCCTGCAAAGGATAAAACAAAAGTGACAATCCCAATCACCACCGCTAACTCCACAATGGAAGTGTGTAACAGAGAAACACTCAATCCCACTGCTAACGCATCAATACTGGTGGCGATCGCTAATCCTAATAAAATATATAAATTGCGGGGATTGGTCGCTTTAGTTTCCTCCTCTCCATCTTGTTCATAGATAGATTCATAAATCATTTTACCGCCGATAAATGCTAGAAGTACAAACGCAATCCAATGATCCACATTAGAAATCACCTCTCGGATCGCTAATCCAACTATCCAGCCGATTAAAGGCATAATTAACTGGAATCCTCCAAAAAAAGTAGCCACCAAAGCTGCATCGTACAGCTTAACTTTTTTCAAAGCCATCCCACTGCTTATCGCCACGGCAAAAGCATCCATTGCCAACCCTAAAGATATCAAGAAAGTTGTAACAAAATTCACTTTTTTCCCAGACTTATCTCTTGCAGTAGTGACTTAAGCCTACCATACCTAAGTTGATTTTACAACTTTTTCTATAATGAAACAAAAATGAAAAATTGAGTAAAATTTGGGACCCATTCCCTCAGCTTTCTAACCAAGTTTTTCCGTAAATGATTAAATAGTTTTCATTATTTAATCATTTTTGTAAAGTCTCCAACCTCGGGGATATAGACTAGGAAACTCCACAGTACAGGCGAGTAAGGGTTGAGTACCCAAATAACCCTCTTCTTTGGGCGAGTCACACCTCCTGTTGTAAAATGGATAATCCCTTAACAAATATTAGAGTAGTCTATGCGTTCCATTCCTTATCAACCCTTGCTGCTGCGATTATTGCATGGTCTTAATGCCCTTTTAGTCCTAGCAGCTTTCATAAGTGGGTTTTTGGTTTATGATAGCTGGGATGGCCGATGGGGTGGCCTGGATCTATCCACAGCGAACCGAAATTTAATAGATATTCATGGTACATTTGGCTTTTTATTATTCTTTGTTTTGATTGGCTTTGCCATTTATAGTATCCGATTCGGAAGACACCGCTTAGTTGACAAAAATTCTTTGTCCAAACTTCACAATATCGGTAAACCCAGTTGGTGGTATGCCTTACATCGGATTGCGAATACTGTCATGTTAGCAGCAGCGGGATTATCGGTAATTACGGGTAAATTTCAGGATGAAAGCTGGCTACCCCAGGGACAGATGAATCACCCGGCGTATTTTCTCCATTTAACCGCCTGGGTTTTGATAGGATTAGCCCTCACCTTCCACCTGTTATTGACCGCGAAAGTAGGAGGAATTCCCCTGTGGCAATCCATGATTCAAACCGACTATCGATCGCCGGAAAGTCCTAAGTTGTGGCCCCAAAAAATTAAAAATTGGTTACGCCACCCCCGCTGGTAGTAAGAGTCCATTCCCCTCAAACCGCAATCTCTCATCAGAAGAATTTTGGGCTTTCTGCGGATTTTCAATCTTCCTTGAACCCAATTTTACCATCTTAAGGTACAATCAAACCTTGCCACTCTAAACGGAAATCAGAGAGGGTCAGTCATGATTAATTACATTAGCTTAATGCTCATTAACTTAGTAGCCGGTCATTTTTTGCTGGCTTACTATATTTATGAAGGATTAGATAATATCCGACAAAAACGCTGGATTCCTGGCTTTGGGATGACAGGTGCAGTGGCGTTAGTTACCGGCTTACACATGATTTGGACTTGGCCTATTCGAGGGAGTTTCAATATAGCCTTTGGGGAAATGTCCGTGTTATTTGGAATTGTTTTTATGGGTGCAGCCGTTGCCCTCGCTGCGGATTGGGATTTAATTACGGTTACTATTTACGCCTTTTTTGCCGGTTTAGCCGCCATTGTAGTCGGGGTCAGAATTATTAATTTAGACTTGACTAAACGGCCTTGGATGTCTGGAATTGGCTTTATGATTTCTGGGTTAGGGGGTGTTTTAGCCACTCCCTCTCTTTATTTTAGAAATAATCCAACGCTGCGAACTGTGGGGGCTGTTACTATTAGCATAGCAGGTCTAATTTGGGCGATTACTGGCTATCTTTCCTATTGGGGACATTTAGCAGGCTATACCGATTGGGTTCCGCCGACGATGAGATAAAAAATCAGGGACAAGGCATTACCTTGTCCCCGATTACACCTCTTGGAGAATTGCCAAAAGCCCCCCTGAACAAAGCAGTGAATCGCTTCCCAAAAGCCGCTTGGCATTTTTAAGAAGGGTTAGAGGGATCAATCCAGAATTTGGCTTTTGTCTCTACTGAACTGTTACCCAAAACTCGGCGGCAATAATTTCACCATTGCGATTAAATTCTCCCCACATTTTATAGTTCCCGGGTTCCGGAAACTGAGTCATAAATTCCAGATGTCCGGGTCCGTGATTGGGCATTGGATGGGCATGAATATAATCAGATTCCGTGGGAGAATCGGATTGTTTGACTATCACTAAATGACCCAATTCTCCTAAATAAGGCTGCAAATCATTAACCATTGTTTGAGTTGGGACATCTTCCAAATGGAACGCAATGGTAATCGGTTCACCCGGAGAAACTTCCTCGGTGGGTAACATCAACCCTACCTCAGTGTTGCCCAGGGTTTGCGATCGCGTTAAGGTCATCTCTACTGGCGGGGGTGGATTTCCTGGGACCGTTGCTTTTAAGGCTGAAACTCGTTGTGCATCCCCAGACGGTTTGTAATCGGCAAAAAGGGTATAATTTCCTCCACTGGGAAAAATATTTTCGACTTGAAATTGTCCCGCTTCATTTTGCGTCGGATGGATATGAGAGAAGAATTGGAGATCATCACTCACCACAATCAAGTGCATCTTTTTTTCATGGACAATATCAAATTCCGAGACGGTATTTCCGGTACTGTCTTGAATCTCAATCCCTAAAGGAACAGGTTGATTAGCAGCGATCGCCGAGGGAACGGTAAGTTTAGCTTGAGTGGGATTCTGGGGTTTTTCAAGACCCTCTCCGGAATGTTCTAAATGAGAATCTGGGTGATGTTGCTGATGATGCTGATCATGTCCCTCTCCCATCGCTTGAACGGGATTAGATTCGATTCCCTCTACCTCAGAGGACTGATTTAACGATGCCTCGGAGGTGGGGCGGTAACAACCGGGAATGACCAATAAACTAGAAGCGATCGCAAGGGCAATAACCAACCGATTCATGACTGTTTATCCTGTTTGTGTGTAAGAAAATCTAGGGGATAGTTTAAATTAAGAACCGGAAAATCTGAAGATATAAATCCCTCTTCCCCGGATCTATATTAGGCGATCGGGCTGTATTCCGATTCTACTCAGGGGAATTTATCTCTTGATTGCTTTTTCATGATAAAATTTTCTCAAGTCATAAAAAATCCGGTCCCAAGTGCATTATTTTTAGTCTGCCATGAGATTATGAAATTGATATGAAATACCCTATTCTTGTACGGGCGCAAGCATTTACTCCGACTATACTTGAGAACGAGTGACGTTATCACTCCAGACTTCCTGTTTATGCAACGTGATTTACCAAGGACTGCCGATGAGAGTAAACGCGGACCAATAATAGGGATGGGTTAAATCGGATTCAGATAGATGGGCGATCGCCTCGGGTAAGGGGATTTGCTGATCAGCGGTATAAAGGATACCATTCTCGACTCGGACTTGCCCTTGAATCATCGCAATTTGGGTTTGCCGGAGGGCTTCTGCTTTGATCGGGGCCTGACTTAAATGGTGATAAAATTCAGTCATTAACCCAAATGTTCCCTCATCTGAAACATACCATAAACTGGCTAAGGCAGTTTTAGCCCCGGCTTGGACTGCTAACCCCGCAAATCCTAATTCCGCTTGTTCATCCCCCACCGCAGTTCGGCAGGCGGAGAGGACCAGCAATTCTAACGGGGGGTCATTAAAACCGAGTTCCCGAATTTCATCCATTTGCAGTTTCCGGTCCCAAAGTTGGATATAAGAATTACTCAGTTTTCCCGCTTGAAATTCCCCATGAGTTGCCAAGTGCACGATGGAATATTGATGAGTCGTTCGTTCTCGTTTGAGGGTTTCTAAGGTGAACAATTCATTAATAAATGCTTGCCCTTTTCGCACTTTTGTAGTAATCGTTTCCACTTCTAATGGAACTGCCGGTAACGGGGCTAACTCAGTAAATTCAGAGGCCCCCATTGCTAAGACTTCGCGAGTTTTAATGTCGGCATATCGGGTATCGGTTAAACTTAAGGAAGGCATCAGCCCCACACTATATTTTTCCACGAGGAATTGATTCCCATCATGGAGGGCAGCGAGGGGAAGACTCCGCAATCCGCTATCCATGATAAAGGCTAAATTTTGTATATTTTGGGCTTTTAACTCTGCTTCAATGGGGGCAATTATCCAATTATAAAGCTGTTTGGCGCTTTGTAAATAGCGGTTGCGGCGAATTCCAGTTGCAGTCAGTTCTCCTCGAAAGGCATTGGCTATTTTTTGAATTTCGCTGCGACTGGTATTCGGAATTCGTTTGGGAATAGGTTGTCCCTCGGCGGTGACGATCAGGAGTTCTAGTTGGTCCTGGTCCCGATCGCTGTCTAAACTGATGGGGGCAAACCTGACATAAATTAAGGCGGGTTTGACGCCAGTTTCTGCTTCAATATTCCCCATCAAAGTTTGCGCTTGGGTTAAAGAAACGATTTGTCCTGGTGAGATCCCGTTATGCTGACTAAAACTATCGGTAAAGACTTGTTCCATTGCCCCCATGCCTGTATCAATATTTTGGGCAATGGATTCCCGAAAAATGCCGATCGCCGATCCTTGATTTCTGTCGCTGGCATTGCGTTCGATCGCCGATCGCAGGGTGTCGGAAATTCCTTGTTGAATCAGGAGTACCGGCGGTTCTGCAACGGGTTGTAGGGGGGTTTCTGTCAACAGAGGCAGTACGGGTTCGGGAGTGGTGAGGGTCGGTTCCACGTCTTGGGCAGGGGGTACAATCTCCTCAGCGGCGATCGCCGGGGGTTCAAGGGTGGGTGAGGCGATCGCTGGAGGTTCAAGGGTGGGGGCAATGACGGGGTTGGGTTGTTGCACAACCGGCGATTCAGCGGCAACAGGGGGGGCAGTTTCCGTCGGGGATACCGCTTCTGAGGTGGGCTCTGCTGTTGCTGGGGTTTCTGCTGCTGCTTCCCCTGGTACTTCTGTTCCCGATGCCAAGGGTTGTATATCGGTGAGTCCCGGCGTGATTGTCGGGTTGGAAATGGGTTCTTCTGATGGCAGTTCTTCCGATGGTACTTCCTCGATGGGTTCTTCTGGTGGCAGTTCTTCTGAGGGAACTTCCTCGATGGGTTCCTCCGATGGAACTTCTTCCGATGGTACTTCCTCGATAGGTTCCTCTGAGGGTACTTCCTCCGAGGGAACTTCTTCGATGGGTTCCTCTGATGGTACTTCTTCGATGGGTTCTTCTGGTTCTTCGGGGGGTATCACTTCCCCGGTTACCACGGTAATATTCCCGCGAGTCACGGGACCGAGGAAGGATTCTCCTAAAGTGAGAGTCTCACTGCCAGTGGTAATCACTCCCGCTGTTCCGTTGCTACTATTCTCTCCAATTACTAAGGGGATTTCCAGGTCCCCTCCGCCATGATTGAGGGAAATGGAACCGCCGCCTTGTCCCCCAGCAGAAGAAATACTGGCAGTTTGTCCGTTGCGATCGCTAAAGGTATTCATCGCCCGGAAAAACTGTCCGGTTTGAATAAAGATATCTCCCCCACTCCCGGAATTGCCCCCTTGGGCGTTGATATATCCGACTTCGGTATCGTTTTCCGGGTCAATAAAGACATTACCACCACTGTTGATAGTCCCGGAGGAATCAATATTTCCCACTTGAATGCGATCGCGGGCAATAATCCGGATCGGTCCCCCAGTTTGTCCCGTGGAAATCAAGTCACCGGCAAGAGTTGCTGCATTAGGTGCCTCGATGGCGACTGCGCCTCCGGTTCCATTCGGATTGGAACTATTCAGGTTACCCGCATTGGTATCCCCTGTATTGTTAATCACCCGAATTTCCCCACCCGATGTGGTAATGTTCCCGACTGTTAGCTGATTATTGGCGGTAACATTGACATTCCCTCCGGGTGTCGTAATGTCTCCGTCTAGTTGGATTTGATCGCCGGAAATCTCCACGGTATTGGCAGTAATTGGGGCAGTTGCCGTAACGGATGTGGCATCGCTAATCTCGAATTGTGCGACGGGAATTTGAGAACCGACTGCTTGGTTCAGGGTGATACCGCTTCCTGCACTTAGACTCAAATTAAGGGGTGAGGTGAGACTATCGACCAATCCATTGAACTGAATGTCCCCGGTTTCGGAGGCGATCGTCGTGTTATCAATCAGGCGTAAGTCCCCATTCAGGATAATATCCCCAAGGGCACGCAGTCCCGAGGATAACAGGATCGTATTCCCTGTAGCAGTCGTCCCCGCCAAGGGTTCAGTTCCTCCCACTGCGCCTAACCATTCCACATTCCCAGTCCCTGCCTGGAGAGTGAGTTGGTGAGGTCCGTTCACCGTACGTTCAAAGGTGATTGTGCCATCCCCAGGACCTGTACTCAGGGTAACATCCGCCGCGAGTTTGACATCACCATCAAGAACAATATCGGTCCCGTCGGTTTCAATTCCGGCAGCGAGTTCAATCTCGTTAGCAAAGAAGGTAAAATCAGCACCCAGGTTGCCGCGTAGCAGTCCTAACAAGGAAATAATTCCGTTGCCGCTTTGGAAGAAAAAGGACTGGTTAGACAGCGTGAGAGGGGCAAGGGCAATTGTCCCGGTACTATCAATCCGCCCGATGGTAATTTGGGAAAATCCCGGTTGAAACAGATTCAGTTCGGCGAGGGAGAGGTTCAGGGCATTAGCGCTTAAGGTTCCCCCAATTTGAATATTACGATCGCTAGAACCGGGGGATAAAAAGACCAACCCAGTCCCACTAATTGCCCCACTAAACTGCATCTCGTTGGCGGTTAGATTCAGATTGCCTGTCCCGGCGTTGAGGGTGTTATTAAAGGACAGACTGCCGGTTCCTGCGGAGATTACAGGGGTTCCGGTTAAGTTAACAGGGCTATTAAAACTGATATTTTGGTTAGCAGTCGTGAGATTGTTTCCTAAAATTACAGTTCCCGTTCCGGTTTGGGAGAAGAATCCGGCGAGATTCAGCAATCCAGCAAGGTTCAAGGTTCCGGTATTGTTAATCGCCAGGGTTCCTCCACCCGTCGTGTTCACCGTATTCAGGGTGATGTTACTGCCGGTGAGATTAATTCCTCCACTGCCGATGTTCAAATCACCCGTTTCCAGGATTCCTCCGGCGATCGTCAGTTGAGTTAAGGGGGAAATTCCCCCCACGGTTTCAGTGAATCGCACATCTCCAGTTCCTGCTGTCAGGGTCAAGGGGAAAGTGCCATCTACTGTCCCAGTGAGGTTAATTGGACCATTACCCATTGTTGTATCGAGGGTGATGGGGGATGCCACCGTAACGGGTGCATTCACGGTTACCCCACTCACTCCCTGGGTGGTAATACTGCCCGTGAGTTGCGCTGTGTTGATACTATCCACGGTGAGGGAGGAGATGGGGGTAGTAGTCCCGATCGCAGGGAGGGTGACTGTACCATTTCCGGAAGTCAGGGTGAGAGGAAAATTCCCATCCACTTCACCGATTAAGGCGATCGCGCCATTGCCGGTACTGCTGTTAATCGTAACAGGTCCGGTTAAGTTAATCCCTCCTGTTCCGGCGATCGCCACTCCATCAGGACCATTAGTGGTCATGGCATTCCCCAGGGTCACAATCCCCGCCGTATTCACCGTTAAAGACGATAACGGCGTAATATTGCCCACTGCCCCAGATAAGGCAAGGGTTCCATTTGTAGAATTCACTGTCAGCGGTTGGGCGCCATTTACCTGCGCTAAGGTAATGCTGCCATTTCCAGATTGTATCGTTGTGGGAACCGTTAAGGATAAATTAGTGCTAGAAATTGCGCCATTGCCATCCCCTCGCCCCACCGTCAGGGCCGTAAATCCTTGGAAGGCAGCTAAATCGGCGGCAGTAACATCCAATGTACCCACGCCGATTTCTGTGGCATTGCCTAGGGCGACTGGGGTATTCAGGTTAGCCGGTTGCAGCGTCAGCAATCCGCTTCCGGTAACGGTTCCGCCAAAGCTGAGTTCATCTCCCGTTAACGTCAAGTTGCCTAGGGTGGTAACATTGTTGCCATACACTTGCCCCGCTGCCCCAGTTGTCGTCACATCCCCGCCGAGTTCAGTTGTTCCCCCAGCATTCGTCGTCAGACTGGCAGCAGCGATTGGCCCCCCAAAGCTGGTAATTCCGGTACTATTCACGGTCAAATCCCCAAGGGGGGTGACCTCGCCAATAGCCCCAGTAATACTAACATTCCCAATTCCGGCATCTAACGTGAGGGGTTGAGTCCCATTCACTTGCCCAGTGAGGGTAATTGCCCCATCCCCTGACGTGAGGGTAACAGGATTCAGCCCCAAAGTGACATCTCCCTGAATGGCGATCGGTTGGTTCACCGTAGTGAGAGTAGAATTGAGCGTTGTTGCACCGACAAGGGTGATTGAACCCAGATCAATGGCCTCAATTGGACTGTTGATATTAATTGTACCATTGGGCGATCGCACTGTCAGAGGCGCATCAATCGGGATATCAAAACTATCTAGTGTAACTGCCCCGGTCCCATCCGCCCTTCCGAACGTCACCGCATCAAACCCCGAATTCAGGTTTCTGAGTCCCGCCTGAGTCAAACTTAAACTGCCCGGTACTTCCGCCTCGGCATTAATCGCAATATTGGTATTGGGGGTACTGGGTTGCAGCAGTAAAA
>CBFGOM010000184.1:0-12639 GCA_965650385.1 uncultured Oscillatoriaceae bacterium
CCAACCAAGGAGAAATCGACGAGGCGATCGCCCTTTACACCGCATCGATGGAACTGGAGGAACGCATCGGCAACCTGCAAGGGAAAGCGGTGACTTTAGGAACGCTGGGACAACTGTTAGCAATTCAAGGTGATTTTACTACGGCTTTACAATATATGCATGAATCTTTAGAAATTTTAGAGCGTCTGCGTTCCCCTGAAGCGGAGAAAGTAAGGGAAATTATTGTAATGATACAGATAATGGTAAAAATGCCCGAATTATTCTAGTTTCCTTACCCTTGGAACTCCTATAAAAACCCCTCTACACTATCGGAGGGAGATAGCGTAACAGCATTTCATCTAACACTTCTAACTGAATGGGTTTGCTTAAATAATCCGTTGCGCCTGCGGCTAGACAACGTTCCCGATCGCCTGACATTGCCATTGCGGTTACCACCACTATCGGCAAATGTTGCACATTCGGGTTTTTGCGTAACTCTTCAACTAATTGCAACCCCATCGCTAAATGAGCAAACTGAACATCTAATAAAATTAAATAGGGGTCAAAAGATGCGATTTCTTCGAGGAAATTTGCGCTGTAGCCAATCAATTTAACGTAATGTCCGACGGCTTGTAAATAGTCTTGTAATAATAAGGTGCTGGACCCATCATAATCCACAATTAAAATTCGCCCGTTGCGATCGCCTGCTTGTGGAATGGCGATCGCTGGGAGTTCATCCGGGGTTGGGGTGGGAACATATCCGGGCGGTGGATCGGGCAAAATAATCGTAAATCGGCTGCCTACATTTAGGGTAGAGGTGACGAGTACATCTCCCCCATGCAACTCAGCTAAATCTTTGGTGAGTGCTAACCCCAATCCTGTGCCTTGAATTTTATGGTTCAGTTCGTTATCCAGTTGTCGGAAGGGGTCAAATACCAAGGGTAAATGTTCGGCGGAAATACCGATTCCCGTATCTATTACGGTAAATCCTATTCCCCCCGGTTGTCGTTCTACAATTAATGAAACCTCTCCTCTAGGAGTAAATTTAATCGCATTAGAAAGGAGATTCAGCAGCATTTGTTTGAGGCGACGTTCATCCGCAATACAACACCGGATTTGGGGGTCAATCTTACTGGTGAGCCTTAATCCTCGGTCTACTGCCCTTTCTTGCATGACTTTAAGGCAGTATTTACAGAGTTCGGGAACTGGAATTACACTAAATTTTAATTCTTCTTTTCCGGCTTCTACTTTGGATAAATCTAAAATATCGTTAATGAGTTCTAATAAATGATCGCCGCTGCTTTTAATCCGGCTAACATATTCTTTTTGTTTAGGGTTAAGGCTTCCAAATATTTCTCGTTGTAACATTTGGGATAACCCTAAAATCGAGTTCAAAGGCGTTCTAATTTCATGGCTCATTTGGGCCAAAAATTCACTTTTAGCTCGATTTCTGGCTTCAGCAATATCCCGGGCCCGGGCGACAGCTTCCGCTTGTTTATGTTGCGTAATATCGGTGATAGCGGCAACAACTCCATCCATTCGACCGAGGCGATCGTATAAGGGGGCGGCATTAATTGACACAAAAATTTGGCTACCATCTCGACGGGCGATCGCATACTCCATTTCATAAGCAGGTCGTCCTTTTTCCATCACCTGACAAAACGGCAGTTGATTTTCCGGTAAACCCCGCGCATCTAACGGTTGAATTTGCCAAATCGGTCCATTGTATCGACATCCGATAATTTCTTGCCGAGTCAGTCCTAAATGCTTTTGGGCTGCCGCATTAGTCAGAGTGATCCGCCCGGTACTATCAAAAACTAAAATTCCATCCGCATTCGTTTCAATAATCGCATCCAGTCGCCTCTCGTTGAGTTCTAGCTGCCTTTTAGACTGATGAATTTCCGAGGTATAGCGGACGATCGCATAGTACAGAATAATCGCCACAACCGTCACATACAGGCAACCCTTAATCGTTTGTAAATGAGTGATATTCTGGATCTCCGGTTGCTGAAATAAAAACGCGATCACGCGATCGGAACCGATAATCCAGAAAGCGCTAATCACTAGATAAATACTGACGATTCGACGCGGAGATAGCTTCATGATGATTCGCCATTGTCTCATCTTAGTCTGGCTGTTAATTTTCTCTTAATCGCTAAGTCTTAGGCCCGATCAATTCTTGGGGTTAAATTCTCCTCGCAAGCTTTTATGGATTGAGGTATAATTTACACCAAAATAAAGAAGAACGCTACCAGTCATCGGAAAAAAGTAGTCACGGGGAAATCCTCACGCTCATACCCGCGCTTAGTAGACTCAGGACGTCGGATGCTGTGCCAAACTCGACTCCTCCACTGTGGAATTGGGAGCGATCGCCTCGGGAGTCCCCCCTGCTTCTGCCCTCAGTTTCGGTTTTAAATATAAATTTTCCACTAATGCTGCACCCCCCGCAACCCAAGGCGGAACGATTAAGGCACCGACGATTCCCAATACTTGAACCCCACCAATCACCGAAAGTAATTGATAGAGGGGATGCACCCCGACGGAAGACCCGACTAACAACGGATCCAAAACATAAGTCTCCACATTCTGGATGACTACAAATAAAATTAACACCGACAGAAACAACCATCCGCCTTGAGAAACCGCCACAATTAGGGCCGGAATTGCTCCCAAAATTGGCCCTAAAAAAGGAATTAAATTGGTTACCCCGGCGATCGCCCCCAAACCCAAGGCAAACTCACCTAACCCTAAAGCACTCAATCCTACACTCGTTGCTACAGCCAACAGCGCCGAAACCAATACTCGCCCGCGAATATATCCCCCCATACGCTCACTAATTGGCATGACTTGAGTCTCCAAACGCTCATCCCAGGGTTTTGGAAATAGCTGAACCAGACTCTTAATTAAACTGTGACTATCCGCCACCATATAACCGGAAATAAAAATAGATAAAATTAGGGTAACTACACCCCCAAGTAACCCTCTCGTTAATCCATAAGACCGGAGTACCAGTTGTTGGGTTGAACGAATTCCCCAAGTGGTTAAAGATTGGGTATCAAAAAACTGTCGCACAAATTCCGGTGGAGTATCACTCAATCTAGCCGCTAAATCTTCAGCAATTAACCGCAACGTTTCCAAATAAGAAGGCAGTTGACGAATTAACCGCTGAATTTGATCCAAGGCAGTGGGTCCGATTAACAAGACGACACCCGTTAATCCTCCAATCAGGGTAAGGTAGGTAATAATGGTGGCAATCCACCGGGGAATATGCCATTTTTCTGCCCAATTCACTACAGGAGAGATGGAAGCGGCGAGGACGACAGAAACCATTAAGGTAATCAGCAAACTCCGCAGTTGCCATAGTAATATCACCAGTAAGCCTAGGGTGAAAATCAGCAACAGGGTTGTTAGAGAAATTTTAATACGAGACGGGGACATAGCTAATTTAAGATAAAGGCTTGATTAACCGGGGTTATAGATGAAGCGATCGCCATTTTCAGTACCGGTAAAAACAGCGATATTCCCTAAGATTGCACCGAACAATCCTTTAATTGCGATGCCATTGGGTGACACCTCCGGGTTTATCAATTAATGTAATCCCCAGTTCTTGCAGTTGATTGCGAATGCGATCAGCTTCAGCAAAGTTTTTCCCCTGACGCGCTGCCAGTCGGTCCTGAATCAGGGATTCAATCTCCTGATCACTCAATCCTCCCGGTTCAGATGCTGCATTTTCCTCTGCTGGATTCACTGCCAACCCTAAAACCTTGCTTAACTCGCGCAAGGTTACCCATTGCTGGTGGACCTGTTCCCGGTCCTTATCCAGTTTCCCTTCATGAACCCAAATATTGCCTTGACGACGCAGTTCCTTCGCCAATTCAAACAATACCGCTAAAGCAGAGGGGGTATTGAGGTCATCATCCATCGCGATCTGAAATCGTTCGACCATTTGCGGCAGTTGAGGTGCGATCTCCTCCGAATCCAAATCCCAACCCAACGTACTGCCATACTCATAACCAAACCGTAACCCATCTTTTAGGGTAGTCCAGCCATTTTCTGCACTGGCGATCGCCTCATCGGTAAAGTCCAACGGTTTGCGATAATTGGCTTGCAGCACAAACAACCGTAGCGCCATCGGGTCTACACCCCCTTCATCCAGCAACTGGCGAATCGTCGTAAAATTGCCCAGAGACTTGGACATTTTTTCCCCATTCACCGCCACCATGCCATTGTGTAGCCAATATTTCGCTAAAGCTTGACCCGTCACCGCTTCCGATTGAGCGATTTCATTCTCATGGTGAGGAAAAATTAAATCCGCACCCCCCACATGAATATCAATCGTCTCTCCCAACACCTCGCGGACCATCGCGGAACATTCAATATGCCATCCTGGACGTCCGGCACCCCAAGGAGAATCCCACGACGGTTCCCCAGGTTTTGCCGCCTTCCACAAGGCAAAATCAAATGGGTCTTGCTTTTTCAACTCCTCCGGGTCCTCCGCCTCCACGCGACCACTGGCCCCCGCTTGCATTTCCGCCAACTGCCGTCCCGAGAGTTTTCCATAGTCGGCAAATTGACGCACTTTGTAATAGACATCGCCACCGGCAGGATAGGCGAAGCCTTTTTGTTCCAACTGCGCAATTAAGCGCTTAATCCCATCTAACGTATGAGTAGCGCGGGGATAGGCATCAGCTTCTAGGACATTGAGCCTTGCCATATCTTCAAAATAAGCTTGCGTGTAGCGATCGGCCACTTCCTCCATTGACGACCCCTCCTGCCTTGCGCGGTTGAGGATTTTGTCATCAATATCGGTAAAATTCTGCACATAACGCACCGCATATCCGCGCCATTGCAGATATCGGCGCAGAATATCCCAAATAATATAGGACCGGGCATGACCCAAATGGCAATAATCATAGACCGTAACCCCACAACAATACATCCGCACCTGACCGGGTTCAAACGGGATAAACGGTTCTTGACGACGGGTGAGGGTGTTGTACAGCGTTAAGGTCATAATTGAAAGATAGAAAACAGTAATTACGATAGGGTTCGATGCAGGAATCACTCCAATCAATAGTCAGTCCGGGTTTTGCCGACACTTTATCCCAAAACAGACTGGCGCAAAAGAGGTTGACTGAATGACTTAACTGATTCTATCGTTTATGTTGTCCCGATGGACCGTGGCGCGATCGCTCAATTTTGTTTAAACTCATGCGGATTATTGTCGAAGGCTGGCGTTTTCTTCCCCACTCTTATTCTCTAATCAATCAGTTTTTACTTTTAGAACTGCTTAAGCGCCCGGAAATCCAGGTCTTCCACCGGGATATGCCTTACGTTACTGACAATTGGCAACCCGTTAGAGGCTTATTGGGAGACTCCAAAGAGCCCAAGTTACACTTGATTCCCCAACCCACTGAGGGAGAATCCGCCGATGCCATCTTGCGTGTCTATTGTCCGTTTAATTTAGCCGCTTCTACCGCCCAACGCACGGTCATGTTTGGCTGTACAGAATGGGGAATTGTTCCTCAGTCCATCCTCCGTGGCATGGGAGTCTCCTCATTTCAAGAAGCTCATAACCATTCCGATACTATCATTGTCACCGCATCTCATTGGTCAAGGGATGGATTTATTCGCAGTGGTGCCGACTCTAGTCGGGTGGTCGTGATTCCCCTGGGTGTAGACCCCTTTTTCTACCAACCCGTATCCCCTCAGAAACGCCTTGCTTTACGTCAGCAATTTGGACTCGGGGATAATTTTATCTTTTTTACCAATGGATTGCTCTTTAATAACCGCCACGGCATGGCTCGATTATTAAAAGCTTTTGCTGTCATTGTCCAAAAATTTCCTGAAGCTAGATTAATCTTAAAAGGTCGAGATTATCTGTTTGAAGCCCGCCAAGAAATTGCCAGAATTTGCAGTCAAATTCTCCCAGCAACTATACAACACCAGGTTCAGGAACGATTAACCTATATTGGAAAAAATCTATCTTGTTCTGATTTAGCAGCTTTATACCAAATTGCTGATGCTTATGTCTCTCCCTATCTCGCGGAAGGATTTAACTTGCCTGTTTTAGAGGCAGTAGCCTGTGGATTACCTGTGATTTGTACCCAAGGGGGACCAACGGATGATTTTATTCATCCAGATTTTGCATTTCCGATTCACAGCCAACTAGAACAGCGACAGTTGGAGTCTGAAGAGATGGGATTTGTGGTTGCTCCCAATGTTGATCATTTAATTCAGTTAATGGAGCAAATTATCGAAAAACCAGAATTGCGAGAAAAAGCTAGACAAGCAGGTCCGAAATGGGTAGGTGATCGCTACACTTGGAAGCAGGTTGTAGACCAATATTTAACCGTCCTGAATTCTCCTTCTCAACCCTCCTTTGCTGCACCCGTAATCTCTGTGTCTCAGACGAATCCAATCACTGGAAAACTCATTGTTGAAGGGTGGCGATTTCAAACCCATTCTTATGCGATCGCTAATCAATTTCAACTTTTGGAAATGCTCAAATATCCGAACTTAGAGCTATTTCACCAGGACATTCCTTTTTCCGAGCGCAATTCTCAACCGGCACAGGGTTTATTTGATCCAGAATCAGAATCGGCTTTACGGGCGATCGCATCTCCACCCCCTAACCTATTTGCCGATGCCACCCTGCGGATGTATAGTCCCTTTAATTTAAAATCTGCCCGCCAAAGCGATCGCACCTATTTATTCGGCACAACTGAATGGGGAATTGTCCATAAAGAACTGTTACGATTAAACCCAAATGAATCTCTTCAAGCCTTACATCAAAATTCTAATACAGTCATTATTACCTCTTCTGAATGGTCTAAAGCGGGTTTCCTCCGTAGTGGTGCCGACCCCAATCGCGTCATCACCGTTCCCCTTGGTGTTGATACCAGCCTTTACCACCCCCTCCCCCAAGAGAAACGCGCCGCTTTAAGACAAGAATTAGGATGGGAAGACGATGAATTTATTTTTTTAAATGTCAGTAGCATGACTTTAGAAAAAGGAATTTTCCCCCTGATTTTTTGCTTTACTAAAATCTTAGAAAAATATCCCAAAGCTCGCTTAGTCTTAAAAGGGTCAGATTTGATTTATAGATCGTGGGAATCCATTGTTTTTACCTCTAAAAAGATTTTAAGCGATCACGGGTTAGAAGTCTTTAATGCCCGCTTAACTTATATCGGTGATCCATTATCCAGTTCAGAACTGATTCGCTATTATCAAGCTGCCGATGGCTATTTATCTCCCTATTCCGCAGAAGGATTTAATTTGCCCGTTTTAGAGGCGATCGCCTGTGGATTGCCCGTAATTTGCACTGAAGGCGGACCCACTGATGAATTCACTCATCCTGATTTTGCACTCCCGATTAAAAGTGAAGTTCAATCCGTTGAATATCACGGGGAAATGCGCCATTTTTTAGCTCCCGATTGGGATTGTTGTATTACCTTAATGGAACAACTGATTTCTCAGCCGGATTGGCGAAAACAGGCAAGCATCTCGGGTCCTCAATTTGTGCGCGATCGCCTCAGTTGGAAACAGATTGTCGCTCAGTTACTAGAGGTAATGTTTCCATCCCATTCGCCTCAACCCTCAAACCCGGTAACGATCCCATCTCTGCCGGAAACAGCATCTCCTACCCTACAAGAACAAGTCGCATCATTCCCTTTTTGGTATCACAAAATTGAGTTACCCGGGGGAATTATCACTGCGGGAGATAATCCTCGCAATCCTGAAATGTATGGCGTTCCAGAGGACTTAAGCGGAAAACGAGTCCTAGACGTTGGGGCCTGGGATGGATACTGGACCTTCGAGGCCCTCAAGCGCGGGGCCCAAGAAGTAGTAGCGATCGATGATTTTTCAGCCTATCAGGGACGCTGGGATCAAGGCGATCGCCACGCCTGGGAAACCTTTGATTTGTGTCGAGAAGCACTGGGGTTTGACAAAACCATCTGTCAACGCCTCGAAAAATCCGTCTATGACCTCAATGAATCAGAATTAGGACGTTTTGATGTAATCTTCTTTTTTGGAACCCTTGACCACCTAAGATACCCGCTGCTCGCCCTCGATAAATTATCCGCCCTTTGTGATGGCGAAATTTACATCGAATCGGCCATTCTCGATGATTTTAGTCCCTACCAAGGCGGTATGGGGAAGGGATATCCAGGACAGCAACCACTGATGGAGTTTTATCCCAATCATGAATATCCGAAAAATTCTAGCAATAACTGGATTCCGACCTTATACTGTTTGGGTCAAATGGTCAAATCCTCCGGGTTTACCCAGGTTAAAGGTTGGAAATTAATGCCGAACCCGCCTAATTGGGAGGGGTGTCGAGGATTTGCGATCGGCACTAAAGCTCAGTCAAGCCATTAATCACCCTGTAGCCAAGTGTTAATCTGTAATATCTGGGGATGAAAGGCTCAATCTTCGTCTAAAATCAAACTGGATGACTCATTAGATTAATTTCTAACCAGCCCCTTAGATTTTTTGACCCCATTTGATAAACCATGCAGACAACAGCAACCTCTAACCCAGAGTCCGTGGCAATGGATGCCCCGAAATACGGACTGCCAGTTACCATCATTACAGGCTTTCTTGGCAGTGGCAAGACCACGTTACTCAACCATATCTTGACGAATCAGCAGGGACTGAAAACTGCCGTATTGGTCAACGAGTTTGGGGAAGTCGGCATCGATAACGAACTGATCGTCTCCACCGGCGAGGATATGGTGGAATTAAGCAATGGTTGTATTTGTTGCACCATTAACAATGATTTACTCGATGCGGTTTATAAGATTTTAGAGCGATCGGAGCAGATCGATTATCTGGTGGTGGAAACCACGGGACTCGCGGACCCTCTCCCTGTAGCACTTACGTTCTTAGGCACAGAACTTCGAGACCTAACTCGCTTAGATTCGATTGTCACCCTGGTGGATTCGGAGAATTACAGTTTAGATCTGTTTAATTCTCAAGCCGCTTACAGTCAGATTGCTTATGGCGATATTATCTTACTTAACAAGGTGGATCTTGTCGATGAAAGCGATGTGGATTTGCTGGAGTGCAAGATTCGGGATATTAAAGCTGATGCTAGAATTTTGCGAACCACTAAATCCCAGGTACCGCTTCCCTTGATTCTCAGTGTGGGATTGTTTGAGTCAGATAAGTATTTTAATCAGGATCAAGTCGCCTCGAAAGGTGAGCATGATCACGCTCATCATGACCATCATGACCATCATGACCATCATGACCATCATGACCATCATGACCATCATGACCATTCTGGGTGTGACCATGACCACGGTCATTGCGAGCATGATCATGATCATCATCATCACTCGAATCATTTAGAGATGGATGGGTTTACGTCGATTTCATTTGAAAGTGATAAACCCTTGTCGATTCGTCAGTTTCAGTATTTCTTAGATAATCAGTTACCGGCAACGGTATTTCGAGCGAAGGGAATTTTATGGTTTGATGAGAGCGATCGCCGTCATATTTTCCACTTGAGCGGCAAGCGGTTCTCAATTGATGATGATGAGTGGAAAGGTCAACCAAAGACTCAATTGGTGTTTATCGGCCAGAATTTGGATAAAGAAACCTTGCGATCGCAGTTAAACAAGTGTGTTTGTCTACCTTCGACCTCTCGCGGTAAAGGGTTTGGAAAATAGCCCCAATAGTTTGGGAAAGAAAGTAGGGTTTTGATGGTAGAGTCAAAAGGCGATCGCCCTTGTCTTGTAGTGCGAGAGGCGATCGCTTTGATTGCCCAGTTATTGAAATATTGAAGAAGACTTTTGGGCGATCAGCAATGCCTCATCACCCCATCCATCCAGTCTATGCGAGTTGTTATCCAGCGCGTTAAATCTTCTCAAGTAACCGTCGAGGGTCAAGTGGTCGGGAAAATCGGACCCGGACTGAATCTATTGGTTGCCATCAGCGATCGGGATACAGAGACCGAACTCAACTGGATGGCCCGAAAGTGTTTAGAATTGCGGTTATTTCCCGATGCACAGGGGGATACCAGTCGCTGGGATCAATCCGTTGTGGATATCCAAGGGCAACTGTTAGTCGTGAGTCAGTTTACCCTTTACGGAGACTGTCGAAAAGGTCGCCGCCCCTCCTTTGACCGTTCTGCCCCCCCAAGAATGGCCCAAGAACTTTATGAAAAATTTGTTCAAAAGTTAAGGGAAAGTGGCTTAAGCGTTGAAACAGGTGTATTTGGGGCGATGATGCAGGTCGAGATCGTTAATGATGGACCTGTTACGCTAATTTTAGAGCGGGAGCCTAGGAACGATCAAAAGCTTGCATCTGTTCCCACAGGCGATTGAGGGGAAAATAGATAACAGGCGCCCACAGACTACTCAGAATAGCGCAAGCAAGCGCGAGGGGTTGGTGGGAGGCCCAAATTTCACTCAAAGCGCGATCGCCCAAGCCACTAAATTGCAAGGCCCGAATGGTATCGGCCAACATCGACATTCCAAATACAATCAGAGCCACGGAGATAAAATCTTCCTGGACATATTTTTGCTTCTGTAAAGTAGCCGTCAGACATCCAACCACCCCGAGACTAATCGCATGAGTTGGTTCTGCCGAAGTCATCGCATCTAACAGCAGCCCCAACACCACTCCAGCTAAAGCGCCTTGAACCGGCTTGCGCTTGATACTCCAAGCGACGACCCAAATCAGCAACCAGTTAGGGGCAACCCCCAAGAGTTCCATCCCAGGAAAGCGGGTAGGCAGTAGCAGCAAGCATAATAGGACAGAACCTACAGCGATCGCCGCATTCACAACTAACCGCATTCCCCAGGACAAATGAGACCCGTAACTAACAGAAGATGTTCTCATGGCATTTCCTAATTTTGCAGTTCCTCAGAACTCTCTGAAGAACCCAGCTTTTGATAGGGGTCAACCACCACCCACTCCAGCAAGCTCATAGGAGCTGTTAGCTCGATTACCGCTTCTGGTGCTGGACTTTTATTCAAATTCACCGACTCTACCCGCCCGATCGGTAACCCTGGGGGAAAAAGTTGTGAATAAGAAGAGGTCGAAACGACATCCCCTTTCTTAACATCAGGCACCTTCTCAAAGAACTCCATCACCGCCCGAGATGCGGATTGACCTCGCATCACCCCCATTTGGCGGCTACGACTAATCGTCACCCCCACCCGAGAACTGGGGTCACTAATCAGCAAAACGCGGCTGGTATGAGCCGTAACACTCACCACTCTTCCCACCACTCCACCGGGACCCGTGGCAATGTAGTTTTCTTTGATACCATCTTCCCGGCCTCGACCCAAAGTTACCTGTTGCCACCAATGATCTGCACTACGGCCAACAATGGGAGCCAAGATCCCCTCTTTTTTATTCGGGCCAACATAGTTCAAGAGTTCTTTGAGCTTTTCGTTTTGGCTTTCCAGTTCTTGGACCTTGTTTTGCAATTCCAAAGTTCGGGCATTAGTGAGTTGTTCTTGCTGGGTAGGACTTGACGCAAAAGGGCGAGTCGCCCATTGATAAAGTTCAATCACAGCCGAACCTTGAGTGTATCGAACAACCAAAGCAGCACAGATGGTTAGACCCACCAGTGCTACTTGTAAACCATGCCGATCCCACCAGCGACGCAATGTGTACATTAGGATTTTCTATAGACTTCAGTCTTTAATCAGACGAGAATATTTGTTGTAGGAGCAACTGGCCCTACATATTCCGAGAACGACCGCTGAACACCCGTTCTAGCTGTTTAAAGTTTTCCAGAACCCGGCCCGTACCCAGAACAACACAGCTCAAGGGGTCAGCAGCCACATGAGTCACGATGCCAGTCTCATGACTAATCAGCGTATCTAGTCCTCGTAATAAAGCCCCACCTCCAGCCAACATAATCCCTCGGTCAATAATATCTGCCGCGAGTTCTGGAGGAGTTCGCTCTAGGGTCCGTTTTACGGCTTCTACAATAACTGCTAGAGGTTCAGCCATACTTTCGCGAATTTCAGGTCCCTTAATCGTGACCGTTCGGGGCAGCCCGGAGAGTAAGTGTAAGCCCCGCACCTCCATCATGGAATCATCATCTTCATGAGTGGGATAAGCTGAACCAATCTGAATTTTGATCTCCTCAGCGGTACGCTCCCCAATGACAAGGTTATGCACCTTTTTCATGTACTGAATAATCGCTTCGTTCAGTTCATCTCCAGCCACCCGCACTGATTCGCTCAATACAGTTCCCTGCAAACTCAGAACAGCAACTTCAGTCGTTCCTCCACCAATATCGATAATTAGGTTGCCCGTTGGCTCCGCAACAGGTAACCCCGCACCGATCGCCGCTGCCACTGGCTCATCAATTAAATAGACATCTCTAGCCCCGGCCTGAGCAGCAGCCTCCATAACCGCACGGCGTTCCACCCCAGTCACTCCCGAAGGGATGCCGATGACAATTCGAGGTGAAACTAAAGTTCTACCCTCATGCACCCGGCGAATAAAGTGCTTGAGCATGAGTTCAGCCGTATCGAAATCGGCAATAACGCCATCACGCAGGGGACGTAGAGCAATAACATTTCCAGGCGTTCGGCCCAGCATTTTTTTTGCATCCTCTCCCACTGCTAGTGGCACTTTTTCATCTTTATCAATGGCAACCACAGAGGGTTCTTGCAGAACAATACCTTT
>CBFGOM010000185.1:0-12579 GCA_965650385.1 uncultured Oscillatoriaceae bacterium
GGGCGATCGCCGCACTCCCCCAAATCTTATGGCAAATCGAAAAAGTTATGAGATCGCGTCCCTTTTTCGCTTTGCACCTAAAATCTGCTACAATTTTATTTTACATTACCGTTTGACATTAGACTAAACCTTTGAATCAAAAGCCGATTGTATTAGGGGTATTTTGGAGCTTTGCCGGACTCACTCTCGCCCTCTGGATACTCAGAGGTCTCCGGATTTTGACGGGAATTTCCAGTGGTGTCCTTTGGCTGTTAATTTTTCTTTCCATTACCTTTGGCGTCCTGTATCGTCTCCAAACCCCCAGGCGCTATTAACTCAACTGGATTATTCCTCCTCACCCGTCCCCTATCTCAAAACAACGGGCGCGGGTTTAAACTCATAGCTAAAATCCGTTTTATCGGACTAAAAAAGAACTTAAATCGGGTTTTTAACGGTGGTAGTAACGACTGAATTAATTCTCTTAGTTTGAATTTTCAATCACTTTTTCCCTTGCGCTAATATACCAAGAATTAATGCCGGATATCCGACTTCTTTAACTGATAGTAAAGGGCGCGATCGCGACGCATAGCAGCCCCAACCGTCACATTCATTTGGGCCCCTAAAAGAGTCACTAACGAACTTAAATAAAGCCATAACAGCAAAATAATAATAGTTCCCACCGCCCCATAAGTCCGGTTATAATTTCCAAAATGGGAGACATAAAGCCGAAACGCACTAGAAATAATTGCCCATAAAATAGCTGCAATAAAAGCACCGGGAATTAGAGGTGTATCCCGACGACGGTGGGAGGGACCAAACCGATAGATAAACGCAAAGGCCACCGAAACAATCAGTAACGTGAGGGGACGACTCCAAAAATGCCACACCTCCAATAATCGTCCTTCCAGAGGACAACTCGGTAAAGGTTGCAACAGACAGAGAAACCCCGACTCAAATAAACAATTTTGACCGGAGTCAATTAAACAACTACGACGGGCGAGTAACTGAATCACCCAGTCACTAATAAAAATTAGAAATGAAGCGACAATAAACAGAATAATGCTGCCCATCGCCAGTCCGATCGCCACCAGTTTCGCTTTCCAAAAAGGCCGCCTTTGTTTGTGGGGAATTTGGTGAATTTGATCTAAAGCCGCCATTGCCGCACCCATGACTCCAGAAAACACCCAAAGGGCAGCGACAAACCCCAGGGAAAACACTTCCTCATTACGACTTTGGAGAATTTCTCGAATCAACTCGCGAATGGTGTTCCAAACTTCAATGGGAATCACCTCAGCGAGTTGATTAGCCAGATTAAACAAGGTGGCTTGTAAGCCTTCAAATAAAGCAATGGAAGCAACGATTGCTATAATAGCGGGAAACAGAGATAACATGGCATGATAAGCCATTTCTGCGGATAAACCCGTTAAGCGCTGTTGGCTGGCGCGATCGGCGACTTCGCGCAGGGTAGAAAAGTTGAGATAGGAAAAAAACCGCAAAAACTGAACCAGAGGTTGCAAGGCGGGACCGATCCTCCTCCCTACGCCTCTCAACTGGACGAGGAAACTTTTGAGAGATAGTTTGGGCAACTTCACGACGCTGTGGCTCCCTCTGTGTTAGATTAGCCGTTTAAAATGCCATTCCTGACCCTGGATCGGGCTGAGTTCGGCTGATTGCTATAGGTGGGCGATCGCAAATCCCAGGGGGTTGGAGTGGAAAAAAAATACTAAACCTAAACCCATCTTAATTTACACTCTATAAGCTTAACTAGAGTTTAATAGGACTGAGGCAGATAAACCGGGGTTCTGTGAAACTGGGTCGGTTTGTCACATTAGGGAGTGCAGCAGAAGCCTACAAACAGGGTTTTCCTGCGGTAGTTCTGTTTAAAATTGATTGGGAGTAGTTACCAATGTCGGAGAATGTCTCGCAGTGGTTGGAAGAAATTAGATCCCTGAAACAGGAAATCATCCGTGTGGAACAAGAACGGGATGCGGCGTTGGCGGGTACCGATCGCTGGCGGGGACTTTACACGACGGAAGCGCAGCAACGGCGAACTCAGGTGGAACAGTTGACGGAGGTGATCGCCACTCTGAAGGCTGAACTGGAACGGTTGCAAGCGGGTCCCGCCTCTTTACCTCGTGCGATCGCCCCCTCGGAACTGTTACGAGAATTGGCCGGAATGGGGCCGGATGAGTTGAAGGGAAAATTGATTGAAGCTTTAATGGAACGCGATCGCCTCGCCCAAGAATTGTCCCAAATGACGGAATCTTTGGAAGCGGAAAAAGCCAGTCATGAACAAACCCGCCAAAGTTTAACCAGCGCCCTCGGCGATACGGTGGCACTCCTGAAAAAAGCCCAACCGGGAACGAAATCTGGACTCAATCTCGACTTAGCCCGCCTTGTCAGCGGCACTTCACTAAACCCTAAGCCGGAAGATTAACGCATCAAGGGGGTACATCACACCGATGCACCCCCTTTCCCCAGGGTTTTAGAAAACCATTGAATGAGAGTTCTCCCCTGACTGCGGTGATAAGGACCTAAAATCCCATCACTTTTGCCACCGCTTCGATTTCCGGTTCGATTCCTTGTTTAAAGGTATTGTTGCTATGTTTAATGGCGGTATCGGGGTCTTTGAGTCCATTGCCGGTGAGGACGCAAACGACGGTGGCCCCAGTAGGTACTTGGTCTTTGACCTTGAGTAATCCAGCAACGGAGGCAGCGGAGGCGGGTTCGCAGAATACCCCTTCCCGGGAGGCGAGGAGACGATAGGCATCAAGAATTTCGTCATCGGTGACGGCGTTAAAACTGCCTCCGGAGGACTCTTGGGCGGCGATCGCCTTATCCCAACTGGCGGGATTGCCGATGCGGATGGCGGTGGCGAGGGTTTCCGGATTGGGTACAGGTTGACCGTTGACGAGGGGGGCTGCACCAGCAGCTTGAAAGCCCATCATTTGCGGCAGGCGATCGCATTTACCCGCTTGATGGTACTGACAAAATCCCATCCAATAGGCGGAAATATTGCCCGCATTGCCCACGGGAATGCACAGCCAATCGGGAGCATTACCCAAGGCATCGACCACCTCAAATGCCCCGGTTTTCTGCCCTTCGAGGCGATAGGGATTGACCGAGTTGACCAAGGTAACAGGATAATGGTCGGCCATCTCCCGTACAATGTCTAGGGCTTTGTCGAAATTTCCTTTAATGGCTAAGACTTCTGCACCATAGACTAAGGCTTGAGCGAGTTTACCCAGGGCGACATACCCATCGGGAATGAGGACAAAGGCCCGCATTCCGGCGCGTCTGGCATAGGCCGCAGCGGAGGCGGAGGTGTTGCCGGTACTGGCGCAGATGACGGCTTTGGCCCCTTCTTCTTTGGCTTTGGAAATTGCCATTGTCATCCCCCGGTCTTTAAAACTGCCGGTGGGGTTGAGACCGTCATATTTGACGTAAACTTGCACCTGTCTACCGATAATCTCGGCGATCGCTGGGGCGGGAATCAGGGGAGTGTTACCTTCTTGGAGGGTAATCACAGGAGTCTGGTCGCTGACGGGCAGATACTGCCGGTAAGCCTCGATGAGACCGGGCCAGTATGAGGACCGAAGGGGGGCATCTGCTGGAGTTGCACCGGGAGTTTGGGAGGGAACGGGAGAATAACTCAGGGTCACCGTGGTTAATTCTTTTGGACTTCAAATAGCCTTACAGTCTAATCTAAGTCTAGCCCACTCGTCAAAATTTCGCGGGTTGTTGGGCTGGGAAATCTCGGGGGGAAGCAGGCCCCTGGGTGGGGAATGGTTCTGGGAAATTAGGAAGAATTTGAGATTTTGATAAATTTGATGCTTTTTTTTTCTGGTGTTGGGATAAAATAGCCAGGTGATTTGCCTAAGTAAAAATTACTAAACTTAAAACGACTGATGCCCACTGTTATTTCGAGCCGACCCACCTCCGAAAGCGTTCAGAGTGCCTCTAGCGTAGGGATCACTTCTCAAGCTTCCCAGAATAATGGCGATCGCCTGATTAAAATGCTCAAATCCCTCTACCAGGCTGATCAGCAGGTCAAGTTCTTGCACTTGCACGCCGAAGCTGACTACCTGCTGCAACAGTTGCAAACCCTGAAACAGCATCACTCCAATCCAGAGCGTTCTGTTCTTGCTTCTTCCTCGAAAAATTAAGGCAGTCCCATTCCGACCGGGGCAGTGGGACCTTTCTTATGTGTCATCCATCCTGTTCCCGGTGAGTCTACCCCTGACCATTTTTTGCAGCTATTTCCACCTCCTGCATAATAAAAGTCTTTTGTCAATCCCTCTGGGGAAAAGGTGAGGGAAAAATCCTGACTCGAAAAATTCCTGCTGTGCCATCGCAAGATGTGCTATAAAAGGTAAAGTTTTATGACGTGCCAGGTTTCTAAACCCCAGGGATACGGAGTTTGTGGTCTGTATTTTGCCCTGAACAGGCATTCATTAATCATCAGATTGCACGCAAGACGGCCCTGCTACTCACCCTTTGAGTCAGCAGGAATTTATCCTGCGGCGATCGGGGAATTCATACGACTAGCAACCGAAGAAGTTAGATTTAATAGATGACAGCATCAACATTAAAGCCTCAAGTAACCCCTCAAACACTGGAATCAGATTCCTTCCCCTCTTCTCTGCGTCTGAGAGATATTTTGAGGACCTTGCCGAAAGATGTATTTCTTAAAAATCGGCGGAAAGCATGGACTAGAGTCATTATCAATGTATTATTAGTCGCCGTCGGCTACTGGGCATTAGCCGTTTCTCCCGCCTTTTTGTTGCCGATCCTGTGGATTTATACGGGAACAGCCCTAACGGGTTTTTTTGTAATTGCTCATGATTGCGGTCACCGATCTTTTGCCAATCGTAAATGGGTTAATGATCTAGTCGGCCATCTCATGATGCTGCCCTTAATTTACCCCTTTCATGGCTGGCGAATTGGTCATAATCACCATCACAAACACACGAATAAACTGCTGGAAGATAATGCCTGGGAACCTTGGTTGCCGGACGTTTATGAAAATCTCAGCACTTTTATGAAAACCTTTTATCGCTTCCTGCGCGGACGCTTCTGGTGGATGGGTTCCATCGTTCACTGGGCGGGATTGCACTTTGATTGGTGGCGTTATGAAGGCAAAAAACGGGAACAAGTGAAATTTTCCGCCTTAGTTGTAATCGCGTTTGCTGCGATCGCCTTCCCCACTTTAATTGCTACCACCGGAATTTGGGGATTCATCAAATTTTGGCTGATGCCTTGGATGGTCTACCATTTCTGGATGAGCACCTTCACCATCGTTCACCATACCACCCCTAATATTTCCTTTGCTTTCCCAGAAGATTGGCATGAAGCAAAAGCCCAATTAAGCGGTACCGTTCATTGCGATTACCCCCGCTGGGTGGAATTCCTCTGTCACGATATTAATGTTCATATTCCCCATCACCTTTCCACCGCCATTCCGTCTTACAACTTACGGAAAGCGCATCAAAGTTTGGAACAAAATTGGGATAAATACCTTCAAAAAACCAATTTTTCATGGTCCTTGATGAAGGAAATTACCGATAAATGTCATTTGTACGATGACCAAAACGGTTACCAATCTTTCAAAGATTATCACGCCAATCGGTAATCGAGAGACTTCTCTATTTTATTGGTGAATAATAGCTTAAAGACGCGCAATAGCCGCGTCTTTTTTGTTTTTGGAAACTTTTTCCTGCCGCCCATGCCTGCATCCCTGCGCTTTAGACTGCGGGTTTTTGTAGGCTTTAGTCATCATCCCTCTTCAATTTGTTTAAAATCAATAAAGCTGCCTTTACATAAACTGTTCAAAGGGATACCATGACTCAGCAAAATTTCGGAACCAACCCAGAGGATAGAATGGGGCGTAATGCACTCCCCGGACCGATTCCGTTAAGCTATTACGGCGTTTATCGCTGTCCGGTTTGTCGCTATGGCGAACTCTCTAACCTGGCGATGATGGATGCCTTTGGCTGTAACTTTTGCAGCCGTATTTTTACCGCCAACCTAGACCAAAATGCCCTCAGTTTAGCGGATACTGTGCCACCGATTACCTGGCATTGGAATGGTCGCCAATGGCAAGGACTGCCTCGGGCTGGGGTAGAATTCGGATGGGAAATTGCCATCGCTGCGATCGCGATCATTACCCTTCCCACCCTCTTAGTCGGACTCGGGGCCTATATTTTTCCCCCAGTCCCCGGCAGTAGCTTAAGTTGGGTTCCCGCCTTTTGGACTGTTGCCACCTTTGTCGGTCACCTCACCATCGTCCTCTGGCTGATGGTTGAATATTATCAGTTTCCGGTATTGCTCTTTTTAAAAGCATGGCAACGCCGTCTATGGATGCGATAAAGTGGTCGTTTGTAGTAACGACTTCAGTCATTAAAATGGGGCAGTCAATCAACCACCCCACAAAAACAAACCTTTGAGTCAATGCTTACAAATAGTTTTGAATCATTTCTCGATACAAACTTTTTTGTTTGACTCCCCGGACTTGATCAACTAATCCCTTATCTTTAAAAAATTGGACCGTTGGCGTTCCGGTTACTCCGGCATTGTCGGCAATTTCTGGATCTGCTTCAATGTCGATTTCGACATAGTGAACTTTACCATCAAACTCATCGATTACTTTACTGAGAATCGGTTTCAAAGTATGGCAAGGACCGCAGGTGGGGGCGGAATATTTAACCACAATTAGGCGATCGCTATCATGGTACAACTTCCGCAGCGCAAACCCTCCCACATGGCGCGTTGCAGTCGGGTCAAAATTCTCTTCCGTGTCAGATTTTTGTTCTTTTTCCGGTTCGGGTGCTTTCTCTGATGCTTCGGTTTGATGGAACTCTTGAACTAACCCATTCACCGATAACCATCGTTCCGCTAACATCGCCCCCATGCAACCTGTTCCCGCTGCGGTAATCGCTTGGCGAAACTCATGATCTTGCACATCTCCAATGGCGTAAACGCCCTCAATACTGGTTTCAACGCTGCCCGGTTTGGTGACAATATATCCGAGTTCATCCAGTTCCAATTGACCTTTAAACAGTTGGGTATTCGGCGTATGCCCGATCGCATAAAACAATCCCCGAACCTGCAAATCTGTTTCTTCTCCAGTTTTGATGTTTCTAATCTTAATCCCCTCCATCCGGTCCTCATTGCCGAAGATATCTACCGTCTCCGTATTCCAATGAACGGTGATTTTGGGGTTCTTCAAAACTCGGTCTTGCATCGCTTTGGAGGCGCGCATTTCTTCCCGACGAACTAACAGGTGAACATGGGTCCCATATTTGGTCAAATAGACCGCTTCTTCTGCCGCAGTGTCTCCACCACCAACCACCGCTAATGACACGCCTTTAAAAATGGGACTAGCCCCATCGCAAATCGCACAGGCAGAGACCCCACGACTCCAAAACAGGTTCTCGCTGGAGAGTCCCAACCGCTTGGCCGTGGCCCCTGTGGCAATAATTACTGTATGGGCCTTCACTTCTCGTTCCTCTGAACGGATCACGAAGGGACGCTGACTCAAATCCACTGACTGCACATCTTCCGTGTACAATTCGGCCCCCCAGCGTTGCGCCTGGAGTTTCATGCGTTCCATGAGTTTCGGTCCCGTAATCCCTTCGGGAAAACCGGGAAAATTCTCCACTTCTGTGGTGGTCATTAATTGTCCGCCGGGAATGCCTCCCATCTGGAACCCTTCAAATACCACGGGTTTCAGATTTGCCCGTCCCGCATAGATAGCGGCAGTGAATCCGGCAGGGCCAGATCCGATAATCACAACGTTTTCTACTGCTGGATTTGTCATGGGGTTATTCAAACTCATACCGACTTCGCTTTAAGTCTATTATAGTGAGTTGTTGATCATTATCAGTGATCTAAGTCACTTTACGGCCCTTAATTCTTTCTCTCTTTTTTATGCCTGTTAACAATTAACAATTAGCAGTTAGCAGTTTAGTGATTCAACGGATTATCAGAACCAATTCCCCCTAAAATAGGAAAATCAAATCTGAGTAGCAAGTGAGATCATGAAACGAGTGCTAGAACCGGAAGTGATGGATACCTGGGAGGATGCGACGGCGTATGACGCAATGGATTTTCTGGAGGTGAATACCGCCTTTGCCGAAAGTGCGATCGCAGTCGGTCCCGACTCGGCGTTGGTCCTGGATGCAGGAACCGGGACCGCCAGGATTCCTATTTTAATCGTCCAGCGTCGTCCTCAGTGGCACATCAAGGCGATCGACCTTTCGCACAATATGTTACAAGTCGGGAGAGAAAATGTCCAAGCTGCCGGATTACACGAGCAAATCCACTTAGAGTATATCGATGCTAAACAGATGCCTTATGGCGACTCTACTTTTGATATGGTGATTTCCAATAGCATCATCCATCATCTCCCGGACCCGATGCCTTTTTTTCAAGAATTGAAACGGGTTTTAAAACCCAATGGCGGGATATTTTTGCGCGATTTAATGCGACCCTCGGATATAGAAACTGTAGATAAAATCGTTGCCCGAATTGGACCGGAATATAATGATTATCAGACCCAGTTATTTCGGGATTCTTTGATAGCGGCATTTACCCTTGAAGAGGTACAAAACATGATAGGAATGGCGGGATTAGAAGGGGTAAAAGTTTATGCGTCTTCGGACCGTCATTGGACTGCGGAACGTGATTACAAAGAGTAGACATCATTCTAAAAAGTCGATGGGCGGTCTTAAGGGGGGGTTGGGGGGATCAATCCGTTATTTTGCCAGAAGTCTATTATTTGTCCTGACTGGCGATCGCCGTTAAATGGTACTGATAGGATTCTTTGCTAAAGCAGACAAATCGAACTTGAGCAATGGCATTAGTTTTAGTCAAAAATTCCTGCACAGTATTGACCGCTATTCTAGCAGCCCGTTCCATTGTAAACCCATAAACTCCCGTACTAATGGCGGGAAACGCAATAGTTTTTAGCTGATGTTTTTCGGCTAATATTAAACTCTGATGATAACAGCTTGCCAGTAATTTATCTTCATCCTGGTTGCCCCCTTGCCATACAGGACCAACAGTATGAATCACATAGTTTGCGGGGAGATTATAGCCCAGGGTGATCTTAGCTTCGCCGGTTTTACAGCCGTTCAGCGTGCGACATTCAGCTAACAAACCCGAACCTGCTGCGCGGTGGATAGCACCATCAACCCCGCCACCTCCTAATAGACGGGTATTGGCAGCATTAACGATCGCATCTACCTGTTGTTTGGTAATATCGCCTTGAATCACTGTGATTTTATCGGTCATCGTAGTAAAGTTATTGTCAAATAGAGAAACTCCTTTTATTGTATGAAAGAATTGCAGAAATGGAAACAGTTGCGATCGCGCCTAGTCTTGGACAACCAATGGTGCAAAGTTCGCCAAGATGAAATCGAACTGCCAACCGGCGAAATTATCGATGATTTCTTTGTGAATGTCCGTCCAGATATTGCCTTAGTCGTTCCAGTCACCCCCCATCAAGAAATCGTCTTCGTGCGACAATATCGACATGGAGTTGGGGAAATCTTGTTAGAATTACCTGCCGGTGCATTCAACCCAGAAAATGAGGAACCAGAAGAAGCAGCAGCGCGTGAAATGACCGAAGAGACAGGTTACCATTGCCAGGACTTGATTAAACTCGCCACCTTCTATGATAATCCCGTTAAAGACACCAATACCATTCATATTTTTTTAGGCAAAGATGCGAAAGATTCAGGACGGCAAATTTTAGATATTACCGAACAGATAGAAGTGGTTTTAGTCCCCATTAATGCCATCCTAGAGAAAATCACACAGAGAGAAATCTGCGTATCTGGAAGCGTCGCTGCCCTCTTTTTAGCTTTAAATCACTTAAAATATCCCCCTACCAGTTAAAACCTAAACCTAAAACTTGTAGTTGGATTTATCTGATGTAGAGACGATTCAGGAATCGCCCCTACATTCAGTAACCTACCATCCCCAACTGCCAGGAATCCCTTTAAAAGGTCCAACAATATCCGAAGTAATCCAACCCCCATAAAACCCACCGGGTTGAGGTTGTACTTCTTCTCCATCCACATAGCAAACATCCATCATTTCTGGATAGAACGCCACATAATCTTTAATCCCCTCAAATTGGGGAGTAGGATTTGGATAAAACCAAGCACAATTAGGCGCTTGTTTTTCTTTAACCGTCACCGTGTAATAACCCGCCGACCCTTTCCACTCGCAAAAACTACTTTTAGGAGTTCGCGTCAGATATTCCATTTTGATATCTTCCGGCGGGATATAATAAACTGGGGGATGACTGGTTTCAAGGACTCGCTTCGCGTTGCGAGTATCAGCAATTGTTTCTCCATTAAAGATGATTTGAATCTGTTTAGAGACATCTTCCAACCGAGGAGGACGGGGATAATCCCAAACCGATTCTTGTCCAGGACCGGGTTCAATTCGTTGTGGGTGCATGAGGAGTTTAGATATAAGATGGATTAATTATATATTATCATAGGTCTGGCAACACTAGAGGGGATCGCCGGAGTCAGGAACAGGCGTTGGGTTAAACCCCAGCCTGTAGGGGCAATTCGCGAATCACCCCTACAATTTTAAACCAGGCCGGTGTTGAAGACTGTCCCATACAAGAGTTGACAAAGCCATCTGATGTGTTCTATAATTTAAACAATTAATTGACTGAAATTAACGGTCACTTTGAACTCAAATACAATAGGTTTTACAATCATGGCCTTACAAGAAGAAATTGATAAAACTAGGCAAGAAATTAAGACCGATAACTACTCCATGTCAATTGGAGAGTTAATCAGCTTGTATGAAAATGACGAAATTGATATTCATCCCGATTTTCAACGTTTTTTTCGGTGGTCCAATCATCAAAAGTCAACGTTTATAGAATCAATCTTATTAGGAATTCCGATTCCAGCTATTTTTGTTAATCAAAGAGAGGACGGCGTTTGGGATGTTATTGATGGGGTGCAGAGACTCTCAACGATTTATGAATTTGTTGGGTTGTTGACACCGGCGTCTCCAGATGAAGATACCTCTTTTATTAAGTTACAAGAAACCCACTATTTACCTTCTTTGAAAGACAAAAAATGGAATGATCCCAACGACCTGGATAATTCTTTGACTCCAACTCAGCGGTTATTGATAAAGCGATCTAAAATTACCGTAAATATTATCCAAAAAGAAAGCGATCAAATGATTAAGTATGAGTTGTTTCAGCGACTCAATACCGGAGGGTCGATCGCCACTCCCCAAGAAGTCAGGAATTGCATTCTTTTAATGTTAAATAAAGAACTGTACCAGTTGATGCGTTCTTTAGCCGATCGCGAACCTTTTAAAAACTGTATTGCTTTAAGTGATCGCCTGTATGAAGAACAGTATGATATGGAGTTAGTTCTCAGGTTTATTCTGCTTTTTGATAGAACTGAGGACAACCTCCAACAACTCGGCGGTGATGTCAGCGAATTTCTCACGACTAGAATGCGAGAAAAGGCTCTTAAACCTGATTTAGATTATAGCCATATCGAACAAGCTTTTGATGTTACCTTCAATCTTCTGAATAAAGCAATGGGAGATAATAGCTTTAAGCGATATCGAGGGCAAGATGACAAATTTTTAGGGGGCTTTCTCTTATCTGCCTATGAAGTCGTAGCATTAGGAATGGGATATCATTATAAAAATCCTCTTCCCACCGACCAAATACCAGCACGAATCAAAACAATTTGGGCTGATTCAACCTATCAAAAATGGTCAGGGGCTGGAGTAAATGCAGCCCGACGTTTACCCCATCTGATTCCCCTGGGTAGAAAGGTTTTTTCTCCATGAAAATCCGTACTGCTGAACAATTAAGTGATAAATTGGCTCAGGATTTGGCTTGGCGAAAGAAAGAACTAGCGGCTATCAAATCCTTGGTGGAATCGAAAAATTTTTCCCGGCAACAACATCAAGTATTATTGCGGAGTGGTGTCTGTATTCTCTATGCCCATTGGGAAGGATTTATCAAATTAGCGGCGAATATTTACCTGGACTATGTTAGCAATAAAAAACTGACCTATCAACAGCTTTCGAGTAATTTTTTAGCCCTAGCAATGAAAGAAAAACTCAAAGAAGCCAAAGAAACCAATAAACCCTCTTTGTATATTCCGGTTTGTGACTTTTTTCGCGCTGAATTAAATCAACGATGTAGTTTGCCAAAAGATGCTATTTCTACCGCCTCAAATCTTTCATCGGAAGTGTTGGAAGAAATCACCCTCCTACTGGGACTAGATTTTTCTCTCTACAGCACCAAGAAAAAATTAATTGATGAAAAACTTTTAAAAACTAGAAATGAAATTGCTCATGGGGGTTATTTAAAGGAGTTTGACCAGGATGAATATGTGGAGTTACATCCCGAAGTCATCGGGATGCTTGATATGTTTCGGACTCAAATAGAAAATGCGGTGATTCAGGAAGGTTTTAGGCAGAATTCACCTTAAACTAACGCCGGACACACTGGACCAGTTTTCGGGACCTTGATACTCCAACTGATGGGTACAAGGCAATACCTTGTCCCCATCGCTAGGATTTATAACTCACCCT
>CBFGOM010000186.1:0-12472 GCA_965650385.1 uncultured Oscillatoriaceae bacterium
CGCGTCGGCGAGCGCCGCGTCCATGCGCCCGGAAGGAATTCAGCGGGATTTGCAAACCCTCCTCAATGATCCTCAAGCCGGTGCGATCGCCATTCGCGATCGCCTGAGTCAAATGGACCGCGATACTTTGGTTCAATTGCTGTCCCAACGGAAAGACTTGAACGAAGAGGATGTCAACCGGATTATTGACGAATTACAGCAAAATATTCGCAAGGTCCTCCGTGCACCCCGCCGACTGGCAACGCGGGTGAAACAACAAGCGTTTGAGTTTGAACAAACCTTTGAAGATTACTTGCGGAATACGGGTAAGGTCGAACTGAACCCTGAAGGCATCAAGCGTGACTTACAATTAATGATTGCCGATCCGCGTCTGGGTGCCAAGAATCTGGGACACCGCCTGGGTCATATCGATCGCACAACGATTGAGGCATTGTTGGCACAACGTTCTGATATTTCAGAACAAGAAGCCAAGGAAATTGTGGGCCGAATTATGTCGGTTCGCGACCAATTTATGCAACAGGTGCAGAATGTTCAAGACCGCATTAAAGCGGTTGTGGATGGCATTTTTGCCCGCATTCGCAACTATCTCAACTCGTTGGATCGTCCAGAACTCAACTACGAAGGACTCAAGCGGGATATTCGCACCTTGTTCGATGATCCGCAAGCGGGATTTGACGCTTTGCGCGATCGCCTCAGTCACTTTGATCGCGATACCCTCGTAGCTGTCATTAGTTCTCGCGATGACATTTCCGAAGCCGATGCCAATCGGATGGTAGATCAAATTGAAGGGGTTCGGAACAATGTGCTGCGCCGTGCCGAACGGATGCAACTCGAAACCCAGCGCCGCATCGAACAGATCAAGCACGAAGCCGAACGCCAAGTAGAAGAAACCCGCAAAGCCGCAGAAGTTGCCGCCTGGTGGTTGTTCTTCACCGCGTTGGTTTCCGGGATTGCTGCTGCTGGTGCTGGTGCTTTGGGTGTGATGCTGACTTCACGGGTTATGTAATCCTATTTCCAGGCGATCTCCTCTGAGAAGGAAGTTCGCTCTTATCAAAAAAGCCTCTTTTCTAAGGGGCTTTTTTTTACTTTGAAATTACCCTAAAATTTCCTATTGACATCTGCTTCCCTTTAGGGTTAAATTTAAATAGTATTAGGCTCTCAACCCCAAAAAAAGAGAGATTATTCACTCATCCATAAACGAATCAGGAGGAAACCTATGTCTGAGTTAGTCTGCATTCCTACTCAACAATTATGCAAACCCATGACCGGGCATTAACCTAGAGACTTTGAGAATGAATTTTCCATTGAAAACCTCCATTCAGCTTTCTCGGGATGCCTGGAAATCGACACACCAGACAAATCGAGGAACTCTCATCCATGAACCTAGAACAACTGGGTTGGACTCCATTTTTTAACGAATCATTTGCACCCTATCGGCAACAAGGCTATCTCCCGGGACGGGTGGCGATCGCCTATAAACATCTCTACGTCATTTACTCCGAAGGCGGGGAATTCTTAGCCGACATTACCGGAAAAATGCGCTATCACGCCACCAGTGAAAACGATTTTCCGGCAGTGGGAGATTGGGTCGCAATGGGATTGCGCGAGGGGGAAAATAAAGCAGTTATTCAGGCTATTTTGCCCCGAAAAACTAAGTTTTCCCGGAAAGGGACCGGAGTCAAAACCCGAGAACAAATCGTCGCGACTAATATCGATACGGTCCTATTAATGTCAGGAATGGACCGAGATTTTAACCTGCGGCGCATCGAACGGTATCTGATTTTAGCCTGGGAAAGCGGTGCAAAACCCGTGATTATTCTGAATAAGGCGGATTTGTGCGATCGCCTGGAAGACGACATCGCTGAGGTAGAAGCAGTGGCGATGGGAGTGCCTATCATTCCCCTGAGTGCGATCGCCGGAGTCGGGTTAGATGCCTTAACTCCCTACCTGCAACCGGGAAATACCGTTGCTTTACTCGGTTCCTCCGGGGTTGGCAAATCTACCCTCACTAATCAATTACTCGGAACTGCTACTCAAAAAGTGCAGGAAGTGCGGCAAACCGATAGTCGGGGACGGCATACTACCACCCATCGAGAATTGATGATGTTACCCTCTGGTGCCCTGTTGATTGATACCCCAGGAATGCGGGAAATTCAAACTTGGAACCATCAAGAGGGATTACCGGAAACCTTTGCAGATATCGAAAGTTTGGCGCAACACTGCCGCTTTCGGGATTGTCAACATGACTCCGAACCGGGTTGTGCCATCCAGGAGGCGATCGCCGAGGGAACTTTGGATTTTGAACGATTTTTCAGTTATCAAAAGCTGCAAAACGAGTTAGCCTATTTGGCACGAAAACAGGACCAAACGGCGCAGTTAGCAGAGAAGAAACGCTGGAAAAAGATTCATCAACAAATCCGGAAGCTGAGTAAGGGATAAAACAAAAAACCGGCGGGGGTTCAAACCCCCGCCTAATAACTCAAGTCGGTTAAAACCGACTAATGCAACAACCTTTAGTAAAGGGGAAACCCGGTTTCTGGTTCCCTTGCTAGAGATTGTTAACGGATTTAATCGGCATCCTCCTCATCCACATACTCGATTTCATAACCATCCGCATCAATCTCATCATCATCATCGCGATTAGAACGTCCTACGGAGTTGGCAGAAACCACCGCGCCGAGTTCTAACTGTTCTCGCACTTTCTTCTCAATTTCGTTAGTAATCGGGAGATTTTCTTCCAGATACTTCAGGGAATTATCTCGTCCTTGACCGATATTATCTCCGTTGTAGCTATACCAAGCACCTTTACGATTAATCACGCCGGTTTCTTCTGCTAGGTCAATCAAGCATCCCATATTAGAAATGCCCTTGCCGAACAAAATATCAAATTCAGCAATGCGGAAAGGCGGCGCAACTTTATTCTTTGCCACCTTCACCTTTGCCCGAATGCCGTATTCTTCCGTGCCTTTTTTCAAGGTTTGAATCCGGCGGATATCCAGACGAACCGAAGCGTAGAATTTGAGCGCATTTCCCCCGGTGGTGGTTTCCGGGTTGCCGTAACCGCCAATTTTTTGCCGTAACTGGTTGAGGAAAATCACCGTACACCCAGATTTCCCAATATTTCCGGTAATTTTCCGTAAGGCATGACTCATCAACCGCGCTTGTAAACCGATGGTGGGGTCGCCCATTTGTCCCTCGATTTCCGCCCGAGGAACGAGGGCCGCCACGGAGTCAATTACCACTAGGTCTACTGCTGCCGATCGCACTAACTGATCCGCAATTTCTAGGGCCATTTCTCCCGTATCCGGTTGAGACACGAGCAAATTTTCGATATCAACCCCCACTTTCGAGGCATAACTCGGGTCTAGGGCGTGTTCCGCATCCACAAAAGCAGCCAGTCCCCCAGCTTTTTGAACTTCTGCAAGCGCGTGGAGTGCCAGGGTGGTTTTACCGGCACTTTCTGGTCCGTAAATCTCAATAACACGGCCTTTTGGTAACCCACCACCCAGGGCTAAATCGAGAGTAAGCGCCCCTGATGGAATCGTTTCGACCCTCATCTTGGTGGCATCACCCAGGCGCATAATCGCCCCTTTGCCAAAGCTGCGCTCAATTTGGGAAAGCACCACTTTTAGGGCCTTGTCTTTTTCAGAATTCGCTGTGCTTGCTGTAGCCATTATCTTAATTTGGGACTTTGCAGATGGGTATGTTGATTATCTATTCTACATTACTTCAGCTTAGGCTGTGGGGGGGGCATGAAAGGTTAAAATTATTTTAAAAATTGCGTGGCTTCTCCCCCAGGTGGCTGCCCTGCTCAAAACGCTGTAAAAGTCTTACTGATTATAGCTTTTATTGTTTAGTCCCTGCTCAACCCCGGTCAGAACTGTTCATGAATGAGTCCAACGCCTATCAAATGCTTACGGATACGGCCCTCTCGGTGGCTGGATTGACCGCCTACATCCAAGAGTTGTTGGAGTTGGATACCCAATTGCGGCAAGTCTGGGTGATGGGGGAGGTTTCGAGTGCCAATCACCATCGCAGTGGGCTGTTTTTCACGTTGCAGGAACCGGACGGGAGTGCGACGATTCGCTGTGTGGTTTGGAGTTCCCAGCTTGAAAAATTGGTGCAGACGCCTTCAAGGGGGGAGCAAATTTTGGTGTTGGGCAGTATTCGGATGTATCCGAAGCGGGGGGAGTATCAGCTAACGGTGTGGCAAGGGTTTCCGGCAGGGGAAGGGTTACAGGCCCTACGCTACCGCCAGTTGCGATCGCGCCTGGAAGCAGAAGGGTTGTTTGATGCGGACCGAAAGCGCCCGCTACCGCGTCATCCGCAGATTATCGCAGTGGTGACCTCTCCCCAGGCAGCAGCATGGGGGGACATTCAGCGAACGCTTAATCAACGTTATCCGGGATTGCGGGTGTTGCTATCTCCGGCAACAGTTCAGGGGGAACAGGCCCCGGCTTCGATCGCAGCGGCGATCGCCCGGGTGGAAGCGGATAATCGCGCTGAAGTGCTGATTTTGGCCCGGGGTGGGGGCGCTTCGGAGGATTTGGCTTGTTTTAATGATGAACGAGTAGTGAGGGCAATTTCTGAATGTTCGATTCCGGTGATTACGGGAATTGGACATGAACGGGATGACTCTCTGGCGGATTTAGTGGCGGATGTTAGAACGTCTACTCCTACTGCGGCGGCTGAAATTGTAGTTCCCGAATTGGCGAGTTTGTATGCAGAGCATCGATCGCGGGTGGAACGGGTGAAAGCGGCGATGGTTGAGCAGATGGCGCAGGAAGTCGAAGGGATTAATCAGTTGCGATCGCGGTTGTATCGCTTACCGTTAGAACGACAACTCAAAGAGGACTGGCAATCCCTGCAATGGCTACAAAAACGCCTGGTGCAAGCCACGTTAAAACAAGGCGATCGGGCGCAGCAGCGTTGTGAGTTGTTACGGCAAAAGTTAGGAACATTGGACCCGCAAAAGGTGTTACAACGGGGTTACGCGGTGTTGAAGAAAGAGGATGGGGCGATCGCTCGCAGTAGCAAGGAGTTAATTCCCGGGGAGGAGGCGATCGTGCAATTGGCTCAAGGTCAGGTGAAGGTGCAAATTACGGAGATTTTGGAATAATGTGTTATTCAATCAGAAGGTTATACGGAATTCCGTATGACTCACTTAAGCCAAGTCATGAGGTGATCAGATACTTGCTATGTTCCCCTAAGTCAAAACTTGATAGATCTTTACGGGCTGTTCTCGTCCTTTTAATTGGACACTACCGATACATTGGGTAGGAAATTTGCCTTGAATATAGTGATAAGTTTCTTCTCCGATTAAAATTCGACAAATTCCCCCCTCTAGGGTTTTATCGTAACTTTCCAATCGGGCGGCGATGTTGACGGTATCTCCTAACACGGTATAATTTAACCGTTGACGAGAACCGAGACTCCCGGCGAAGACCGTGCCGGTGGAGATGCCAACGCGCATAGCGACGGTGGGACGGCCTTGAGCTTGCCATTGCTGATTGAGCGATCGCAATTTTTTCCCCATCGCGACAGCACAAGCCACAGCGGCGATCGCTTCTGCGGCAATTTCATCCGAGCGCGTCCGGGGAATCGGCACCCCAAACACCGCCATAATAGCATCCCCGATAAATTTATCTACAACTCCATCATAGTCTAACACAATGGCCGCCATCGCTTTCATGTATTCATTTAGCCACAGCATTAAAGTTTGGGCGTCAGTTTGTTCCGTAATTCGGGTAAACCCTTGCAGGTCTGTAAAGAGCACTGTTGCGGTCATTTGCTGCCCTAAAATTTGCCCTTCTTTGAGTAATTCATGACGACTATTCCACACCGCTTGCGCAATTTTTGGGGAAACGTGCTGACCCAATAAATTCATCACCGTTTGGCGGTTCTCACTCTCAAGATAGGCAGTATAGCCAACCATTGCCACGGCTGAACTGATTAAGGCCAATAAGGGGGGAACAATGGGTATCCACCATCCGGCTAAAAAGACTACAAAACCTCCGCCAATCGACCCCCCACAAACTAGGGCAAGAATCATAATTTTGGAACGAATTCGCAAGAATCTCCAGCCTAATATCGCACCTACCCCAGACCATAAAAAAATCCAGAATCCCTCCACTGAATCGGACCAAACTCCGATGGATCGTCTTCCTTCTAACGCCCCACTCAATAACTGCGTAACTGCCTCTGCATGAACTTCAACTCCGGCTGGTGCGCTGATCCAGTTATTGCTATAGGATGTAAAAAATCTATCTTTAAGACTTGCTGCGGTAGAGCCAATTAAGACAATGCGATCGCGAAAGAAATCCGGTGCAACCTGGTTTTCTAAAACGGCGGTCATGGATACTGTATCAAAGACCTGACATTGTGCGATTTGCTTGCGACAAAAATGATTACGGGGGTTAAACAAAACTTGAATACCTCCGGCATCTACTCCCACATAACCGCCATCATTTTCAGTTAAGCGGAGAAAAGAGGTTTTCCCCAACCCTAGTTTATACCGTTCTTTGTCTAGTAATTTAAATCCGATTCCCTGGGGTTTTAAATACTCTAAAACCAATTTAACCGGAAAACTATAAATGGTTTTATCATTTTTATCCTTACTGGACAATAAAACCCGCCGAACTTTACCATCACCGTCTAATAGAATATCCGCTGCCCCCACCTGTCCCAGTTCGTTTAATTGAGTCGGAGGATTAACGGAATCCCCATAAGCATCTCCAGTTATTTTCTGAATTCCAATTAAATTGGGGGTTGAAGCAAACACCTCCGCGAGTTCTTCCTGTCCCGGTTCTACGGGTAGATCCCGATAAATATCCAGCCCAATGGCGGCAGGTTTATGACTTTTAATCGTGTTGAGTAATTGGGCTAAAACTTGGTCAGAAATCGGCCAAGTTTTAGCGCGTTGGATATCCGCTTCATTAATGGCAACAATAGCAATCCGTGAATCGGTAGGTTCCAGAGGACGCCACCGAAAAAACAGGTCAAGGGTAGCCCATTCAAGCAGTTGCAAGACGCCAAAACTTCGCAGGGCAAGGATTAAAACTGTAACAGTGGGAGTGGTGATGAATACCCCGCGCCATTCCCACAAAACCTGTTTAATTTTTTTCGCTGTCACCTCGGCAGATTGTCTTATTAAAAATGGAGTTTCGGGTACATTTCGATGAAACATTAGCAGCGGGAGAGAGGATAAAACAATCGCAATCGCTCAGATTTTATAGGACAGTTAAACTGATACCACTCAGATAGGAAACGGACTGGAGGATGACTCAATGGGGTTCTAATAGATATCAACTGATGCAGGCGATCGCCTGCATCACCCCAGAATTATGCACCAGAGGGTCCGTTTATGGCTGGGTTGGTTGCCGTTGGGTTTCCATTTCACAGCATTCTAAAAACGGTTGGTTGACCAGAGATTCGAGATTAACAACATCAGAACTCAACAGTTCATCCCATCCCATTTTTGCTTCTGTGGAAAAATCACTTGGGGACTGCTGCATATCCGCTAACAGTTCCAAGTTTGGATACCAAAACCCATTTTTTCCATAAATTTCAGCGCGTTCCAGGGGAGTTTCAGCATTGTCCAAATCCACCATTAAGCTTGGACTCACATCCATCGGTTTGAGCCATCCCGAGACGAACAAATCGGCGGCGCGATCGGTCGGATCGCACAGAATACTAAAGTACCATCGATAATACTCTCCACTCTTTAAAGATAGCTCATCTAAGGGAACTGTTAGCTTGATAATGCCGGAGGTATTGGTGAGTGTCACCATCCGTTGATAAAGCTGTTCTGTTCCCGTCTCATCTTGCAGGACAAATTCCCCCGTAAGGGCTGAAGTCAAGGGCAAATAGATAAAAAAGGTGGTGGACTGTCCCGCCAGGGTTAACCCAACCCCAGAGGAAGGCATCAAGGCAGTAAGCGGTTCCGAGGGGATCTCGCGATCAACGGGACATTTACCGCGAATTCCATTATTAATCGGAAGTCCTCGCGAAGGAGGTTCTACTAGAGGCGGCTGATAAAACCTTGTGCCTCCTGCGGAACCCTGTAACGGAGAGGGCTCGTCCTTTGGCGGATCCAGCGGATCCCCTTGGGTGAGGAGTTCCCCGCCTTGGGTTGCAGGGGGGATTTCTCCGGCGGTGGCGCTTGCCTGTAGCGGTGTGGACAGGCGAGAGACGAGGGCGATCGCCACCAAGACGGCGAACCCAACGGGACTTAGAGATAGAGGGGACTTTTGCCCAGGCATAATACAAGGCTCTCCTGTATGAATGAATTAAATTTTAATAGGGGAATTTGTGCTTTTATGTCTTAGTCTGTCATTCAAGTTGTTTTGTTCTCTAAAAAGAAAGGGTAACAGGGATTTGGCTTAACATCCCGCCTCTCTACTCATTAAAGAGAAGAAAGCGATCTCGCTGAAAAAATCGCTTACTTCCCGGTGAACCGGCGCTGAAGATATGCCATAAGGGGGAAGCAATGGAGGAACGATTGTGGCTCAAAATGTAAGGCAGTAGCGTTGACCCTTGAGCATCCAATTATGTTAAAACACAACCTAATGAAAGTAAATCTAAGGAGGACGACTTACCTAGGGGGGTTTCTCTTAGGCGCGATGATGGCGATCGCTTCCCCGAGTTTCGCACAAGAGGAGATGCCGGTATCTCAACCCTCACCGGCAACGGAAGAGACTGTTCCGAGGTTGATTGAACCGTTTTTTGCTGATGTTATTGTGCAAGGCAGGCCGATTTTTCAAATCGGCAGTGTGGGAAATCTCACCGCACGAGAGCGCGCACAGATTATCAACCGACGCATCAGCAGTTTAATGGGTCAATCGGAAACGGTGGACTCGATTACTGTTCAGTATAATCAGGTCGAAAACTATGCAACGTTGCAAGTCAACAACCGCGTGATTATGACGGTAATCGAGCAGGATGCCGAGGATTTTGGGGTTGAAAATGCTCAAGTTTTAGCCAATCAATGGGCGGAGGAATTAAACCAAGCTTTTGATCGTGCTCCCCTGGCGATCGATGTCGCCCAACGCCTCAATGCCACAGTACGGAATTTACTTCACGATGCAATTGGTAACTTACCCTCCCTGGTGGGAGCATTAATTGTCATCTTATTAACTTGGGGGTTGGCTATTGCTGTCCGTCGGATTGCCTATAGTTGGGCGCAAAAAACCGAAGGCGATCGCAGTACAGAACTGTTGATTTCCCGATTGGGTTATGGGGCAATTTGGGTGATAGGTTGGGTGATTGCCTTGGGCGTTTTAGGGCTAGATTTTGCCGCTTTACTTGGAGCATTAGGACTCACTAGTGTGGCGATCGGGTTTAGTTTGAAAGATGTTTTAAGTAACTACATTGCCGGAGTGATTCTGCTGGCGGTTCGTCCCTTCCGAATTGGGGACCAGATTGCGATCGGTGACTATGAAGGCACGGTCACTGAAGTTCAACTCCGGGCCACCACGATTAAAACCTATGATGGACGGCTGATATATATTCCAAATCAAGAAGTCTTTTCATCCAGTATTACGAATAATACCGCTGCCCCTCGGCGACGCACTTCGGTAATAGTTGGTATTGATTATGAAGCTGACATTAACCAGGCCAAAGCCGCAATTTTAAAAGCTCTATCCGAACTCGACTTAGTAGAACCTAGTCCAGCACCAGAAGTCCTCGTTCAGGAATTAGCAGCGAGTACGATTAATTTAGAAATTCGCTTTTGGGTCGATTCCCGACGAGCAGAGTTTCTGGAAATGACCTCTCAGGGCGCGCAAAGAATTAAAGAGGCATTAGACCATGCAAATATTGAAATGCCGACGGAAATTTACACCCTAACTTTTCGGAATTTACCTCCTTCAATTCAGTCCTCTCCACCCCAAGGCTAAAGCCCGGGAATCCCTGATACAAGACCGCCTAGTAACCCAACAAAAGAATGAAACTAAGGGAGGTTTCGGTCGCGTTTTACTCAGGATTCCCCCAGGGAGATGGAGAGTGATGATGTCCGGGAGGGTTACCGGGAGAGTGAGCGAATACCTATCTCCAGACTGATTTAAAGCTAAAAATTATCAGTTATAACTAACTCATAATAATACGACAGTTTTTACTCAATTTGGAGATTAAATCATGAGAAAATTTACTCACTCGAACTTACCCGCAGCATTTGTAAGTTTATTGGCGATCGCCGGAGGTTTACTCACAGGAACTGCCGAAACCATTTCCGCCTCAACACCCTCTTGGCAACAGGCACAGGCACAGGCAACCCAAAGTTTCTGCCGTCGCACTCTCGCGCCCTCGGGGTTGATTATTCGCCAAGGACCGAATCCCACCAGTGCCCAAGTGGGATTTGTTCCCTTTAACGAACAAGTGACCTTAGTCCAAGGATTTCAAGGCATCCAAGGACCCGACGGACGCCAATGGGTCGAAATAGCCGCCCCCATGCGCGGATATGTATCCAATGGCTATGGCAATACCAGCAATTTGGTCTATTGTATTGAACAAGTGGGAACAACTCCCGTAGTGAGTACCGGACCCACCCCGGTTAACTTATGCCGAGAAGTCAATGGCGATCGCGCACCCCGAGGGTTAGCCATTCGCGAAAACCCATCCCGCCTTTCCGCTTATAAAGGCGGCGTTGATGCGGCTGCGCGAGTTACCTTAGTTGAAAACTATCAACTCGTCCGAGATATCAATGGAGAACCCCGAGATTGGGTGCAAATTACTTTCCCCATTAATGGTTATATTTCCGCTGACAGTTTAACCCTCTGTCCCCAAAGTTAATAGGGATTAATTGAAATAAATAATCCCTCTTTTGTCGAGGATCTTACCAAAAAACCCTATGCCTTTAACTGTAAGGACACGGCACTACCGTGTCCTTACTGGTATTGAAGAGAAGAGAGGTAATTTTTGTCTAGTTCACTTAGTAGACCTCTTCCTTTTCTCACCCTCTGGACTTCATACCCTATCCTACTCGGAGGCTAACCGAGTGAGCCATTGATCGGCCTCTTTATACTTGTGGAACTTCTGCTCGTCTTTGCGGAATTCTGGGGTATGCACATTTAAGCGTCCATTCACCCATTGGCCCTCATGGTGCTTATGGAGCAATTCATGATACAAGACGAACTCTACGACATATTGCGGAACCCGATCGCTATCTAAGCTAATACTTAATACCACGCGATCGCGTACCCGTTCATAATGGCCGAATTTGCGGGTGGTAAAGGACCGATTCCAGCTTAGGCGGGGTTTGACCATTTTACCTCCAAAATACTCTCGGTTGAGGTGGTGAAACAGGCGATCGAGGTTATAGCATTTTCCTTGGGGATTCTCCGCTGCTGTATCTGCGATTAAATCAAGTTCTAGCACGAGTTCGCTGTAGTCTTCAGAAAGAGCATACTCTTTAATGACTTGACTATCAACTTGGTTTTTACCCAAAAAGGCTAATCTAACCAGGGCCAATAAAATCTCATCGTTGGCGTTAACAAAGGCTTCGTTTATTTGGACTTTTGCTGCTAACGGTCCAATTTTTCCTTTGTACAAGTGGGTGATATTAGAAAACTCAACGGTGATAGTTTTGCAAGGATGTTGCATTTGAGTCCACAGCATTTCTTCTGCTAGTTTCTGGGTGCGTCGGGTGGCACTTAAATGGCGTTCTAAATTGGACTCGTCGGTTAAAAATTTTATCCAAGCATAAGTCTGTCTGGAGGTTTTATTTAATTGTGCTGGGGTGGCATTCTGTTGAGTACAAATTCCTTCGATTGTGGCAACAGTTTCTTGTAGACTCTGGAGCAGTTGCTGTTTTTGTGAAGGACTGTTTTGCGCCTGGGAGACAAGGGAGGCGATCGCATCTAAAAACTGTTGTTGTTGATTGCGAATATTTTTGAGGCGAATCGGTTGTACGGATGCGGAGGAACTACTTTGAGATCCAATGGGCAAGTTGGATAAGTCGATTTGTGCCAGGAACTCATACGCTTTGCGCGAGGGCGTCGGCAGTTGGGAGGGAGTGATATGGGCATTGGCGCAGATTTGGTCAATTTGGGCGAGGGTTTCCTGGATGAATTTCTGAAAACTGCCGAGGCGACTGGGCGGGACTCCTTCCTGTAACTGACTTCTGGCGATTTGCGCTGCTTTGACGATTCCCTGAATCCGAATCATGCCGTTTCCTCCTGGGGCGATCGCCTTCGCGATTCATGTTTGAGGGTATCAGCAAAGAGATGGCTGCTGCAAATTTTCAACCCGGAGTGATCCCCATGAAGAATACTCCTGCTTGTCAAGAGAGAAGTTTTCGGGCTAAATCAACAATTGCCAATTCAGAATTACGGATAAAAAACTAATAAATTACATTATTTTTCGTTTTAAATCAGCTACTATTTAGGCTGAAACCCTTATGGGGCATAGGTTTTTAAATCCAAAATTTCAAATATTAACACAATATTAAGATTGATCCCCAATAATGTAACAAAAG
>CBFGOM010000187.1:0-12131 GCA_965650385.1 uncultured Oscillatoriaceae bacterium
GTAGAAGTAGCATACCATATTTATGGCATCCTGCACGGTGAGCTTGTAAAATTATCTATTTTTATTTCTAACAGTTCCGAATGACATTACCCTCCGACCCATTTGACCCCTCAGACTCTGAGCGATCGCACGAACTGCAAAGCGATCGCGGCCTCAATCGGGAGGGTCCCCCTGGACCAGACAGCAATCCCTTGGGAGAAATTGAGCGCCAAATTGACGAAACTGAGCGATCGCTTACCCATCTGAAAGAGCGAATTATCCAAGTCCAACGCGATCGCCAGCGTCAACGAGACCTCCAAAACCGCCGAGATGACATCTATCAAGAGGTTCGTCAAGCCAAAACCATGAACCCCTCCCTGATCCCGGAACTCAAACAAGAGTTAAAACAAATCCAGACGACCCTAGAGGCGATCGAACTCAACTTAGAAAGCGAACTCTTCAGTTTTAGCGCCCTCAGAGAACCCTTTTGGCAAGCCCTTCGCTTTGGTGGAATTGGTATCATTATCGGCTGGTTATTAAGAGCCTGGGCCAGCTAAATTCATTCTTCGCCACCCTCATCGCCTTCCCCTCCGTTAAAATCATTACACTCTCAACCTAAACGCGAAACTCTAAAATGAAACAAAGGATAGTTGAAATTTTGCGAACCGGCGAACCCCAAACATCCGTAACCGTTCAGGGGTGGGTCCGCACCAAACGAGAATTAAAAGAATTTACCTTTGTTGAAGTCAATGATGGTTCCTCCCTGGCGAACCTTCAAATCGTTCTGAACCCCGATTTACCCCAATATGCCGAAATTCTCAAACAACTCAACACCGGCGCATCCCTAGAAGTCTCCGGCATTCTCGTCGAGTCTCCTGCCAAAGGACAACGAATCGAGCTCAACGCCTCGGAAGTCAAACTCTATGGCGAATCTGACCCGGAAACCTACCCCCTCCAGAAAAAGCGCCACTCCTTTGAGTTTTTACGGACGATCGGGCATTTGCGCGGACGCACCAATACCTTTGGGGCTGTGTTTCGCGTCCGCAACGCTGCCGCAACTGCCATCCACCAATTCTTCCAAGAACGCGGGTTTGTCTGGGTTCATACCCCCATTATGACCGCCAGTGACTGTGAAGGTGCAGGGGAAATGTTAGCCGTCACCAGTTTAAATCTCCAGGACGTTCCCCGGTTAGACAATAGCAATCAAGTAGACTACGGGAAAGACTTTTTCGGTAAACCCGCTTATCTAACCGTCAGTGGTCAATTAGAAGCGGAAGTCATGGCAATGGCTTTGAGTGATGTTTATACCTTTGGTCCAACCTTTCGGGCTGAAAATTCCAACACCTCGCGACACCTCGCTGAGTTTTGGATGGTTGAGCCGGAAATGGCCTTTTGTGACCTAAATGGGGACATGGATTTAGCCGAGGCATTCTTAAAATATATCTTTAAATTTGTCTTGGAAAAATGCCCGGAAGATATGGAATTTTTCAACGATCGCATCGATAAAACGGTGCTGGAAACCGCCAATAATATTATTAATAATCAATTTGAGCGGGTGACCTATACCGAAGCCGTTGCCCTCTTGAAAAAAGCCGATAAAAAATTTGATTTTCCCGTAGAGTGGGGACTAGATTTGCAATCGGAACATGAACGCTATCTGGCGGAAGAGTTATTTAAAAAACCGGCGATCGTTACCGATTATCCCGTAGAAATCAAAGCCTTTTATATGCGGCTCAGTGACGACAATAAGACCGTAGCCGCAATGGACATTCTCGCCCCCAAAATTGGAGAAATCATCGGCGGTTCCCAACGGGAAGAACGTCTCGATATTCTCCAACAAAGGTTAGAAAAGCAAGGACTCAGTATTGAGGATTATTGGTGGTATTTAGATTTACGCCGCTACGGGACCGTTCCTCATGCCGGGTTCGGATTAGGGTTCGAGCGCTTGGTCCAATTTATGACCGGCATGAGCAATATCCGGGATGTGATTCCCTTCCCTCGTGCACCCTTGAGCATTGATTTCTAAGGGAGAAATAAAGAAACCGGGTTTCTGCCTTAGATCGATTGCTTTTTGGCAGAAATTTGGAAAAGAAATCCGGTTTCTAACCTGTAGTAAAATCTGGGACTAGGGATTGGAAAAGGTATTAATATTACCACCCCCAATATGGCGACCGGGAACGGAATTGGGGACTGAAAACGGCTGAATGGGTTGAATGGGTTGCACTCCAGGAGTCTCTCGGTTGAGATTAAGGCTCGAATTGTCCACTGGAGTAGACTGAACCGAGGGGGGATTTACGGGTTGATTGATTGGTAGATTGGTGGCGGGATTTGGGGAGGAGGGACTGGGTTGATTTAGGGGTTGAACTCCTGGAGAAACCGGAGGAGAAACCGCTGGAGAGTTGCCTACAGGTTGGTTAGTCGGAGGCTGATAGATTGAAGAGTTTGGCGTTAAATCCGTAGCAGTTCCGAGGTTGTTTGGTGCTAGGGGAACTGTGGTGGGTGCAGGGGGAGCTAAGGGAACTTGTTCCCCTCGCAATTGCAATAAATATTCATAGGCATTGGTGGGGATGGAATTCGGAATTAAAGGGGCACTGGGAAGGGGTTGATAGGTGTTCGGATTGGGGTAATCCTCGGAGTAATCCACCCCATAGTTCGGGCTAATTTCTCCCGGCAGTCTGGGTATGATGACCTGGTTCGGATCTAAGGATGGCTGATTCAAAACCGACCCTTCTACGGGGTAGGGATTGAGGAGAGTCTCCGGGGTAATGTTAGGGGTTGGGGTCAGTTGAGACGGGTTGCCGTAGGGACTCGGGGAACTTAAGGGCGTGCCGTAAGGGTTGTTTGGCCCGGGTTGAGGTAGGTTTCTGGAAGAATTAGCTGCATTCTGGGGAGTGCCGTTGCGCGTTTGCGTTGGTTGAGGACTGTTTCCCAGGGAATTGGGTGAAGTTTGGGGCCCGGAGTTCGCCGGATTTTCTGGGGTGTTAGGGCGATTTGCAGCAGAACGCCCTTGATTGGATTCTTCTTGAGGGCTAGATTCTGGCCCTTGACTCGCTTCGGGATTGTCGGGGTTGCGATCGCCCTCGCTGGAGTTGTCGGGAGCATACAAACGCTCCATTGCCGATTGCAAGGGACTTACCGGCAATCGAGACAGGTCTGGGGTCTCAAAGTTATTAACGCTACCAGTAGAGATTCCTAAGCGATTCCCCAGAAGTGGGGGGGTCTGGGTGGTATTTTCTGGCGGCGTGGGCACTCCGAGAATACTGATCTCGGGTAATTCTTCAGAGGTTGCATTATCGGAGGGAGGTAAAATAGAGAGGTCTGGCAGTTTGTATAGATCTTCCCCAGTTTGATTGGGGTCCTGCACAGGAGCTAAATTTCTGTTAGGGCGAGATTGCACAGGGTTCGATGGCGATCGCCGTGATGAAGACCTCCGGTTGGAGTTCCTCGGGGTGGGCAATGGCAGTTGTGGAGGCGGTTGGATCTGCTTTAAATCATTGATCAGCACCGAGGAACTATCAATGTCGGCGGCGATCGCACTGTCTTCCGGGGACATTCCCATCTCCCCCTCCAACTCATTGCCCAGTTCCATCTCCTCCTCTTCCTCTAAGCTAAACAAATAGAATTGCTCAGGATTTTGGGAAAACTCCCAGATCAACAGGGTTAAGAGTCCCAGAATCAACACGGAACCCCACACGAAGGGTCGCGTGTAATATCTTAACCTCGCTCGGATTTGGCGGATGGCAGGAGAGGTTGAGTTGAGCTGTGACATAGCTTTTAATCCCGAGCTAATTGATGCAGGTATAGGGAGGAACTGATTCAAGGTTGCTTATCATAGAATAAGCTCACTTTAAAGGCGATGGAATCAGTTTCCGATAAATTTTTTATAAAGATTGTCTACTGTTTATTATAGTCCTTCCAGGGATTGATAGGCGATTATTTATAGGGAGCATCAGGATAATTAATTGTTAGTCTCACCATTCCTATAGCACTCTTCAATCTATTCTGTCAGGGGTCCTCCCCTGAGAACCTTATCCCGGGAGAAAAGGCTGACGCGCATAGATTGATGGCTAGGTTGCTTACAAATCGTTTAGGATTGCTGTAGCCTGAGAGCTACAGCGATCGCTCGGGTTCTATAGAATCCCCCTACCCTCCACCTCGTTTATCGTGAAGCCCGCACTAATAGAAATACACCGATCATTAACCCCAGTGCTATGGGCAACCAAGCAGCCATAAAGGGAGAGAGAATCGCCAGTTGACCCAGCGCATTCGCGAGAAAGGCGGTTAAATAGTAGCCAAAAATGATAATAATGCTAATCCCAAAACTAGTCGCTTTACTGGCACGACGGGGGCCGAGCCCCAAGGTAGCCCCAACTAAACCAAAGAGAACACAAACAAAGGGCAATGCATATTTTTGTTGAATTCGCACCTCCAACTCCCGAATATTTTTATCACTCCCTCCAAAACGAATAATTTCGAGTCGTTCTTTAGCTTGGGCAATGCTCATTTCCCCATAATCTCGCCCTCGGGAGGCTAAATCTAAAGGAGTGCGCGGGAGCTTAAGTTCTTGATGTTCAAACCGGACAATATTCCGATAAGAGCCATCGGGGGCGATTAAATAAACCGTGCCATTAAAAAAATCCCAGGTATTTTCTTTGGGATTCCAAATTGCGGATTCTGCTGAAATAATTTGGTTTAAACCTATTTGGGAACGGTCTAAAATGGTTAAGGTTTTCATCCGTTCGCCATCAAACTCTTCCGCATAAAATAGGCGTTTCATTACAGTAACTCGGTCGCCATCCTCTTCGGTTACCCGGTCAAATTCTGTGTAAATAATATTCCGGTCCTGAAAAGAAGGTCTATCTTGATTGAGCGCGCGTTGTAAGGTAACCGTTGCCTCATAGTTGGCTGCGGGAACAATCAGTTCATTAAAAGCAAAGGTCAATCCAGTCACACAAAAACTCAGGGCGATCGCCGGGACAACTAATCGATAGATGCTCACGCCACAACTGCGTAAGGCGACGATTTCGCTATCAGCAGACATCCGCGAATACCCCATTAAGGTAGCGAGTAATACGGACATGGGAAAGGCTAGAACGATAAAATCCGGCAGTTTTAATAAGAAAACTTGCACGGCAATTTCGATGGGTAAGCCTCTTTCCGTAACGCGACGCACGAGGTCAAATAAGGTCCCGATCGCCACCCCTACCGAAGAAAATGAGCCGACTCCAAAGAGAAACGGCCCGATTAACTCAAGGCCGATATAGCGATCCATCACTGAGCCGCGCAACAGCCACCAACTGAAGGATTGAAAAGATTTTAATGAATTCGAGATCATGGGAAGTGCGAGGAGGAGTTGATGCGATGGCAGTTTTTTCGCAGTCCGCAGAAGGGACTACATGAACCCTGAATCGAGTTATTCACATGAGAGACTCATCCCTCTTTTATCCTAAATTTTTAAGATTTCTAGGATGCTATCTTTTTGAGGAACTTCTAGTTAGAAAAGCAATTTTTAAACAAAAAAAGGTAAATTTAACCCAAATTGAGCTTATTTTAAGATAGCGTAAAATTCTCCCCTAAATAATATTGTCGGACCAGGGGATTGGTGGAGAGTTCCTCGGGGGTGCCAAATGCCAGAATTTGTCCATCCCGCATGATGTAGGCGCGATCGGTGATGGCGAGGGTTTCGCGGACATTATGATCCGTAATCAGAATCCCCATTTGGCGATCGCGGAGTTTAGCGACAATTTGCTGCATTTCCGACACAGCGATCGGATCAACTCCCGCAAAGGGCTCATCTAACAGCAAAAATGTAGGACCCTCGCCCCGTACAGCTAAGGCCCTTGCCATTTCAGTCCTTCGGCGTTCTCCCCCGGAGACATTTTTGCCCTTCGTCTGAGCAACAACTTGCAGCCGAAACTCACGCAGCAGCGTATTGAGCCGCTCTTGCCACTGCCAAGGCGGTACTTTAGTTTGTTCCAAAACCAGCAAAATATTATCTTGAACCGTCAGATTCCGAAAAATGCTCGGTTCCTGAGCCAGATAGCCAATTCCCAACCTCGCTCGGTCTTGAATAGATAAAGGGGTAATATCTACGTTATCGAGCCAAATTTTCCCCTGAGTGGGTTTTTCGAGTCCCGTCACCATATAAAAGGTGGTGGTTTTTCCGGCACCATTAGGACCGAGCAACCCGACGATTTCCCCTTGGGAAACCGAAAGGCTCACGCGGTTGACAACGGCACGCTTGCCGTAGGATTTGTGAACATTCTCCAACCATATTTTCACAGGGGACTATCCTCTTAGGACTAAGGGCTAATATCTACAAACGGAGCAATTTTTTCCCCGATTGGAGAGAAGGAGTTACCGATAGGGCGATCGCCTGTGAACCACTCCTTCTTACTTAACCATTTTTAACCATTCAAGAGTTCATCTTCTCCCTTAGAGTCCAGGGGCAGTCCCATCCGGTAGGAAATAAATCGACTCCACTTGTTTGTTGTCTTCCGGAAGAGCAATAAATCGGCCCTCATCCAAAAGATAGGTAATCGTTTCCCCCCGAATGCTGTTGTTATCTTGGATCACATAAGCATTCCCACTGAGCACGATGCGTTGCTCTCGGCTAAAAAACTGGGCTTGGGCTGCGGTCCCTTGCATATTTCGGGCAGGATAGTTAATGCGGACATTGCCGCGTGCCGTGATAATCCCGGTTCTGGAGTCAGATTCTTGCATATCCGATCGCACTCGCAAGGCACGGTTGTCCTGCGCAGCATTCGGCGTTTGCGGATAACTCGGCATAGGAACAACGCTCCACAAGGCGACTGGCATCATCAATGCCAACCCGAGGCGAAGCAAGAAATGTGAGGAACTTAAGCGGACAGAGGGCATCATAGCTGAGTTCACTGGTATAGGCACGATAAGCACATTCGCAAGAGGATGTAGATGGAGTTCTGCCATCTTCTATTGGTAGTTTAGCCAATCCTACCAATCCGTAATCCGGATCGCGTCCGAGGGCAACTTCTGTACCCTCCGTTCTGCTCGATGTTTGACGGTTTCCAGTCTTCCGAAGTTTCGGAAGCCTTGACTAGGACAAGATTTTACCAAACTTTATCACGCTCTGGATTAAGGGCCAGAGGCTTTCTCTCTTTTTAGCGATTGTGACCCCTTTTCGTCGCCCAGGGGCCACTTCTTTAGATCTTGGCTTATAACATCTATCTCTAGGGGGATTTCTTGCTACAAATTAAGTGAATTTCCCTCCAGAAGAAGCAGAAAACGTAAGGCAGACTTTTCTCCCTTCATCTCTCTTAGGGCACCCTTAGAAATCACCAAAGTAGGGACAAGGCAATATCTTGTCTTTTTTCATGTTCTAAATCAGGTTATTGGGACAAGAAACCGGGGTTCTTTAGGAATTTTTTAATTCAGTCAGACGGGTTAGAGACAACTTTCAAAATTTGAGGGACTTGCAAGCTGGCTATTCCCTCCCTTCCTGCAACGCGATCGCTGGTAAATAATTGCTGTGCGAACTCTGCTACATTATCCGGACCTGACTCCTGTAAAGCCCCTAAAACTTGTTGACTTTCGGTTATTAATTTTTCTACATTTATGTTATAATATTCAGGAGAATAATAGTGTAGTCTATTTATCCCTTCACCCAACAAAATTGCCGCGCCTCGCCAGTTCCGATTTCCTAAATGATAAAGAGATACGGCAATCTGTAACACTCCTTGATAAAATTTTTTGTCCGGTTCGACGGCATCCATCCATAAAGCTTCTAAGGTGTCATGGCAGGCATAAAAATCTTGAGCATTAAACTGCTCTACCGCTTGCCAAAATTCTTCAGGAATCTCTTTCGTCATCGTATTTTACTCTATCCCTTCAACCTCGATTAGAGGCGCTCCCAGCTACAATCTTTTACAGAAAGGAGTGGCTATTGCGGTATTTTATCCCATCCGGCGAGCGCTGAACAGACCCTCCCCAAGTAGGAACCACCCTAACCTAAAACAGGTTCCCCATTAAACCTTCCCCGATATGATTTGGGTTCTTGACCTGCTAACCTTTCTCTGACCGCAAAGGAGGGGTAGCAAGAGTAGAGTCTATGCTGTATTTTGGCGCGTTACGCTCAATGGCAAGATAAGCAGCAATTTGCGTAAGTTTAATGGGGTACATTTGTGTCTACAGTATTTTTTTAACCTTATTTGTAACTTTATAAGGAACGCTTGGGTCAAAAAGAATTAAGACTAACTACAAGTGGAACTCGAAAAGATCTCCATTCACGATGCTTTGAACATCAAAACCCCGAGTTTCCCCGTGCAGGGAGTAAGCACTTTTACCCTTAAGCAGGACAAGAGAGCCTAGAGATTCCCAGGAATTGGACAGCACGACAACCTGACCTAAGTGCAAACGTGATCCTCAAGAATTCTTGGAACAAAACTTATTACCATCTGGCATTCTTTAAGCGTACAATGACAATATGAATAAATTATTTAATTTTCTGGACAGTCAGGCATATTATGGCTTCAGGCAGATATAGGTCTGAGCATTAAATTTTTATATGATTCTGCTGATCCTAGCCAGCCCTAAACGACGTCCCCATACAAAAATGTTGAGAAAGCCAAACCTTTCACAAAAATCGAGGGAGCAATGAATCCGATGAACGTTAGCGAACTACTGGAACGGTATGAAATGGGTCAGAGGGATTTTTCTGGGGTGGACCTGAGTGGCGCCGATCTCAGCCGATCGAACCTAGTTGGGATTAATCTCAGCCATGCTGTCTTGCGGGGTACCAATTTAAGTCGTGCAAATTTGACTAAAGCTGACTTGAGTAAGGCGGCGTTGCAATGGGCGAATCTAAGCTATGCAAAGATGGAAAACGCTAAATTGATGGATGCGGATTTAACTAAAGCAGCGCTCTCCGGTGCAGTCTTAGTTAAGGCTAAATTACCTAGAGCCAAACTCAGCGCGGCGAACCTTAATAGTACAAACCTGCGAAGTGCTAACTTACGAAGTGCAAATTTGACGGGTGCCAATCTGGAATGGGTCAATCTGCGCGCGGCTAACTTGACGGGTGCTAATCTCAGTTGGGCTATCCTGAATTGGGCTAGACTCAGCGGTGCAATGCTCTATGGTGCAAATTTAAATGGGATTACCCTAGAGGGGGCCTATTTAAACGGGGTAGATCTGAATGGGATCAATCTCAATGGCATTAATCTCAAGCAAGCTAAATTGAGTAATTCTAATTTAGAGGGTGCGAGCCTGATTGCGGCTAATCTCTCGGATGCTACGATGCGATCGGCGAGTTTAATGGGGGCAGACCTGAGTGGCGCTAATTTAACGGGAGCTTCTCTCCAGAAAGCTAACTTAAATTGGGCCTCGTTAAATCGAGCCGAGTTGGTGGAAGCGGATCTGAGTAATGCCACGTTGGTGGGAACCAATGTGGAGGGGGCGAATTTTGCGGATGCGGTTTTACCAGAACTGACGAGGCGCTACTTTTATTTAACCACCGGCGGCAGTTCGAGCTATCAATCTGATCGCGTGGTGAGCGCTCCCATGAGTTAATTTTGATGGAATGTAAGGAGTAAGCAAGCGCCGGTGATGGCTGCGCTTGCTACTACTGGATTCAGCTAAGGCATGGAACTGGAATCCCTGGGCGATCGCGGCAACAGGACCGATCGCCGATGGATCATCCCCCGGATTAGGGGTCAAACCACTGGGTAGGATTGTCAGAGATTTTTGAGATCGCCAGAATAAATGCGATAAAATCCTTGAACAATGAAAAATTCTTGAACTACCTGCGATTTACCCAATGGGGATGCAACGCTCGCTCTTTCTTCTTGGACTCTGCCTGGTTGTGGCTTTGGGGGCAGTATGGGGTTGGGTGCTAGTCGGACTCGACTCCGTAACCTGGAAACTAGCGTTATCGATACCGGCTGGATTAGTCCTGTTTTGGCCGATCGCCCAGCATATTGCCAACAGTTCATTACTATCCCTCGGAACTAGACGGGAATGCGTGATTGAATTTACCCTCAAGTTCCTCGCTAAAACTACCATTGGAGTCAGCGCAGTAACTGGGGTGGGAGCCTTTCTACTCGCTGGGTTTTGGGCTATTACTAGGCGTGGGGCAATGGCTAAAGAAACTGCCCTGTTTGGGGTCCAGTCGTTCGGGATTGCTCTCGTGGCTTTGGTGGTGGCGATCGCCTGTCATTATCTCTTTCGCTTCCTGCTCAAAAAGCTAGGGGGCGTCCAACTGGATATCCTCTATTTAGCTGGGGCTGGGGCTACCGTTCTAGCCGGGGGTGGACTCATCGCTGCTCAAACCTGGATAGGTATCCTAGACGAACCTGCTCTCTCCCACAGAATCGCCAATTCTGCCTGGATTGCGGTGGTGGGAGTTGGCTATGCCTGGGTGCAAATTCTAGCCGCTACCCCCAATGAGAAAAAAGTTGTGGTTCCTGATGCCTTCATGACAGCATTCGTGGTCATCTGCGGGGCCGTTTTATTTTGGGCGATCGGTAAAGCAGCCTTTCCCGTAGTCATCGGGTTACTCGCTTGGGTAGGCGCGATCGTCTTGGATAAAGAACAGAAAAAGCGAAAATTTTAGATGAGTCATCCCCCATAAATGTCAAGATAAGACATTGCCGATCCTCATCCTCTCAGGCGCAGAACTTTGACTTTGATTTCATTACACCTCTGGCAAAATCCCCGTCAACCCACCCCTCCTTAGATCTGGGCGCAAGTCAGATTTGCCATGAGGTTAGAAACCGGGTTTCTTGACAAAATTTTTGCTCATCAGCCACAAATGAGGAATAGAAACCTAGTCTCTGGTCCTACAGATTTCATCCTAAACTGATGCCTTAGAAAATTTTTAACTTTTTTCTCAACCGACGAAACGTACTCCCTTAAAACCTTTGATGTCTTCTACCCACTCCACCTTTACCGTTACCGTTCCGGCTACCACTGCTAACCTGGGGCCGGGTTTTGACTGTTTTGGGGCTGCATTGACCCTGTACAATCACTTTAAGTTTTCGCCGATCGCCTTGGATCCCGCTACCCCCCCTCAAAAAACGCTTCAGATTGTCGTCAAGGGGTTAGAAGCCGATCGCGTGATTGCCGATGAAACCAATTTAGTCTACAAAGCGTTTGCTAAATTCTACGCCCATCTCGGCCAATCCCCACCGCCGGTCGAAATCGAGATTGAACTAGGAGTTCCCCTGGCACGAGGATTGGGAAGTTCCGCCACTGCGATCGCTGGGGGATTGATGGGGGCCAATCACCTCGCTGGAAAACCCCTCACTCCACTACAACTGGTGGATCTGGCGATAGATATGGAAAAGCATCCTGATAACGTCGTTCCCGCCTTACTCGGGGGATGTCGTCTAGCGGCATCTATCCCGGAAGAACTGGCAACCGCTGGCCCCGGGTGGGAAATCTGTGATGTTCCCTGGCATTCAGAAATTGTCCCAGTGGTGGCGATACCGGATTTTGAGTTGGCAACAGAAACAGCGCGACAAGTGCTGCCTACCCATTACACCCGGGCAGATGCGATTTATAATACCGCCCATTTGGGGTTACTGCTGCGCGGATTAGCCACGAATAATGGTCAATGGTTGCGCGTTGCCATGAGCGATCGCCTCCATCAGCCCTATCGCAAGGGTTTGATCCCCGGTTATGATGCGGTTCATGCAGCGGCTTTAAATGCGGGAGCCTATGGGTTAACCATTAGTGGTGCCGGTCCAACCCTGTTGGCGTTATCCTCTCAAAACCAGGCGGCAGATGTGGCGATCGCAATGATGGAAGCATGGCAGAAAGCCGGAATTCACTCCCAAGCCCAATCTGTCCAAATTGATATCCGAGGCTCAGTGAGTGTGGAAGCTAAATCTTCCTTTCCCCAACCCGCTAACTTTTCTACCCCTGGATAAGGAGCTTTTATGGGCGCTACAGGAGGCCGAATCTCCAACAATGAATGATACTCTATTAGCCCGCGCAGGCGGGCTTTGTTCGTTTAGCCCCAGTCTTTCCTTACGGAACGCTCCGCGAACAGCCTGCGGGTTTATAAAAACTAGTCCGGTCAAGGTAGTAGATTTAATGACGAAAAATCGTGATTTCTTGTAGGGGCGCAATGCTTGCGCCCTGAGAGAGTTGGGCGTAATGCTTGCGCCCAACTC
>CBFGOM010000188.1:0-12091 GCA_965650385.1 uncultured Oscillatoriaceae bacterium
AGAGCTATGTCCCTTATCCAGTCTAGTTTCTAGCCGGATTGTCACCCCTTCAGGGGTTGCCTCTCAACTATTTTATACTTTGGGTTCTCCCCGCAAAGGGGGACTCTGGGAGACGACTGCCGTTCGAGAAATTCGGGAACAGGCGGTAGAACTCTCCCAAGAATTGCTGCGATCGCCTCAACCGGATTAGCAATCTACTTCAAGGCCGGATCATCTTAAATGGCGCTCAGTTGTAAAGGATTTGCATAAAAATTTTCTGCATTAAAAGTTTAGCAGAATTACACAAACCCTCCTTAACAACGCCAATCGGTTGGGGGGAACTCTCCTAGAAAATTTTATTTTCGGAAGTTACCTAACTTAACGGGTCCAATGTTTAGGGTAATAGCCCTAGGATAATTAGCAATGACTGTTTCTCCTCTCGATTTCAAATTTTCTGAGCAACTTCGGCAAAGTGCTTTTACAAAGCGCTCTTTACTTCCTTTAAATCCACGATCTCTGTGGAAAATTGAAACCGGAGTAGTTCGGAGCATGACCTGGTTTGAAGATGGCACCTCCGTCACGTTGGGAATCTGGGGTCCTGGTGATATTGTCGGGCGATCGCTTTCCCGGGCGAATCCCTATCACCTGGAATGCTTAACAAGAGTTGAAGCTACCTTAGTTTCTAAGGAGAAATATGAGCATTTTAGTGATGCACTGATTCTCCACAGTCAGCGACTCGAAGAATTTTTAGAAATTGTTCACACCAAACCTGTTGATGTTTCTTTCTTGCGCTTTTTAACCTGGTTAGGCCAAAGATTTGGGACAGAGAATGAATCAGGACAATTGATTCAACTGGGGTTAACGCATCAAGAAATCGGTGAAATGATTGGATCGAGTCGAGTGACAGTGACTCGGTTATTTAAAGAATTGGAACAACAGGGGATTCTCCAGCGCCTCCAACGTAAACAGATTCTGTTGCACGAAACTCAACCCTGGTGGCACTACGAAATTTAAACTCCTTCTCAGTCCTCTCTTTAAGACAGTGGGTAGGGTAATCTCCTGTCCACAAACTGTTGCAGGGTTTTGAATCAAAAACCTGGACTTGTCAAAATGGGTGGAGGAGGGGCTGGAAAAACTTGATCTTTAGGGGTTGACAGGTCAGTAGAATCGGGGTTATAGTCTAAATATCGGTAACCCGACCAAGTTACCGTAGATTAAAATCAATCAGGCCAAAATATCTAAGCCCTAGGCTGGATTAGAGCCTAAAAAATCCCGGATGGAGCGAGAAAATGGCTATCTTACAACTAGAAGACCATAAAATCTATGGGGTGGCGATCGCCACCGTTTTAAGTTCATTGAATATTGGGTTAGAACGGGTTTCCGTTCCCGGCGATCAAGACTTGAATCAAGTGTTAGCAAAAGACATCCTTAACCCATTTGAAACCCATCAGGTTTTGCAAAGCATGAATTATCTGTTTGACCTGTTAAAAAAGCGGGATGGATATCAACGGCGAGACTTGATGGTATTGCACCCAGGTTCGGCGAGTTTATATCCTTTTCTCCTGCGTAGCGATCGCTGGCATACCCATACTCATGCCGAAGGATTGTACATCTTATCAGGAGAGTGCATTTTGAGTTTTATCAATCTTAATGGAACACCAATGCAATTGTTACTTCAACCTGGAGACTATATAAAAATTCCCCGAAGTCTCCCCCATCGCTTTTCCCTTTCCGCCTCGTTGAATCTTAAAGCAGTGCAATACTCATTTACTCCGGAGGGTTGCATTCCTGATTTTGTAAAATATAAACTTTTAATTAGGAGTTAACCTGAGTATCCTCGAAGCATTCAGGCAATCGTCATTGGCTAGATGTCTTGTGATAAAGCCCTTGAATGGTGATGGGGACTAGTTGGAATTCTTTAAATTGAGATTACAATTAAACAATAATTTTATAATGGAAAGATTTATATTATATCATAAATATAATGTATGAGTTTGCAAGAATAATGAAATTTTTGGTTAGAGTAATTGTAGGGTAGGTACTGCCCACTTTTTTGACATAGGGGAATGCTCACTTTAAAATTGATGACTAAAATACACAAATTTTAGGCAGCACAGAAAATTTGATTTCTAACTGTCTAATTTTTTTGCTGTTTTATCGATAAAAATATTTGTATAAATTTATGATTTTTTAATGTGAAAATTTCTCAAAATATGGTAGGTTAAAAATGTACTCACCCACTTAAAAGCTTGGCTTGAGCGCTAAGAGCAAACCAGTTTTATTCATGGAACAATTCAGTTATACTCAGTGAAAATCTGTGTCAAATCGTAAGAGATTGAACTGAGTAAAACCCATGCAATAAAAACGGCTGTTTCCTATTCGTTAGGATAAGATATTTCAGTATCAATTCTGTGGAATGCAGAAGTTTTATTGTGGGAATTCCTGAATAGATGTGCTGGTTGGTTTGATTGAACACAAGCTAAGAAAGAGGAACTAAAAAATGACTCGTTCTCCTATTAACGTCACCAATGACCAACGTTCTATGGTAACTATCAAGACGAATCCTAACCGTTCACAACAAAGTATCGATACCCAAGCAGCCCGGAATCTTTCCAACACGACGAATACCGTTGCAAAGACAACCTTAATTACGCCACGGTGGCTGCTACATTTCCTCCCTTGGGTACAAGTCCAATCGGGAATCTACCGAGTTAACCGGACTAAAATTGTCCTCAAACCCACGCCCAAAGTTTATGTGAACAACGACAATGGACAATCGACTATTGCACCGGAAGATTTAAAAACCTTACCGTTGTTGTCCAGCTTAGATTTATCCTACGTCGCTGGCTTATCTTCCCGGTTGCAACAGGAGAGTTTTGGATTAGGTCACACAGTGATTAGTGCCGGTCAATCCTCGGACAAATTTTATATTATTGCCCAAGGAAAAGTCGAAGTTTTAGCCACTGGAGACCAAGGCGAACTGTTACGAGTTGGCGTGTTAAGTGCAGGAGATTACTTTGGAGAAGTCGGACTATATCAAGACATTCCGAGTGATGCAACCATCCGAACTTTGACTCCTGTTCGCTTGTTAGCCCTCTCTAAATCAGTGTTAGATGAAGTAGTCACCCAAGAGGAGGTCAAAGCGGGGCTGGCATTGGCAATTGAAGAACAATTGCGACTTAAAAACTCCTTGAATCAGTACGGGGAAGAACCGATCGCATTGATTGCTGGGCATGAAGGGGAAACAGAAATTCCCGATGGGTATGTAGACTATGAAAATGAACCACGAGAGTATGAATTAAGTGTGATTCAAAGTATTCTGCGGGTTCATACGCGGGTGAGCGATATTTATAATGAACCCATCCATCAGTTACGGGAACAACTGCGGTTAACCGTAGAAGGAATTAAAGAACAACAAGAATGGGAAATTATCAATAATCCCGAATATGGGTTGTTGAATTCCGTCTCTCCCTTACATCGTTTGCAAGCGCGTTATGGTCCACCCACTCCGGATGATTTCGATGCGTTGTTATCTTTAGTGTGGAAAAAACCGGCATTTTTCTTAGCTCATCCTCGGGCGATCGCCGCCTTTGGACGGGAATGCACTCGTCGAGGCGTTCCCCCAGCTACTGTCAACCTATTTGGGTCACCCTTTATCACTTGGCGAGGAGTGCCGATTATCCCATCGGACAAACTGGAAATTACCAGTCGAAATCAACATCTCCTGGGTCCGGGAAAAACCAATATTTTGCTAGTTCGGGTGGGGGAGAAAGAACAAGGAGTTGTGGGGTTACATCAAATTGGTGTACCGGGGGAACAGATTCCGGGATTGTCTGTGCGATTGATGGGAATTGATCCCCAGGCGATCGCCTCTTATTTAGTCACCTTGTATTCCTCCGCTGCCGTCTTAACTGATGATGCGATCGCCGTGTTAGAGAATGTCGAAGTAGGATATTATCATGACTATGAGTACAAACGGGCTTGAAAACCAGAATGGTCATGTCCCGACGGATGTACCCTTGTCCTCTGGGGAATTCCTGGAAGCGAACCTGTTCAAACCCAGTGCAATTCAGGCGATCGTCAATCAACTTTACAGCGCCCTTCCCTCACAAAATGCCAGTCCGGTTTCTGGAAATAGCGCCCCCTTAAGCACACCGGAAAAAGTTGTCTCTCCCCCAACTCCCACCCCGGATCTGAGCATTTCCGGAAGTCGCTTAACGGAACAACCGGAACCCTTTTCCGTTCATATTCCGCAAATTTATACTCCAGAGAATTCGAGTAATTCCCTTCCGTCAATACCGGGAGCAACTCACGTTATTCCCCAAAGTATGACTGTAGACTCACTCGGGATATCTGAGGTGGCTCTAACTGAGATCGTCAAACAGTTGCACAGTCCGATTCCACCCGTTTTCCCCCAGGGGATTCAGGACCCGACAACCTCCACCGTCCCAGTTGAGCCAACTCCGATTATCCCAGAAAAATCAGCAGATGTCTCGGGAAATATTGGACCCGAAAACTTGCTACCTTCTGGGAGGATAGCCGAAAAAGATGTGTTCAGTGCGATCGCCCAGGAGTTGTCCGCCCAAATTCCCCCAATTTATCCAAAGACTCATCACAGTGGGCCGATTTCTCCCCCTGCCGGGTTTAGTCAACTGTTTCCCTTGAGCGATCAAGACGTAGAAACGACCTTAAAACAGGTGAATTCCCCAACCCCAGTCCCCAGGGTTACAGAAAGTGAACCCCCCTCATTTTATTTCCTGTCTCAACCCCAGCTAGAAACCGTCAATATAAATGACTCTCACGCCGGGTTTGATGTCCAGGCAGTGCGCCGCGATTTTCCAATTTTGCACCAGCAAGTGCATGGAAAACCCCTGATTTGGTTAGATAATGGCGCAACGACCCAAAAACCCCAAAGTGTGATTGATAGTATTTCGCACTTTTATCAGCGAGATAATTCTAACATTCATCGCGCCGCCCATGATTTAGCTGCCCGCGCCACCGATGCTTATGAAGGGGCGCGGGAAAAAGTGCAACGGTTTATCGGGGCCGGGTCTGCCGAGGAAATTGTATTTGTGAGAGGAACGACTGAAGGCGTGAATTTAGTCGCGCAAACTTTTGGTCGTCAGCAGATTCGGGAAGGGGATGAAATTGTTCTCACAACCCTAGAACATCATGCCAATATTGTACCCTGGCAGATGTTAGCTCAGGAGAAAGGGGCAATTTTAAAGGTCGTTCCAATTACCGATCGCGGGGAGATTATCCTCGAAGACTATACCCGACTCTTGGGACCCCGGACTCGCATCGTGGCGGTGACGCAAGTCTCCAATTCCCTGGGAACGATTGTGCCGGTGCAGGAAATGACCGCGATCGCCCATCGACATGGGGCGCGAGTCCTAATTGATGGCGCTCAAGCCGTTTCCCATTTCCCTGTAAGTGTGCAACAGTTAGGCTGTGATTTTTATGTCTTTTCCGGGCATAAACTCTTTGCACCCACAGGCATCGGCGTAGTCTATGGCAAACGGGAACTGTTAGAAGAAATACCGCCTTGGCAAGGGGGTGGGAATATGATTCGGCAGGTTACCTTTGAGCAAACGACTTATAATGACCCTCCCGCCAAATTTGAAGCGGGGACGCCCAATATTGCCGATGCGGTTGGATTGGGGGCGGCGATCGATTATTTGAATCGGTTAGGCATGGTCAATATCGAGAGATATGAACATGAATTAACCGAGTATGGTACCGAACGTCTCCAAACTGTACCAGGGTTACGCCTGATTGGGACTGCACCCCATAAAGTCGGCGTCTTGTCCTTTATTTTGGACAATATCCCCTATGAAGAAGTCGGGAAGCGCCTCTCTAGTGAAGGAATTGCCGTGCGTGCGGGTCATCATTGCGCCCAACCTTCGTTACAGCGGTATGGATTAACCGGGACGGTTCGTCCCTCTTTAGCGTTTTATAATACGCGAGAGGAACTAGATACCTTGGTCGAAGTGTTACGAACCATTCGGTATCGTTAGGGTATTGGTTGCTTAGAGCTATTTTCAAATTCCCCCTGATCCAAGGGGGAATTTTTAGATTTTATAGCCCGCTTTAGGCGGGGATTAGAATAGCAGTCAAAAAGAAAGACGCCCCTGAATGGAGCGCCTTAATTTCATGACCAAAACAGTTCCCCTCTTGGAGTAAATTTTGGCAAACAAAACTGTTAAAAAACCTAACCGGAATCGGAAGACAGAGTACCGAGGGCGGTGGGATTTGATTCCTTTAACTAGGGGTATTGGGTTGGGATTCAAAGATAGTCGCGTAGGACTGAAGGATGCTGCTAACTTGAGTGAGCATTTCTTTACCTGAACTTTTACCCAGGGCGACTCTACCGGGAAATTCTGGGCGGTCCAGATACCGGGCGATCGCCTCATCGACTTGTTTGGAGATGAGCTCTTGCAGTTCATCTTTGGCTCGAACCCGCTGATAGTTTGCGCCTTCCTCCGTGGTTGCATAAAGAGGAGGAAGTCGGTTAAGTGCATAAGCGGCAATATCGCCGACATCCAGGGTCCGATCGCTCGTTGCCTCAATTTCGGCAACCCGGGCGATCGCCTCAGAAAGCACCAACTCTTCCATGACATTAATAAACTGTTTCCGTGGTAAAACTACCACTTCACCAGTTAATAGAGACCCCATCAGGCGATCGAGAGCCATGTACTCTTCAATAGACAGTTCTGAGGCGGTGTTGCAAATTCTACCCACCTCAGCTTCCATTGCTGGCGTTAGATACCCATCTTGTAGTGCCTGTTCTACGATTTTTTCTATACTCATACTGCCTCGTTCTGCTCCACGGCACTTTTTTCAGTTGATCCAAGAGTTTCAATTGGCGATCGCCTCATAGAAAACTCTGCGATCGCAAGGACAACCTTGCACAGATCTTGTCCTACAACCCGCCCTTATCCTAGCTTTACCTCCAGAAAACTCCAGACTATCTCTAGGACAAAGGCAGATTTCCTGTACTCCATGCCTAATCAGAGTTATTCTACTCCCTCATATCGCCAGGGAACCGGATCGATGGATTGTCCATGAACGTATAATCCCCAGTGTAGGTGAGGTCCCGTCGAAGCGCCAGTTGACCCGACTGCACCGATGACTTGACCCGCCTGCACCATATCGCCTTCCTTGACATCAATCCGACTCAGATGCAAATAAAGGGAGGTTAAGCCCTGACCATGATCGATCCCCACGACATTGCCATGAATTTCAAACCCTTCTGATTCCCGTCCTACCAAAGCGATGCGACCAGCAGCGGGAGCCACCACGGGAGAACCCTGTGGTCCAGCATAGTCTACACCGCGATGGTAATAGTCATCGGCAAAGACCCCATTGTAATACCGCCGGACCCCATAAATCGTGGTAATCGGTCCGTCATTGGGGCGCAAAAACGCACCATTCCAGAATTTCTCAGGGGTGACGAGTTTTTTAAATTCATCAACCCGATCAAATTCCATATCGGTCCCTTCGAGGTCGTCCTTACCCGGGGGTAGCCAAATGGATTGGGTAGGAAATTCGCGATCGCTCACCCACACGGCAATATTGCGGGTTTGACCTTCTCCATCCACCCGAATCTCCCATCGTCCCGCTTGACTTAAAGGCGTCGTGGGGATCATCGCCCGATAGCGATTGCCCCCAATGGGAAAGGCTGGGACCGGGCCATTTGGAGAGCTCACCGTTGGTGTGGCTGAATCTGAGGCGTCAGTTGAAATCACCACGGAGAGGGTATCCCCCAGTTGCGGATTCTCCGGTTCCACCTGAACTTGTAGCGCTTGCACGGAATTGGCAAGGGCTAAGAGGAGCGAAACTGTCAATCCGAGCACCGGGGCCGTTTTGGTTTTGACTTGTTGTTTCAGCCAAGGATTAGCCCCTCTGAAGAGCCAACCCAGCATCCCAGGGGCGATCGGATGAGAGCTATGCAGGTGAGTCATAATTCTTCTGTTCGTCTGTTGTTTTAAGCGGGCTAGATAGACTTACGGGCGATCGCGTTAAGTTCCACATTTTATCACGCCGGTTTTGGAGAGACCGCCATCGAGATGGGGAGGATGGGGGAGAAGTTCGTAATAACGACTTCAGTCGTTCTCTTAAGTTCGTTGTAACCCATGAAGGCGTTATCCCCCGTTCGTAATCACGACTTTAGTCATTTCCCCCATCCTCCCTATCTCCCCCATCTCGATGGCGGTCCTCCCCATCCTTCCCCACCTCTCCCATCTTCCCCCCAAAAATCGTTATGCTGAATTGTTATAACGCTTAACATTTCTCTCATTTTTGACAGACACCCGTGCAAGAAGACTTTAGACTCATCCTTGACTTAGTAACGATGCTGGCGGCGGCTGCTAGTGGTGGTTTATTCGCGTCCCTCCTGGGTCAACCGGCTATTCTGGGCTATTTACTGGGGGGAATTGTCGTGGGTCCTGCCGGTTTGGGATGGATCAAAGAACTGATTCAAGTGGAAACCCTGGCTCAATTTGGCGTGGCCCTCCTGTTATTTGCCCTGGGAGTTGAGTTTTCCTTTGCAGAACTTAAAAAAGTCAAAGGGATTAGTCTCGGCGGTGGCACTCTCCAGATTGTCCTCACCATCGCCGTGACAACCTTCGTTTCTCTGGTGATGGGCTGGTGTACCTCTTGGTCCCAGGGCGTCTTCTTAGGGGCGATTCTCTCCCTATCCTCCACTGCGGTAGTCCTGAAATGTTTGATGGAACGCAATGAACTCCCAACCCTGCATGGTCAGGTGATGTTGGGGATTTTGGTCGTGCAAGATTTAGCCTTAGGATTCATGTTAGCGGTGTTACCGGCCCTGAACGAACCCCCGGAGGCGATCGGGATGGCGGTGATTTCTGCGGTGGTGCGAATTGCCCTATTTGCCGTGGCAGCAGTAGCGGTGGGGTTATTTCTCGTTCCCCAGTTGCTGAGGTTTCTGGCTAAAACGGAGAGTCAGGAACTGTTTTTACTCGGGGTGATTGCCTTATGTTTGGGAATTGCCTTAGTCACCTACTATCTGGGTTTTTCCATTGAAATGGGGGCCTTTGTCGCCGGGTTGATGATTTCTGAGGTGGAATATGCGGACCAAACCTTGACATACGTCGAACCCCTGCGAGATATTTTGGCCGCCCTGTTTTTTGTGTCCGTGGGAATGCTGATTGACCCGGTGTTTCTCTGGCAGAATCTGGAACTGATTCTGGGCTTAGTCTGTTTGGTGTTTGTGGGGAAATTTTTAATTATCACCCCAATTGTGACCAGCTTTGGCTATCCCCTGAGAACGGCGTTGATTGTGGGTTTAGGATTGGCCCAAATTGGGGAATTTTCCTTTGTGTTGACGGCCCAAGGACTGGCGACGGGGTTGGTTTCCCGTCCCGTGTATCTGTTGATTTTAGGCACGACTGCGGTCACGCTGGTGGTGACGCCATTTGTATTGCGACTGGTGCCCAAATTGCTGGATTGGGCGGAGAATCAGGTCTGGTTGAATCGATTTTTTGAGGATACCAGTGGGCCGAGGGCCACTTCTGAGGAGGTGCGGTTGCCCGATCGCGTGGTGGTTTGTGGATATGGACGGGTGGGTAAAAAAGTCGTCCAACTGCTGCAAGCGCATAACTATCCGTTAGTAGTGATTGATAGTTCCGAACGGGCGATCGGGCAACTGCGGGCGGCTGGAATTCCCTATATTTATGGCAATGCGGCATCGTTGCACGTTTTGGAAGCAGCGGGAGTGGATCGGGCAAAGGCGGTAGCGGTGGCCCTGCCGGACCCGATGAGTACGCGGTTGTGTCTGAAGCGATCGCTGGAATTATCCCCAGAATTAGATGGGGGGGTCCAGGAGAACCAAGAAAAGGAGATTGAACTCCTCTATCAATTGGGGGCCTCGGAAGTGGTGCAATCAGAATTTGAGGTGAGTTTAGAACTGGCGACCCATTTGTTACTCGGCGTCGGATTACCCTTGCCGGGGATTCGGCGAGAAATCGAACAAATTCGCAGTCATCACTATTTAGAATTGCGTCCAGCGCGATCGCCCTCGGAAGTCTCCCGGGAGTTACAGGTGGCAGCATTGGACATGAACAGCAAATGGTATCCCTTACCCGAAGGGTCTCCTCTGGTCGGAATGACCCTAGAACAAACGGATATGCGCCGACTCAGTGGGGTAAGTTTAATGGCGATTCGTCGCGCCAATGGGGAAGAAATCGACTATCCCACGGCGGATACACCCTTGGTGACAGGGGATAAACTCTTGGTGGTGGGACAAGCAGAAGAACTGACGACCTTTGAGCAGTTAGCGCGAGGAGAGGTGGCGATTCCCCAAGAAAATCGCTCCTGTCAATGGCTGATGGTTCCTGAACAGAGCCCTATCACCGATAAAACGTTGGGTCAACTGGATTTACGGGCGGAGTATGAGGTACAGGTGCAAGCGATTCGCCGGGAAGGGCAGTTTATTCGCTTTCCGCATGGGGGAACTCAGGTACAAGCGGGCGATCGCCTCCTGCTGTGCGGCAGTCTCCTCTCCCTGAAACGGATTCAAATGTGGTTAGCCCCTCATCCGGGTCAATCTCTTCCGATCACGGTTACCCTGAGCAAAGCTCACCAAAGTGAACCGCTCAAGGAGGGGTTACCCAGCGATCGGGGCTAAAAGGGTCCGGTCTGGGCTAAATTAGGCCAAACCGGACAAAGGTCAAGATTTCGGCTTCAGATAAACAATGGAATGCCGCCAAACAATGGTTTGTTTATCGTAGTGATCCAGGATAGAAATGCACTCTTTATCCTGCCAGAAAATTTTACCGGCTAATAAATCTCCGGTAACCAGTTTGAGTTCTATCTCGTGTTTGTCTTTAATAAAATTTTGAACTTGACGAATGCTCGGTAAGTTAGTATCGAATTCAGGCATGATTGGGTCTCAACAAGAGAAAATTGGGCATCAAAATCGAACGATATCGGACAAAACTCAGGCAGGCCGGTTATTTTGCCTCAATGTTAAGCAGTCAACCGACTGTTATGAGTCATGTTAACCTGTCACGGAATCAATGCAAGCCGGGTCAGAGTTCACACCGGGAATAACTTTCTTGATGTGAGGGAGCAAGACGGCGACGGCACTTTTACCCAGGGATAAAGATTCCGGTCCCAAAAGTGGGAACTTTAACATCGGGTATTATCAAAATAAAACCAGGACAAGAACCGGAATAATCGCGAGTACAAGCCATGACTTTAGAGTTTACCAAATATCAAGGTTTGGGAAATGATTTCATTCTGATTGACAACCGTCAGAACCCAGAACCGATGATAACGCCCTCCCAGGCGCAACAGTTATGCGATCGCAACTTTGGTATCGGTGCCGATGGGGTAATTTTTGCCCTTCCACCGACGGAACCGGACACCGATTACACCATGCGGATTTATAACTCGGATGCCTCGGAACCGGAAATGTGTGGCAATGGCATCCGCTGTTTAGCGCGGTTTCTCGTGGACTTGGGAGTCCCCACTCGCAGTTCAGCTACCGGAACCGGAGAATATCGAATTCAGACCCTAGCAGGGGTGATGACCCTAACCCTCAAATCTGAGGGTCAAGTTACGGTAGATATGGGCTTGCCTCGGTTGCTGAGTTCAGAAATTCCCACAACCCTTTGTGGTCCCGAGGAAAAAGCGGTTAATGTCCCGTTATCCGTAGCCGGAAAGACCTGGGATGTGACCTGTGTCAGCATGGGAAATCCCCACTGTATTACCTTTGTATAGGATGTGGATGCCTTAGATTTGGCAGTCGTAGGGCCTCAGTTCGAGAATCACCCCGCGTTTCCCAAGCGGACCAATACGGAATTTATTCAAGTCATGGGGCGATCGCATCTCAAGATGCGCGTGTGGGAACGGGGTGCCGGTGCGACCCTCGCTTGTGGAACCGGGGCCTGTGCTACCTTAGTGGCCGGGGTCCTCACGGGTCGATGCGATCGCCAAGCCACCATCGAACTCCCCGGCGGCCCTCTAAACATTGAATGGTCTGAATCCGATGGCCGACTTTACATGACAGGTCCTGCCGAACGGGTATTTTCAGGCCGGATCTAGATCCGCGCCTACATCCAGATCGCAACACTAAATCACAATA
>CBFGOM010000189.1:0-11992 GCA_965650385.1 uncultured Oscillatoriaceae bacterium
CCACCCCCACGATAGCCGTGGCAATCCAGCCCGCCAAACCCTTGCATGAGCGGCTTTTGGGTGGTGGCATCACCGGGATTTGCTTGGGTTTAGTCGCCTCGGTCGCGTTTATCCAGTACAGCTTCTATCAACTGAAAAAAACTCTATGAAATCATTACTCAACACTTTGGCAAAACGTGCGCGACATTTGGCGATAGGTGTCACTTGGTCGAGTTTAGTTGGCGCGGCGATCGGCTGTGTCACGCATGGTTCGATGGCAGTGGCATTTACCCCGGCAATGTTGGCAGGCGGATTGCTCGTGGGTGCGTTCGTCATGCCGGTCATCGAGTACCTGTTGTTTCTGCAAGAACAAAGTGCGCTAAATCCTTACTGCATTGACACCACCGGCAACATTGTCCATTACTAATTTTTTGTATGAGGAGAGCAAGCCATGACCGTTGCGAATCCAGGATTTGACACAAACTATCCATACCTTGATGAGTTGGCCGATGAAACAGCCGACTCAAACTCACGAGTGCCGCAGTTAGCCCAAATCAAAAGCAGTCTGTTTAATCTCTTCCTCAACCGCTATTTAGCCGCTGGGTTGGCCGCAGCGTTTGCCACTTTGATGCTTTCGGTGATTGCGATCGTTCACAGCGATGGCATGATGAGCCAAAGCGCCACGACTGTCGCCCAAGTCGATCCGGCCAACTGCAAAGCAACTGAGGTGGCCTGTTTGGAGGCGATTCGGTCATCCAGCCAAAACCAACTGCAAAATAAACGCATCAGCGAAGTTGCCAAAATCACGCAGTTTGACTTGAATCCGCACCATCCCGAGGCGATGGGCTATTTGCAGATGGCCGTCGTCAACGAGGCGATCGCATTCAATACCAGAGTCCAAGAATCCCGAGGCGATCGCGACAATCCCAACTTTGGCAAACACCCGGCTGCCATCAAATATGCCTCTGCCATTGAAGCGATGAAAAAAGTCAATCTGGGTGCCGGTGGCGAGGGGTCTACGCTGGTTTGGAATGACCCCTCTAACCTAAAAACGGACTCTAACGGCAAACCTGTCCTCGATGAAAATGGCCAACCTCAGCGCCGAGTGGTCTACGAAAAACTATCCCCGCACCTGACCCAAGCAGTGGGCATGGTGCAGTTGCTCGTAAATATCATGTCCGAAAACCCTAACTTGCCGCAGTCCGATGCGGTGGCGATCGCACTCGATTTGATGAGCGGGCAAGAGAATCTTAAAAACGCGCTGGTGCCGTTGTTGCGCTTGCAGGGGTTAGATGCGGTGGCAACCGAATTGGAACGCCGTGATATGTACGGGCGATCGGTCGTAAAAAACATCCCCGAAGATGCTGCACCGGGGCAAGTCAACCCTGTGGACTACTACAACCCATTCCCGGGAGGATTCTGATGTTTTTGAATGTGAAATGGCTGGCACTAGCCCCTTTGAGTTGGCTTGTGGGGGGCACAATGTTTACGGCCTCCTTCGAGCGGGTAGAGCGGGTGCCCGTGCTGGTCAACCCCTACAACAACCAGACGACTGAGGTAACTTTTGGCGTTCCCACAACCGCCCGGATGATTCTGCAATGGGGTGGCGGTGCGATCGCCATTGGCGGGACTGCCGCTGCTGCCTTTTTCGGGGTAGATTCTAAGCCAATCAAAGCCCGTTCTTGCTCGACTGGTGAATACAACCCGATGCCGGGAAGCCATCAGGAACGGACCGAACAAAATAATCAACCCCCGATGATGCACTCTGAAAAGCTATCGCGAAGGGAATCGCCGAATCCGCAGCGGTGGACACCCTTACCAACCACAGCTTTTCGACCTCATATTGAGGAGCTCACACAAGAGCCGGTTGTGGAGGAGGGGTTGGATGCGGATTTATGGCGATCGCATCAGAGCGAACCGGCGGAGGATTCGGTTCCAAAGTCTACAGAATCGCTTATTGTGCTATCGGGATATGGCAATAAAACGCAGACTCAACCGGAGCAACCGGAACTCAATCTGGTGAAGCAAGCGGCCATGTTTGGGTGCGGGCAAAACTTGGATGGCATCAAAGTTCACTTGCTCATGCCTGCCATCACGCAATCGGGCAAGACGAGCACCTTATGCGGGATGATTCGGGAAGTTTCACAAATTTGCCCCGATGTCATCTGGCATGGCGTGGACCCGAAGGGGTCCGTGTTCTTGGGACTCGAACGGTTGTGCCATGCCGATGGGTTTCCAGTGATTGTCAGCATAGACCTGGACAAACCTAGCGTTGGCGTTTCGATGGCCGTTGAGTTGTTGCGCCGTGCCATGACTGAACAGACCCAACGCAAAAAAGCGCGGCAAAGAGCCATCCAGACCGGGCAAGCGTATGACCCATCCCCCTACATTGTAATTTTGGACGAGTGGCCCGCCATCCTAAAGTCGGCCAAAGATTGCGACCAAACTACCGGCACAAAACACCGTCAAACCATCATCCAACTTGCAGAGACTTTGGCATTTGTGGGACTCGAAGACAAAATTTTTCTTTGGATTGTGGCGCAGTCTCCCTACGTTTCTCAACTAGGTTTTGATGGGTCGGTCAGCGCGCAGTTCTGCACGTTTGCGATTGGTCGAGGTTTCAATATGAAATCGATTGAAGTTTGCAAGAAAGCCATCGAAAGGTCAACGAGCGACGAGTCTCAAAAAGCTCAACTGTTTGCCAAGCTCAAAAAACTTACCGAAGCGCGTCCTTATCATCCCGTGTGTTTTTCTAGTGCTGGCGGGTTAATTGCTTATGCCCCGGACCTCAAAGATATTCAACGGCAACAACTGTTTCGCGCCGAATCAACGGATGACGAGGACATCGCTCATTTGCGGTCTTTATCCCCGCAGGCCATTGCGTTGGAATTCAATCAATTTCTGGAACAGCATCGTCCAGATGAGACAGGGGATGACGAACTTTAATTGGCTCGGCAGACCTCCACCCAAACACAAAATCCAATCGGTTTTTTAGATTTTTTAATTGAGGTAAAATAATCATGAATCCTTATCCAATTCCAACCGAAACTGACCCACAAACTCAAGCTCAAATCCAACAAGCCCAAAATCAACTCCAACAAGCACAACGGATTACCCAAGATGCTTTGAATGCCATTCAATGCGCCTCAGCTGGTGCTTCGGTCCGGCTTCAAGGTGCACCCAATGCCATGAAAGATGGCGCAGGAACTGCCATTGACACCATCGGGAATGCAGTCGGAAATACACTCAAACACTCGAATCCCAAGCATCCCTGGCGCTCTCTTGCGTATTGGTCCATGAGCATCGGTTTGTTCGTGATTGTCACCAGCTTTTTCAGTGCTTGCCAAGGAGCAATTTCAGGTGTTGCCAGTAACGAACCTCTGCCCTACAACGCGCCGGTGGCGGCCCGCACGGGAAATGCCACGGTGCGCGGACTCAAGTTGGTGAGTCAGTTCGGGAGTCCGTTGGTGGAGGAGAGCGATCGCACCTTCCGGACCCAACTCATCCGTCAGCAAGGTGGACCAGTCCCGAACAACGGGCCTATCCCTGTTAACAGTAGCCGCATCATGAATGTGCGGACCAACGTAGAGCAGTATCAACAACCTCGATAAAACCACAGCAAGCGACGGTATCTCAACACTGTACGCTTGCTGTTATCTAAAACATCATCAAAAAAAATGAAAAAATTAATCGACTTTCTCATTAGTTTAAATGATACCAATAAAGCCAAAGCTCTTTATGTAAATCCCCAAAATTTTGAGGATTTTGCAGTAGATTTAGTTTTAAACATAAAACTTCAATCTGAAAACAATCGAATTTTAGTCATGTCGTTGGATGAACTATTATTCTATTTGAGTCCTGATAAATCATCAAAACAATTAGAAGCCCAGCAGTTTGTTGAAGAATTGTCTAGCCTCATTAAAAAATAACGAAAATATTATGAGCCAATTAACAGATAAAAACGGACGGCCTCTCAAAGGGGCAGCATTGCAAGCTAGACTCAGTGCATTACAACGGCAAGATTTTGAACAGAAAGCGCGGGACTATTTAAAAAGTCATCCAATGGAGTGGGAAAATGAGATTGAAATTAGCGAGAAAATTCCTATCCTCGTTGCGCTCAACAATTTGCTTGAAGATTATTCAGGTCATAATTCGATTATTTCCATTAAAACTATTGAACCAAGTCAACCCCTAATTAAATGGGGCGAATTTTCAGTAGCAAAAACTGCCAAAGCGATTGGTTTTGCTTTGGCGATTGCGGGTGGGAGTCCCTTATTTTTCCTGATAATTCGTGGAGGTCCAACTGCAATGGTGGCGACTTCAGGAGCTACTTTAGGAACCGGAGTTGCCCTTGTCAAGCTATTTGATGAAGATGAAAAATGAGACGTTGGATAATCATTCCTAAAGTCCCAGGTTTGCTCGTTCTGCTCATGCTGATTTTATTTGGCCTCGACATGGCAAAACCAGGAATCGGTCAATTTGCACTCGTTCCCAGTTTAAGAAAATCAGCACAACAGTCGATTCAAACGATTCCCAAACCTAGAATTATCCCGAACCTGCCTGTCACGGAAACGCCAAGCGCCGCAACGAACGAGCCACCACAACCGCCACCTCAACGCGCCAACTGCACAGCAGTCGAAGTCTATGCCGGTAATTGCCAAGCATTATGAACCAAACCTCACTTGATGTACTCCAGCAATTAGAGCCAGAATTCCAATATCGTGAACTCAAAGGACGAGAACTGCGAACCGAGCGGCAACTCCAAGAACAACGCGATCGCATCATCGCTGAGAACCAACAATTCCTGGCTCATCTGGAATCCCAGGCGGCTGAGAAAGAACGAGCCATCGCCCAACATCATGCAGCGGTGAGTCGAGGTAATGCCGTCTGTGCGATCGCCTCTACTGTCCTATTGGCTTTCATGGTGGTCCCCGACCTGAACCGCATGGCGGAACGCACCCTAAAACTTTACGAGTGGACTCATTCACCGGCAACGATGACGGTAACCAATGCGACTCACCAGGAACCCAACAAGACAACAGCCCCAGATGCTCAAACAAAAATTGTCCCATTCAAACCACTGAAACAACATCGCGGTCCTCATTTTTACGATGATACCCCAACAGGTTCTTATGATTATGTGCTTGAACGCGACGGGTCAACAGCCGTCCCTATCCCTTCCCCTTGCAATGGAGTCATTGGCCGGGTATGGTTCCAAGGTCGGACAGGAAACCTCTCAACGGGTTTTGGTGCCGGTCAGATTGTTGAGGTTGCCTGTGACGGTGGCAAACTTTGGCTGTTTGGGCATTTGGTAAAGGGTTCTCAGACAAAACAACCGGGCGATCGCATTATCAAAGGAGAGGCACTCGGCATCCAGGGTCAAACCGGGCGGACCAGTGGCGTTCACGTCCACAACCAAATTCACAAATATTCCATTGGTACAGACGGGATGCCCATGCGTGGCGATCGCATTACAGATCGCTCACAAACCCGGCCCCTCATCGATGACTATCGCGATTTCTTGGCAACAGGAGGCACGTCAAATTGAAATTTTTGCATAAGATTTTGATAGGAGCCAGTGTCGGTGCGATCGCCATCGGAGCAATCAACCACCCAATCAACATGATGCCCTGTCAGTTGCTTTCACCTGGAGCCAAGCAGATGTGCGAGTTGGCAACCATTCCGGATACCGCCGCTGCTGCTAAAAGCGGTTTTGTGTTCGCAGGAACCCTGACGGCGATCGGTCTAGGATTGTTTGCTATCAAGAAATCATCAGGCGGTAACCACAACCTGATAGGCGATCTCACAGCGTCTTGGAATGAGAATTGCCTCATTGATCATCACAACTTGAACCCGGACTCGTTCGGTTCAGCTACAAATGTCGGAGAGTTGTATGCCCAACAGTTAATGCAACGTTTAGCCCAACCCTTGCCTGTAAAGAGCGAGTTCCGGTGGAATTGGTTGATTTACGGTGCGGTTGGGATTGCGATTGCGATCGCTATCAGCAATCCCACGACTCTTCAAACGATTGCCCAGACTCCAATCGTTAAACCCACAGTCAATGCTATCCATCAAGTCACGTACCGCACACCTCCAGCAATTGCCGATGTTGCCAAGAACATGGATTCGATAGCTGCCTTGGCGATCGGTCACGCTGAAGGCAATCTCACAGTTTCGGGGGAATACACCAGTTTGATTCACGGACACATTGATCCAAGCCTGATTGGAGGCAGAAGAGTTCTTAACAAAGGCTGGTGCAGCAATTATGGACGTGGCGGCACATTAGAAGAAGCCAATCAAGGGTGCTTGGAGCGGACCCAATCACGAGTGAATCTGATTGCTTCCCGCCTGGAAAAACACGGTCTACCACCAGAGCAACACTTTGAACTGTTCTTGAATATTCTCGACCTGTGGAATCAGGCATCACCCAGAGTCAGCGACGTAGCTCCCAAAGTTGCCGGTGATTTACACAAGAAAAAATTACGAGGAGAAGACTTGATTTTGACGACCCGAGTCGAGTCTTTTCGAGATGAAACAACGGGTCAATTGAGCGCAGGTGGCTTGTTCAACATTTGCTCCTTACCTCGCAACCAAGCTCACGATTTCGTCAAGTCTTATCCGCATCGGTCAGAACAATGGCGGGCCGCTTGCATCAGATGGGACCAGAACAGACGCGCAACGGCGATTAGAAACGTACTAAAATACAGAGGTTATCTGCGATGAAAGACTTTATTTTAGGCAGCATTTTCGGCAGTGGCATGGTCTGTGGCGTCTATTTCGGTTGGGTTCATTTTGAGTTTGAAGTGTTCGGTATTAGCATCAACAGCAGTCAACTCGAAAATGCCAGCGCCGCTCAATGCAGAGCCGAAATCAAACGCGCCAATCAACGGGCTTTTGCCGCTGATAAGATTGCCCAAGAAATGCGGAATCGGGCTTTAGCTACGGAACAACAACTCAATCAACGACAAACTAGGCTTCGTCAATAAGTTTTATATATAGCCTTTCCCGGACTCATGAGGTACAATACATAGGAGAACTGACTCATCTTAACCATCCGAATCTATCATGAAACCCTACTCTCTAGACTTTCGGCAAAAAATCGTACAAATCTATGAGGAAGAAAAATTATCAATGCGAAAAGTAGCTGCCCGATTTGGGGTTGCTAAAAGTTTTGTGCAAAAAATCCTCAAGCAATCTAAAGAAACGGGTGATTTGGCTCCTAAACCTCAAGGGGGAAATACTGCTCCTAAACTCGGAAGTCAAGAAATAGTGATTTTGATAGAGCTTCTTGAAAAGAATAATGATGCTACGTTGCAAGAGATTTGTGATTTGCTTGAAGAAAAAACTGGAATAAAAGTCAGTACATCCACTTTAGATAGAGTTATTAAAAAGCTGGACTACAGTTTTAAAAAAAGACTCTTCATGCCGAAGAAAAATTTACAGAAAGAGTTCAAAAAAAACGAGTAGAGTTCTGGGAAAAAATTCGAGACATTCCTTATGAGGACTTGATTTTCATAGATGAATCCAGAGTAGACTTAGCCTTAATCAAAACCAAAGCCCGAGCTATTAAAGGGCAAAGAGCTATAGGTACAAAGCCACAAAAAAGAGGGAAAAGAGTATCTTTGTTGACGGCTTTGTCCCTCAAAAAAGTCGTGGCTTCAACCAACATATATGGGACCACAAACCAAGTTGCATTTGAAGCCTTTATGGTAACCCAACTGATTCCTAATTTATGGAAAAATGCTTGTGTAGTTATGGACAATGCCAGCATTCACACAAGTAAAATAGTTGAAGAAGCTATCCAAGAAGCTGGGGCCAAGCTTATCTATCTTGCTCCTTATTCTCCCGAATTTTCTCCCATTGAAAATTTTTGGTCAAAAGTTAAAGAAATTCTCAAAAAATTTCAAGCAAGAACCTATGCAGATTTAGTTATTGGGATTACCGAAGCAATGCGGCAAGTCACTCAACAAGATATTCGCAATTGGTTTGCTCATTGTTGCTACTGTACCTCATGAGTCCGGGAACCGCTATAGCGGTTCTCAATTAACTGTAAACGTAGAAAAGCGATGAAACCTTTAGAGGGTATAGACTTCATTACCACATTTATCCGAGAATCGCTATAATTTGTCAAAAAACTGGATAAAAATTGATAAAAATATTAGCAGGCTGAGCTATCTTTGGGACATTTTTAGGTTTATATTTGTTAGCAATCCGGTTTATCTTAAGGTTAGCTGGTTCAATTCTGTGGCTACCCTATCTTGCTCAATTTGGTCCTGGTAAGCGTGGTTGTGGTGATTCTAGCTGGGGTAATGTTTTGCTGGGCGGATAACCTGTACGAACGCAAGTGGGGGGCTGATATTGCCCTAGTCTTTGCTTGTTCGTTCCTCTTTTACCTGGGTGCGATGGGTTGTTGCTTGTATGCGTTTGCTTTCATGGTTGAGGCTGTCCTGTTGCTGCTAGATTTGGATAGGGACGGTCGATTTTAATGCCCAAAGGGGAATGTTTCACCAATTTCAAAGCTGTGCGGTAGAAAATTTTGGCTTTTTTGAGGGTGTAATTCATCGGTCCTCACTAAAAAAGATAAGCTATCATCATTGGACAACTTTTCATCTTTTATATTAAGATTTGCTAACTATTCACCCGGCTATGAATTGATTTTTTGCACTAAAAAACTACCTGGTGTTAGTTGTGCATTAACCTGTTTACATCTCCCCTTAAAAATATTTTCCCATTTTTTTGATTTCCTCCGTCTGGAATTGGGCCAACAAAGCCAAAAGTGCCGTAAATGGGCAGGGAATATTTGAGAAAGTTAGTCCAGGACCCCACTTATCGATGCGCGACTCTAAGATAGTTTCGCCCGTGAACTTACTCAAAACTGCTGATAAAAACCGGATACATCTCGAACGACGACCAGAGCGGGCATTGAGTTTGTCACCCGGATGACGCAACGGTAAAAATCGGTCACAAAATTCTTCAGGACTCATCGTTATCACTATGGGTTGGCTTGGCTGCTGAGTAGATTGATTGCTGCGGTTGGATGTGGTTTGCATACAAAAATCTCCTGTTTTTATGGGAATGATTCTCGGGTATTTTGAAAAGGGGTGGTTTAGGATTAATGATCACCTCAAAACTTGACCTAAAACGCCCTAATAGGCCCGGGGTATGAGTCACTTATTATCTGAGGTTGCGTCCAAGTTGAGAGATTGCTGAGGGTCAAGCTTGTTTTAAGAGCGTTGCATTTGGCCCAGCGGTGACAATTCCCAATCCAGCCGCTTTTTGAGTTCTTGATTTTCTTGCTGTAGTTGGGTTAGGCATTTTTTGGTATCATACAATTTAGCGTTGAGTTCGCTAACTTGTTGCTGCCACTGCAATACTTGCGGATTTTTTTGCGGGTCTTTATACCGTGCAATTGTCTCGGTGGCCTGAGCTAACCAAGATTGCAACTCCTCAATCTGCAACTGTTTTTCTTCAGTGACCGAACGGACTTGCTGTTGAGCTTCTTCTACAGGAACAAAGGTGTCTGACTGGTTGACTGACAAAAGTTAGGGATGAGGGCTGAAAGCTTTACAGGTAGGGATTTTCAGCGCTGGGGTTGAAAAAGGGGGAGCCAGCGTTCTAAGCTTAGATACCACTCAAAAGCCAGAACGCCGTGAATAAAAGCTCCCCTCTCTATAATGCCTTGCACAGTTGGTTGAGTCAATCGGTTCCCTGGGCTCATCGAGCTCATCTGACAACCTGCCTGTGGATGGTGGTGGCTTTGCTCCAACGAGGCGAAGTCAGTCTCACCCGTTGGTTGCCTTACCTACCCTGTCGTGGGGAGCAGGCACAGAGTAAACAACGCCGGGTCAGCCGATGGTTGCACAATAGTCGCATCAATATCCATCGACTCTACAAACCGCTGATCTTAGCAGCCTTAGCCAACTGGCAGGAGGAGTGTCTGTATCTAAGTCTAGATACCTCAATGTATTGGGAGGAGTATTGCCTGATTCGCATAGCAGTGGTGTATCGTGGTCGGGCGTTGCCTTTGGTGTGGCGAGTATTGAAACATAAGAGTGCCTCGGTTGCCTTTAACGAATATAGAGAAATGCTGTATCAAGCGGCCCATCTATTACCCAAGGGAGTCAAGGTCGTCTTGCTGGCGGACCGAGGCTTTATTCACGTCAAGGCGATGGCAGCCCTGGGCAATGACTTGGGCTGGAACTACCGCATCCGCCTCAAGAGCAATACCTGGATTTGGCTGGCCGGTAAAGGCTGGCGGCAATTGAAGACATTCCCTATTATGCGTGGCGAGGCTTTGTGCTTGCACAACGTTAAACTCCACAAAATAGAGTGTTATGGACCCGTGAATGTGGCCATCGGCTACAACAACATAAACGGTGAGTTTTGGGCCATCGTCAGCGATGAACCCACCAAGTTACAAACTTTTCAAGAATATGGATTACGCTTCGATATCGAGGAAGCCTTTCTTGATGACCAGTCCAATGGCTGGAATCTTCAGAAATCAGAGGTTCGCTCTGTCTGTACTCTGTCTCGACTCTTTTTTATCCTAGCGGTGGCTACTCTCTATGTAACTGCCCAGGGTACACAGGTAGTAGCTGAAGGGTTGCGTCGCCGAGTAGACCCCCACTGGTTTCGCGGTAACAGTTATTTCCGAATGGGTTGGGACTGGATTAAAACCGCCTTAGAACAAGGTTGGCAGCTCATTCACTCCGTCTGCTTCACTCGCTCTGGTGATCCAGAACCGGCTATGGCTTCTCGAAAACAACATGACAAGCGTATCTACCGTATTGAGTTCAAAATACATACTTACAAGTATCAGCCTGACTAAGTTTTGTCAGTCAACCAGGGTGTCTGATGGAGGCAGGAAGACTTGGACCGGCTTCATCTGTTCGCCGTAACAAATCACTCTCGTTTTTTCACCCGAAAGCTGGACCTGGAAGCGGTTTAGGGTGTCACCTTCTTCTGGCAATTTGACGATTTGACCGATGCGATCGCAATATTTACGATTGTCGTGATTGACAATCCGAATGTAGGATCCCAGGGTGAGGGGTTTGGATATGGGTTCCTGATGTTCGAGAGAACGATGGGCTTCGGCCAACTGAATCTCTAGGGCCATCACCTTAGCGGTCAACTGCGAATTATCCGCATATTTTAAGTTGAGTTCTTTGGCGGCCATTTCTGAAGCTAAGGCGTCGTAGCGTTGCTGCATCTGCTCAAGTTGACTTAGCAGTTGCTGGTTCTGTTGCTTTAACTGCTCCAGGACCTCATCCGACCGGGTGGCTTCGAGGTGTTCAATCTGTTGTTGCAACAGGTGTATATCGAAATCTTTCTGGGCGTTTTCTTGGATGAGTGCCTGCAATTTGAGATTTTCTTGTTCCAGGCGATCGCGCTGGGCTTGCAATCCTTGGATGAGCGCGGCGGCCTTGTCTGCTTCTTTGAGTTGGGCGCTCAAATCACGGACTTGGCGTTCCAGTTCCGTTATTCGGTCCGGCTGAGGTTGACCAACCACCGGCGTGAGTTTTTGTAGTTGTAGTGCTTTTTGGAGGTGACGATGACGGGGAACGATTGGACCCTCTTCTCCAGCTTCTTGCCGCGCCAGGGTCCGAACACAAGAGCGAAATTCTTCAGAAGCCTTAGTATCCAATCCCAGGCCGCGCTCTATCCATTTGAGTTGGGTTTCGATGATAGGATCATTAGCCTCCCCACAGTTGGCAATAAACGAGGCGATGGCTGGATTGGTTTTGCGTTTGTGGGAAGGCATCAATTTAGAAACGTCCCACTTGGTCAAGGTCTCAATTGCTTCGATGAGATGGTCCGTGAGCACTGCCGATTTCGTGGCCTGAGCTAACCTTTGGGCTTCGGCTTGCAAGGTGGAAATCGCATCTTCATCCGCATCAAATTTGTCAACGACCAATTCCCAGTCTGCTTCACTGATGGGTTGCCCTAGCGTGATGGTGCTAGTACGGGCTTTGCGGATACTATTCACCGTTTGCTTTCCGGCTTTAAGCAGCCT
>CBFGOM010000190.1:0-11960 GCA_965650385.1 uncultured Oscillatoriaceae bacterium
AAATTAAAAAATAAGGGAAATGCAGTTATCCCAATTTAAATGCTGAACAGCTTAGCTGTACCTCCCCTTAACTAATTCACTAATTTAAGGAGAGAATAATGAGTTTAAATCTTTGGACCCGATCCACTTTGGCTATCACTGGGGCAGTCTTCAGTTTGGGTACAGTCGCCCTTAATCCTGCCAATGCCGCCCGCATTACTTATGATTTCTCAGTCCCGACCTACGGTTCTGACGGATATAGCCCCTTAACAGGACGGTTGAGTTATGACGAGGCAACAGAAAATGGATGGATTTATGAATATGAGGGGGAAGATTTTCCACCGTGGGGGGTATGGAGGTATGAAAGTCAACAATATCAGGTAGATTTTATAGAGTTTTCTTTTCTGGATCGCGTTTATACAAAAGCGGATGCCCTATCATCGATTTCATTTCGTATAGACTATGCAAATCATGGGGAAATTGGCAAAACGTTATCTTGGGAAACAGAGGACTTTAGTTTTGTGGACGGAAGTTATAGAATGGAAGCGATTTGGACCGGATTTCAGGGCAAAAAAACCAATCTCTATGATTCTTGGTCTGTTGATTTTTACCGAGTCCAAGCAGAACCGACTCCAGTTCCAGAACCGAGTATTTTAAGTGCTCTCTCGGTACTAGGTCTCGCGGGACTATTGCAGAAAAAGCGGGTGAAGGCAATGGAATAATTTGGGACATCTGAAAGAGGCTATCGCCTCTTAACTCCCTTACTCTTTCCCCTCTCCATTCGCCGCCGCATAAACCGCTTTAACATTGTACCAATTTAAGAATATTCGGGCAACTTCTAAGGCAACCTGCGATTTTCCTTGATTGATTAACCATTGCAAAAATCCGGCCATTGTTCGCTCATTCAATCTACCACCCAGGGACAGAATTCCCCACAAAACTCGATGTAATCCAGTCATTTGAATCATCATCCGTACTTCCCAAGTCGGATGTTTTTTGTAGAAAATAACTCCCATTTTACCTCGTTCAATTTCTCGATTAATCGCCCGAGGTAAATCATCCAAGGTAAAAGGCGGATGCCAATGATATCCGGCTGCTTGGGGACATTTTATCAATTTCAAGCCTAATTTTTTTAAGCGAATTCCTAGTTCTAAATCTTCCCACCCATACAAGGAAAAGGAAGGGTCAAATCCTCCCGCTTGTTCCAACCATTTTCGAGCGATCGCCACGTTACCTGTGGCAAAATAAGCAGCAGAAAAATCCGTGATTTTATACGGTTCTGCTGTGGGATTCTCAAAGTTACAGGTATTAATCACATGACCATAAGTAAACAGGCGATCGCTTTGAATTTTTTCCTCTGCTTCCCTCAATCCATCAGCATGAGCTTGGATGAAATTCTCAGTTACTACTAAATCACTATCAATAAAAATAATCATCTCCCCTTGGGCTGCTTCTATCCCTCGGTTTCTGGCTGTTGCCGGTCCTTGATGCGCTTGTTCCAACCATCGCACATGAGGAAAGTCTTCCCGATTTTCGGCTAACCATTCTAAGGTTCCATCGGTTGAACCATCATCGATGACAATGACTTCATAGCCGCTAATTTGACTCGGGGTTCTGAGTTTTTGCTGTTCTAATGCTCGCAGGCATTTTTCTAAAATGGGTCGGCGATTATAGGTTGGAATAATGATGCTAAAAAACACGGGTTTCCCTCAACTGCAAGTCTTGACTTTCGCGATCGCTGTGATGTGGCAATTTCCTCTATTTTAGAGGGTTATCTTGTCCCTGAAAAGGATTGACACTTATCATGGTTCGTCGTTTTTGTCAAGGGGGGTATTTGCAGGGGTCGAAAAACTTGTGCAACAGCGGTGATGGCAGAGTGTGGAATTTTGGCGTTTTCCCGGGATTAGATAACGATTTATCAAGGGTTTTGACTGTAGCGATCCGTGTCTTGCTGAAATTAGACACAGTAAGCCCTTGGTTGTTTGGTTAATTATAGCCTAGAACCCTTGGTCCTGCGTTAGTCAATTTTGGTAATTTTTAGGCAAATTTAGAGGGTTGTGATTTAAATATTTAATAATTAATGCAAAAACTACCTCACTGCGCTAATATATTGCAGAGTGGGGAGGATTAAAAATTACGAACTTGAGATTTGCGATTGTATGTTAACAACAGTATTTAAGCTAGAGGGGTTCGGGGTGTAATATAGGCGGGTTGCCTAATTTTTCTGCATTGCGAACTTGAGATTTGCGATTGTATGTTAACAACAGTATCAAGACTAGAGAGGGTCATTACTCAGAATATTCGAGGGGATAAGAACTTCAGTCGTTACGAAGAACATTGGAGGATAACGAGTGAAGGTGTTAGAGGGTGTTGATTCTATTGGATGCCATTGTGATGGAGGAGGCGGAGGAATCCGAAACCGGAGAGGGCAGCGATCGCCAGCCAGGTGATGGTTAAACCGATGACTTCAGCAAAAAACAGGCCGGTGTTAGCGCGCAGGATACCGCCGATGACCCATCCGGAGGGTAAGGCTACTGCCCAACTCAGCGAGGAGATAGGAATCCACCAGACGGCATTGGAGAAGTAGCGATTTAGAACAAACCCTTGGCCTAAACCGATGATAACGCCGACGACAATTCCATCGAAGAAACCATAAAGCAATCGGATACTCATCAGGTCAGTTCGAGGTGCAATCCAACCCAGGGCACCGAAATTACTACTACCAATCAGGAGCCAAGCGGTGATGGTGGCAATAATCCACCAGGAAATCTGAGAGAAGCGCTGTCGCAGAACCAGCCATTGGGCGATCGCAATAACACTGCTGCCCACTGCCCCAGAAATTCCTCCGAGATAGGGTCTGATGCCGATTTCTACAAACAACAAACTGACGAGAAACCCTAGGCCAGTGGCTAACACCCATTGAACCCAAAAACTCCATCCAAACTGGACAGAAGTTTGGGCAGTTGGAGGAACTTTCAGTTGTTGAGGCAGATGAAAGTGAGGCGTCATCAATTGAGGCCGGGAAAGCTTAGGGGCTGGGTTGAGAAAATAGGTCTCGGAATGCTTGGCGACGTTCTCGGGGTGACTCTGGGGTGAGATAACTCCAGAGGGTTTCCCAATAAAAAAAGGATACCCCATTTAAGCCGCGATCGCGCACGACTTGGACCTGTTCCTGAATTTGTTGGATCGGGACTGAACGGACCAGCGTGCCGGTGAGGATGCCGATGCCAACGGGAATTTTTTGTTGGGCAGCCTGAATAGCGGGTTGGGCTAATTCAGTTTTAAAACCCTTTAAATCATTGCGATAGACCTGAACGAGTAGTTCATCCACCCAACCGCGTTCTACCCAGGTTCCCCAATCTTGGAGATATTTACGGTAGGCAAAGTCTTGGGAGTTGGGAGAAAGGGAGACAATGCAATCGGGATTGACGGATTTAATGGCGCGATACAGGGTTTCCATAAAGCTGGAGATTTTATCTGCACGCCAGCGCATCCATTCGGGATCGAAGGGGTTATCCGGTGGGGGCGAACCTTGATGTTCTTGGCGATACAGTTGGATGGTAAAACTATCATAGCCAGATTCAACCGGCATTCCGAAATGGTCATCGAGTTGGATGCCATCAATGTTGTACTGGCTGACTAATTCGACAATCAGTTCGAGGATAAAGTTTTGGACATCCGGATGTAAGGGGTTTAGCCAAACATTTTGAGGGACGAGAAATTGTTGCCAGGTTTGTCTTGAAGCGGGAGGGTTGGGAATATCAGTGGGGTTTAGTTCGTCGGGAATTTCGGTTGGAGTCGGTTGATTTTGTTGGGTTGCACTTAGCCATTGAGGGTGCAAGGTAGCTAAGTTGGAGTTGCGAGGGGTCATGAATCCATATTCAAACCAAGGAATGATTCGGATATGATGGCGATCGCCTAATTTAATCAGTTCATCTAAAACATCTGCACCTAAATGAAACAGGCGCAAAAAAGGGGCTTGAGACTTTCCGGTTACTCGTTTAGCAACGGCACTTTGATAAAAAGTGTTGCCTCGATTCCAGACGACTGGGTAAAGGGTATTAAAATTTTGTTCAGCGAGTTGGTGCATGGCTAAATGCACTCCCCAAGGAGTAAAAAGTACCCCACTGGCAACATTCGTTAACCACACGCCTCTAATTTCTGCGGCGGCAGAAGTTTGGGGTTTAGTTGCTTCTAAGGACAAGGAAGGAAATAGGAACCAGGAAATTATTACGCCCAGTATGACTCCGTATGCCCATCGGATCCAAGTTTGTTCGCGCATCAATCTCAAGGATACCCAACTTTAGATTAGCCCAGGGGTAATAATATCATGAAATGAGCATTGTTCTGGGTTCGGCTGAATCGTGAGGGATTTGGGGACAAGATTTTATGAGTTTCGGGGTACAGGTAATTTGATAAGGGTTGAGATAGATTATTTGTTAGTTGCTCAGGAGGGTGGGTGATTAAACGGCAGATCCGCCGCTTTACCCTTCCCAGAGCAGCACCTAGGAAGGGGATTAGGGGTGTGGAGATTTGGAGAGTTAAGTTTGAGGATTGTCTTCTTGCTGGGGGAGTAATCGCACGGGGACTGGGGAAATAGCGGGTTCTGAAAATAGGGCTTGAAAACGATTGCGCCGTTCTTCTGAAGATTCGGATGCGACTTTTCCCCAGAGGCTTTCCCAATAGAAAAAGGCAAATCCTGCAAATTGGCGATCGCGCGCAACTTTGACCCGATCTTCTATCTCAGCAAAGGAAATAGGCCGTTTCATTGTTCCCGTTAAAATCCCGACTCCCACCCGCGTTAAATTCCGAGCATACCACACCGTAGAAATATCTAACTCTGTCTCAAATCGACTTAATTCTGAATGATACACCTGTAAAAACAATTCATCAATCCATCCCGATTCCACCCAAGTTAACCAATCTTGCAAATAGTGACGATAGGCAAAACTTTGAGAATTTGCTGCTAGAGAAATCCCACAATGGGGATTGACAAATTGCACCGCTTGGTAGATCCGTTCCATAAAATCATTAATTTTGTTCGCCCGCCAGCGTACCCACTCCGCATTATAGGGATTAGTCGGGGGAGAATATCCCGAATGTTCTGCTTGATATAAGGCAATGGTGTAGGGGTCATATCCCAACTCAACCGGCAACCCAAAATTATCATCAAATTGAATTGCATCAATGGGATAATTCGCGACTACCTCCACAATTAACCGCAGGAGGAAATTTTGTACTTCCGGATGAAGGGGATTTAACCAAACCTGCTGAATTGTTAAAGGATTTTCATTAAGAATTGGGGCTAATTCTTCCTCTCGCAGATTCTCGCTGTTATCTGGGTGTCGCGTTACCCAGTCGGGATGCCGTTTCACTAATTCCGAGTTGGCGGGTGCCATGAACCCATATTCAAACCAGGGAACCACCCGCAACCCCAAAGACTGCCCATCGGCAATAATTTCCCCAAGGACATCGGTAGTACCCTGCATCAGGGAGAGTAACCAATCCTGCGATCGCCCCGTCATCTGCTTAGAGGCAACACTCGGATAAAATGTCTGTCCCCGATTCCAAACCACCGGATAAACTGTATTAAAATTAAGCTCAGAGAGTTCCTGCAAGGCGTGATCAATGGCCCCAGGTACGAATAAGACATCGCTCCCCACATTAGTCAACCAGACCCCACGAATTTCTTCCCGCACTGGAGTTTCAGATGTAGCAATATCGGGGATAAAACCTATTGACCAGGCGACTGCGACCAGTAAACCCAAGGCGACATTTAAAAATCGGCGAACGTTGCGGTTCATTTCCTAGTCACACCTAATCGGTAATCTGGACCTACCCTGTCAAACTTTATGAAAACACCCATCTAACTGCGATCTCTAGTCGTTAATTTTTGTTAAGATTAACCCAACACAGCCCACACCGGACGGATAGTGCGGCCCCCAGATGCCCCGATCGCGTCTGTTTTTTCCGGATCCGTCGCTGAACTTGCCTTTGTTCCCTCTGCCTTGGAGATATTGGATGCTACGACTCGAACATATTAGTAAAATTTACCCGACTGGCGAAGTTCTCAAAGATATTAACTGGGAAGTCAAACCGGGCGATCGCATTGGTTTAGTCGGCGTCAACGGGGCCGGAAAATCTACCCAACTCAAAATCGTTGCCGGGGAAATCGAACCCACCGCCGGAGAAATTATCCGTCCGTCTAACCTCCATATCGCTTACCTCACCCAAGAATTCGAGGTAGACCCCACTCGGACAGTCCGGGAAGAATTTTGGACCGTCTTTACTGAGGCAAACCAAGTCCAGCATGACTTGCTGCACGTCCAGCACGCGATGGAAAGCGCTTCCGAGGCAGAACTGGACAAACTCATCCACAAACTCGATAAACTGCACCGCCAATTTGACGCCTTAGATGGTTATACCCTAGAAGCGCAAATCGAGAAAATCCTCCCTGAAATGGGATTTGTCGCCGAAGATGGCGATCGCCTCGTCAGTGCCTTTAGTGGCGGCTGGCAAATGCGCATGAGCTTAGGCAAAATCTTGTTACAAAGTCCTGACTTATTGCTGCTGGATGAACCCACAAACCACCTAGATCTAGAAACCATCGAATGGTTAGAAACCTACCTCAAGGGATTAATCACCCCAATGGTCATCGTTTCCCATGACCGGGAATTCCTCGATCGCCTCTGCACCCAAATTGTCGAAACCGAACGAGGTGTCTCCACCACCTACCTCGGCAACTATTCTTCGTATTTAGAGCAAAAAGCCTTCAACCGCGAAGCACAACTCAGCGCCTACGAACGGCAACAGAAAGAACTCGAAAAACAACAAGTCTTCGTAGACCGATTCCGTGCCAGTGCCACCCGCAGTACCCAAGCGAAAAGCCGGGAAAAACAACTGGAAAAAATCGAACGCATCGAAGCCCCCGAAGGCACCTTAAAAACCCTGCGTTTCCAATTTCCCCCAGCCCCTCGCAGTGGACGAGAAGTCGTAGACATCAAAAACTTGGTCCATACCTACGACGACAAAATCTTATTTTTAGGCACAGATTTGTTTGTTGAACGAGGCGATCGCATCGCCTTCTTAGGACCCACCGGCTGCGGCAAATCCACCCTGCTGCGCATGATCATGGGAATGGAAAACCCCAAGGAAGGTAGCATCCAACTCGGACAACATAACGTCATTCCCGGCTATTTTGAACAAAATCAAGCCGAAGCCTTAGAACTTACTAAAAGCGTCATGGACACCATTCATGACGAAGTTCCCGAATGGAAAAATGAAGAAGTTCGCACCTTACTCGGACGATTTCTCTTCAGCGGAGACACCGTATTCAAACCCGTAGAAGCCCTCAGTGGAGGAGAAAAAGCCCGTCTCGCCTTAGCAAAAATGCTCCTCCGTCCCGCTAACTTGCTCTTGTTAGACGAACCTACCAACCACCTAGACATCCCCGCGAAAGAGATGCTAGAAGAAGCCCTCCAAAACTATGATGGCACGGTTATTATCGTCTCCCACGACCGTTATTTTATCTCCAAAGTAGCTAACAAAATCGTCGAAATCCGTGACGGTGAATTCCGACCCTACCTTGGCGATTATCACTACTACCTCGATAAAATAGCCGAAGAAAAAGAACAAGAACGCCAAGCCAAAATAGCCGCTGAAAAAGCAGCTAAAAAAGCCGCAAAACAATCCAAAGCTACTGCCAAAGGCAAGTAAGATTGTTCGCCCCACCCGCACATAAGCAGGGTGGGGTTACACAAACAAAGCCTCTCCTGCGCGGGCTAAGAAATCTCCAATTTTCTGCGAAATCCTCTTCTGTGAAAATCCGTGAAATCAGTGGTTAAAATCCCAAAAAATCATTTATAATAATTCCCATAACTTGCCACCACATTCGCCGACCATAACGTACAATTTCGCGGTGAACTCCCCACTGGAACTAAAGTCCCTTCAATCGTAGTTGGTGAAACCATCACCCCCTCAAATTTCATCAGGCCACCTCGACAACAAGAACCCGTATAATGCATTATCCAATTGACTTGATTTCCCTCAACAGTCCCCGATATTTCCGCATCTGTACAAGCATTTTGACTCGCATCAAGAATTTGCCCCGATAATTCTATCCCGCTTTGTTCCAGGGAAGTGAGTAGCCAGTAATTCCTTTGGGTACTCACATTTGAGTTTGTATGTGCAGTCACCTCAATAGCAAGCCTCCATTGTCCACTCACAGGACCTAAATTGTTTTGGCTTATTTGTACCGACTGCTGTTTCGGCAAGGATTTCATCCCCAAATCTCGGGCATCCGCACTCATGATACCGACAACCAACAGGAATCCTAAACTGGAAAAAATGCCAAGGGATTTTAATGAATTGAATCTCACAATCATTCTCCGAGAACACCAAAGTTGATAAGTTGATCCTATCAGGGTTCTCAGGGAGGCGAATTTTTTTTGACCTGATGTGAACTTTTATTAAAAGAACTTGTGTTTTAGCCCGATTTACGATATGTTCCCCCATACTGGGTACTCGGTACTTGCTCTCCCTTGTACCAAGTAAACCCGCCGACGGAGCGACTGGCACGGATACCCATCTTGTAATATTCTGCAAGGGTGCGATTAAAGGTGATGTATTGCTGCCGAATCCCGGGATTTTTAAGCGCGACAAATTGGCAGACAAATAGGGTGAACCCTAACCAGGAAAAGGTAACTTTGTCATAAACAATCTGATTTTTGAGTTTATCCCCTGTCGAGGGTTTCTGTTCGGGATAACTGCCATCTTCGTTGAAATTCTCAAATTGCTCTTTTAGCAGTCCGGTTGCGGTTCGCCATTTCTTCACCGGAACGACATAATAGGGTTGTAACGACCATTCAACGGGTGCATTGACCTCTTCTTCCAGGGTTTTTGAAAACAATTCCCAGGGGGTGACAAAGGGATAGGGCGCTTTAAACCCGGGGGAGAACAATTTATGCCAGAAGGGTAAAACTTGAAAGAATTTGGGATGCCTCTGAGTCTGTTGATAAATTGCCTGATGCCATGCTTGAATATGGGGATGAGCAATTTTAATCAGTTGCCATTGTTCTCGATAAAGATTGACTCTTAAGTTAATTAAGTCATGTTTATATTGGGAAATTTTGCCCTGATCTAAAGCATCGGCAAGGGGATCACCCAATAATCGCCCGCTAAATTTCGATCGCCAACAGTTCCCAATCATCTCCTGATTCGTCCTGGAGTTATGCCATTCTGCCTGTTGTTCCGGGGTTTGACACTGTTCTAAGAGGCGATCGCTCGGTAAACTAGCGATTAACTGGGCAATTTTCTCCGCTTCATCCGGGGTCATGGGACTCATGTTCTTGACCTCAATCGAAGTTTTCCCCGTAAATTATACCTAAATCTATCCTGATTTCCCCAATTTTTCGCCTAAGTGAGGGGTGAGACACCTCATCAACCCTGCCTTAATTCCCTGTAAACCGCGAAATATCTTGGCTAATTATACCAGAGTGGAGATTTTTTGCAAGGACGCCGATCGCCTCAAAGTTGACAATATCTCACTCCAAATTGGGGTGAGCGATCGCTGCCTAATGTCCCCAAACCAGCGAGAATATAAATATAGCATTAGAGGAGACAACTCCCATGAAAGCCACCCTTTTAAAAATCGCTGCACTCTCCATCACCCTTCTATCTGCCACTCCTGCTTTCGCACAAAATCCCACTCACATCAACCAATTAATCGAAACCAATCTCTGTGCCGCTTGTAACCTTGCGGGTGCAGACTTAAGCGGTGCTCATCTAATTGGTGCCGATTTGCGAAATGCGGACCTCTCCGGTGCTAATCTTCAAGATGTTAACCTCGAAGGTGCGGATTTAACCGGCGCCAACTTGGAAGGAGCCAATCTTAAAGGGGCCTATATCAACAGTGCCACCTTAACGCGAACCAATCTCGAAGGAGTCAACCTCACCGATGCTAATCTCTCCTTTGCCGATCTCACCGATGCCGACTTAACCGCTGCGAATGTGTCCAACATTAACCTAGTCGGTGCCAACCTCCAAGATACGGTCATGCCCAAAGAGATGTTAGGATTAGTTCAATAAATGGGAATGATGGTAATAGACCTCAAGAATAGCTGCGGTTTGTCCCTGCAAATGCTCCCCTTACCGCAGTTATCCCCGGTTCCAAAAGACAGTGCGCGATCGCCTCTAACCGTGCGATCGCGCTTAATACGACTTTTATTGATTACTCTATATTTCTCAACACCATAAGCCGTTTGTTTTTGAGCTATTCTGCTCCTCCCATCAATTTCTTGAGGGACGTTAGACCTTTTTTCACCCGACGAGAAACGGTTACCGAACTAATCCCCATGCGTTCCGCTGTTTCTTTCTGGGTCAAATCATGCAGAAATACGAACTCTAGGACCTTGCGCGTCCCATCCTCTAGTTTTCCAAGGGCCAATTGTAGGCGAAGTTGGTCTTCTTGAGCTAACTGGAAACTGCGATACCCGGCATCCGGCACTAATTCCCCAAGGGATGCGGCGCCTTCCTCATCATCTTGCACCGGAGCATCCAAACTCAAAGGAGCTCGGTTGCGACAGGCAAGCTTGATTTCTTGCCATTCTGTCACAGAAACCTTTAAGGCCGATGCCACTTCCACATCAGAGGGATGGCGATTGAGACTTTCTTGCAGTTTCTGGATTTCCTTGGTTGCCTGTCGTTGCAGGGTTAACCAATGGCGCGGAATCCGTACTGATGGACTTTTATCCCGTAAATAATGTTGAATTTCCCCCCGAATGTAGGGGACTGCAAAGGAACTGAATGCGTGTCCCTTCGACATATCAAACCGTTCGATCGCCCGAATCAAGCCCAAACAGCCCACTTGCAGGAGGTCATCATAAGTTTCTGTACACTGTTGCATCCAGTGATGGACTTCTTTGCGAACTAGCCCAATATTTAATTGGACAATTCGATTCCGTAGGTGGGTCGTGGGAGAGGTTTGGTATTCACGCAGGAGTTCCAAACTCTCACTCTTGAGTTCTTTGTTGACTGTTGTAAGCATTTTGACACCCCGGTAGGTTGCTCCCTAGCCTAGTATCTTACAGGTTGGTGGTAGCCGCAGTGATCTCTAACACAGAATTTTTACTGAATTGATGACCTGGGCTGGTTTTGGCCCCCTTAATTCTACCTAAACCTCAGAAAATTTTAAAGGTTGGAAGGGAAGAAATCACGGGTTTTGTTAGAGGAGCAAGCACTGAAAATGGATTGATAATTCCCCTTAGAGGCGCTCATCCAACATTCAGCCTTTTCTACATCTTTTTGAACCCGGCGATCGGTCAGTTTTACTCATCAAGTCAGTGAAGACCTGTGGTAGACAACTGGACTGCTGCTGTTTTTGTTTCTGGCTAAGAGTTATTTTAACTTCTTTTGGCTTCATAGCAATAGCCACAATCATAACTATACCGAATTAATCAGTCAAGCTCGGATAAAAATTGTGTAAAGATTTGTGGATATAGGGCTTGAGGTCCCTTCCTGGGGACTCGGTGTGGAAAGTAGAAACCGGGTTTCTCCCCTCAACTGAGAGAGCGATCGCCCAGAAAGTGTCAACCCACCCCCATTCTAAATCTAGGCTGTTGCCACAGAACCGGGATTGGGGCCTCTGGATTTCTAAGAGCGAAGGACCCCCGATCTTTGATGAAATGCTGAAGTTTCTTAACAGAATGTTTAAAATTAGTGCCAATCTGGAACTGAAGTGGTAAATTAACACAGAACACCGATTGGGGGAGGATGACGATCGCCCCCGCTTCCGCTAACAATTACATAAACTGATATTTAGTTCATTTAAGGAGCTGCGAACGATCGTGAGCCAATCAGAAACCCCCAGCCTACATTCCCTACAGGCGGAAGTGTCTCAACTGCGCGAAGAGTTGCAGATGCGGGACCAGCTTGTTGAACAACTCTCCCAAGAACTCTTTAGGTTAGTCAAGGGGAATAACTCC